>JAUNBX010000037.1 GCA_030526875.1 Clostridium perfringens | reverse complement strand
CTGGAATTTCAGGTTCTACATTATTACTTATATTTGGTTTATATGTTCCTATAATGTCTGCAATTAAGGAAATTTTACACTTTAATTTTTCTTATCTTCCTATAGTTTTTGTTTTTGGAGTAGGCGTAATTATAGGTATT
Source organism: Clostridium perfringens (assembly GCA_030526875.1). GTDB lineage: Bacteria > Bacillota > Clostridia > Clostridiales > Clostridiaceae > Sarcina > Sarcina perfringens_A. The sequence goes on along the minus strand of JAUNBX010000037.1, from coordinate 23,487 downwards.
TTATCAATTATAAAATTAATCAAGAGACTTTTAATTACTAAAAGATCTCAACTTATTTATTTTATACTAGGTCTTATGATAGGTTCAATTTACGCAGTATTTATGGGACCTACCACTTTAGAAGTTGCAAAACCAGCTATGAGCCTTAGCACATTTAATATAGTATTTTTTCTAATAGGTGGAGGAATAATCTTCTTTCTTCAAAAGCTTAAAAGTACTTTTGAAAAAAAGCCTATAAAAAAAGTTAAATCATCCCAATACAAAACTTCTAATGTAAATTAAAATAATAACTTAAAAGCTATAAAATAGATTTTTACTATTTTATAGCTTTTTATTATATGTAGAGATTTCATATTAATTTGTATTTTATTTAAAATAATTTGATTTTATTTCCTGTAATATTTTTAATCAATGAAACTCATAATATTATTGTAAGTTAAAGATTATTTAATATTTAACTTAAATTAATAAATAAAGGAGACCTAAAAATGGAAGGAAAAAGAGCTCAAGATTATATCAATGAAGTAAAAACTACTCTAACATCAGCTGAATCATGTTTACAACAAGCATGTTCTAAAGCTGAAAAACCTCAAAACAAAGAAAAAATAGAGCATGCTATGCAATCTTTAAAGACTGCTTGCGATTGTCTAAATCAATATAGAGATTAATAATTTACCAACTACCCTAAAAATTTAAGCTGTTAAAGGAGATAATCTCCTTTAACAGCTTAAATTTTTTGTTTCAAATATATATCAGAAAACTCTACTCTTGTTCCTTTTATATAATTTTGTAAATCTGTATATTCATTTATTAGCATAGCGTCCTCATATATTATATTAGGTAACTTTATAGCAAATTCTGTCCACTTATTTACTTCACTTCTAGCTTCAATAGTACCACCATGTAATTCAATTAATGATTTTGTTAATGATAATCCAATTCCGCTTCCTTCACTTATCTTAGTTAATCTAGAATTTACTTGTCCAAATTTCTCGAATATTCTTTGTATCTTACTTTCCTCTATGCCAATTCCAGTATTTCTTACTACAATTTCTATAAATCCTTTGTTCTCTTTTATAAGAACTATAATTTCACCATTATCATTATTAAACTTAATAGCATTTGATATTAAATTTAACATAACTCTTTCAATTTTATTTAAATCAAAAGATATTATTTTTTCTTCCATTTCTGTGTCAAAAATCATATTTATATTATTCTTTTTAGCAAATTCTACTGATGAATCGAAAATATCTTCTACAAACCTTACTATATCATAAGTTTGTGGATTAAAATCTAATGTTCCTGTATCTAATTTTGTACAATCAATTAAGTTATTAACTAATCTTAAAAGCCTTAAGGCATTCTTATCTATATCTTGAATATACCCATGATATTTTCTATTTTTACATTTATAACATTTTCCTATAGTTTGATTTATCATCTGAAGTGCACTAAATATTACATTTAAAGGTGTCATAAACTCATGAGATAGATTAGCAAAAAACTCAGTTCTAAGTCTTTCAAACTCTAAATCTAATTTTTTCCTACTTGTTATATCTCTAGTTATACATAGTAATCCCTCTATTTTATTATGTCTATTAGCAAAAGGAATTTTTACTGTTTCTAAAAATATATCTTTTCCTTTTTTATCACTTATCTTACTATAATATATTTTTTCTTCTTTAGATAACATTACCTCTTCATCTTGATTCATATACTCACAAGGATTAACATTTATATCCGTCTTTATTTCACTTTCTAGTTTTCCTATTATATTTTCTATTTTAGTATTATAAGCCCTAGCAAAAGCTTCGTTACAATATGTTATTATACCATTCTCATTTTTATATGCTATTTTATCTGGAATTTTCTTATTTATTATCTCAATAAGCTTTTCTTGTTTTCGACATTTCTTTTCACACCTACATAAAAGACTTATTTCTCCTGTAAGCCAAATTGAAAATTTACTATTCTCTAACATAGTAATAGTAATATTATAATATTTATCTATATTTGGTATATATAAATCTAGGCTATACTCAGACCCATCTTCTGATTTTTCAAATATTTCTTCTAGCAACTCTAAATTGCTTAATCCAAAAGCTTTTAACAAACTATTATCTTTAGAATTAATTAAATCCATCATTTTTATATTAGAATATTCTATATTAAAATCTTTAATCTTATCATCTTCGTTTCTTATTATAGAGCCTAGTATACAAGGTATTGGACTTTTATCAATCATTTTCAAATATATCTTGTCTACATCTTTCATAATTTCAAACCCTCTATCATACGTTTATTTTATTTCAGTATTACTATTTTAACACATTTTTATTTTTTTGGAATATTATATCATAAAATATTTTGTAATATTATATAAGTTTTTAGTGATTTATATATAATTACGAGATAATAATTGTATATCTTGGAGGATATTATGACTTTTTTTTTAGAGCTTAACCCAGTATTGCAGGGCCTTTTAGCAACCCTATTTACTTATTCAATTACAGCACTTGGAGCTGCCTTAGTATTCTTTTTTAAGAAAGTAAATAAAAAATTCTTAAATTGTATGTTAGGATTTGGGGCCGGTGTTATGATTGCAGCAAGCTTTTGGTCTTTGCTTATGCCGTCAATAGAATTATGTCAAGAACTTGCTATGAATGAATTATTAATTCCCTCAATAGGCTTCTTTCTTGGTGGAATATTTATAATATTAGCTGACAAATTTATGGATAAATTTTCCTATGGGAAAATGATAGTTTCTGATAGCCCAAGTAGCTCCACTAAATCTACTAAAGAAAAATATAAAAAGAGTATACTTTTAGTTACTGCAGTTACTCTTCACAACATACCTGAAGGATTAGCAGTTGGCGTTGCTTTTGGTGGTGTTGCTGCTGGAATTCCAGGTACAAGTGTAGTTGCAGCTCTAACCTTAGCTCTTGGTATTGGCCTTCAAAATTTCCCTGAAGGAGCTGCTGTATCACTTCCACTTAGAAAAGAAGGTATATCAGTTGGTAAAAGCTTTTTCTATGGTCAATTATCAGGAATAGTTGAACCAATAGCTGGAGTTTTTGGAGCTTTAGCTGCTGTATCTTCAAGATCTGCTTTACCTTTACTTTTAGCATTTTCAGCAGGTGCCATGATTTCAGTTGTAGGCTCTGAGCTTTTACCAGAAGCTTCTATAGAAAATAAAACTTTAACAACCATAGGTTTAATTTTAGGCTTCATATTAATGATGGTTTTAGATGTTGCTCTTGGTTAAACTAGAATTTACATTATACTTATTATAAATACTTGAATTATATTTTTTATAAAGGTTATATTTTACTATGTCTCTAAGAGTTTAAACTTTTCTAGAATTAATAATTATTCAAAATATATCTTTTATAAAATATAATAGAGTTGTATCTAGGAAATTGATACAACTCTATTATAATTAAAAATTTTATCTTAAATATTTCTTTAAATATTTTCCTGTATAGGATTCTTCAATTTTACATATGTCCTCTGGTGTTCCACAGCCAACTATTGTTCCACCCTTATCTCCACCTTCAGGGCCTAAATCAATTAAATAATCAGCACATTTTATCATATCTAAATTATGCTCAATTACAACTACTGTATTTCCTCCATCAACTAACCTCTGAAGTATTTTTATAAGTCTTCTTACATCATGAATATGAAGCCCTGTTGTTGGTTCATCTAAAATATACATAGTTTTTCCTGTACTTCTTTTTGAAAGCTCATAAGCTAGTTTTATTCTTTGAGCTTCTCCTCCTGAAAGCTGAGTTGAAGGTTGGCCAAGTCTTATATATCCAAGTCCCACATCATAAAGAGTTTGAAGTTTATTTTTTATTCTAGGTATGTTTTCAAAAAAACCTAAAGCATCCTCAACTGTCATATTTAACACGTCATCAATGTTTTTACCTTTGTATCTAACTTCTAAAGTTTCTCTATTATATCTCTTCCCTTTACAAACCTCACATGGAACATAAACATCAGATAAAAATTGCATTTCTATTTTTATTATTCCATCACCACTACAAGCTTCACATCTTCCACCTTTAACATTAAAAGAGAATCTTCCTGGTTTATATCCTCTCATTTTAGCTTCTTGAGTTTGAGAGAATAATTCTCTTATTATATCAAAAGTTCCTGTGTAAGTTGCAGGATTACTTCTTGGTGTTCTTCCTATTGGACTTTGGTCAATATCAATTATTTTATCTATATTTTCATAGCCTAGTATCTCTTTATGATTTCCTGGCATATATTTTGATTTATTTATTATTTTATTAAGACCTTTATATAAAATTTCATTTGTTAATGTACTTTTTCCTGAACCTGATACTCCTGTTACCATAGTTAAAGTTCCAAGAGGTACTTTTACATTAACATTTTTTAAATTATTTTCTTTAGCACCTTTTATAGTAATAAAGTTTCCATTTCCTTTTCTTCTTTCAGTAGGTACTTCTATTTTTTCTTCCCCTGTTAAATACTTTCCTGTTAAAGAATTATGGTCTTTTAAAATTTCATCATAAGTTCCTGCAAAGGTAACTTCTCCACCATGCTCACCTGCACCAGGGCCAATATCTACTATATAATCAGCTTCTCTTATTGTATCTTCATCATGTTCAACAACAATTAAAGTATTTCCAACATCTCTTAATTGTTTTAAAGTTGCTATAAGTCTATCGTTATCCCTTTGATGAAGTCCTATTGATGGTTCATCTAAAATATATAAAACTCCCATAAGTTGAGAACCAATCTGTGTTGCAAGTCTTATTCTTTGTGCTTCTCCACCAGATAATGTTCCTGCATTTCTAGCTAAATCTAAATAATCTAGTCCAACATTTATTAAAAATCCTAATCTTTCTTTTATTTCCTTTATTATTTGACCACTTATTATTTTATCTTTCTCTGAAAACTCTAAAGAATTTATAAACTTTAATTCTTCTCCAATAGACATCTTAGTAAATTCAGTTATATTTTTATCTCCAATAGTTACAGCTAAAGCCTCTGGTTTTAATCTAGCCCCTTTACATTTTGGACATGGATTATCACTCATGTATCTTTCAACTTCTGTTTTTATAATATCAGAATTAGTTTCCATGTATCTTCTCTTTAAGCTATTTATCTCTCCCTCAAAGAAATGATTATAAACAGACTCAACACCTTCTTTTGTATAAGTTACAGCAATCTTATCTCCATTTAACCCATACATAAGAACATTTTGAACTTCTTTAGATAAATCTTTATATTTAATATCTAAATCAAAATTGTATCTTTCCATTAATGCACTTAAAACAGCATAAGTCCAAGAATCCTTTTTGAGTCTAGCATCTCCCCATGTAGATATAGCACCTTCTCTTATTGATAGATCCTTATTAGGTACAACTAAGTTTTCGTCTATTTCAAGTAAAGTTCCAAGACCATCACAATAATCACATTTTCCAAAAGGTGAGTTAAATGAGAAAAGTCTTGGCTCTAATTCATCTATACTTATCCCACAATCAGGACAAGCAAAATTTTCACTAAATAATTTATCCTCTTCTTTGTCAGTTAAATTTATAATAACTAGTCCATCAGCTAATTTTAAAGCCATTTCTATAGAATCTGTTAACCTTTTTTCTATTCCCTCTTTAATTATAAGTCTATCTATAACAGCTTCTATATTATGTTTTTTGTTCTTTTCAAGTTTTACCTCTTCTTCTGTTATATCATAAATAACTCCGTCTACCCTTGCCCTAACATAACCTTGCTTTTTTATATTTTCTAAAACTTTTTCATGAGTTCCTTTTCTCCCTCTTATTATTGGACTTAGTATTTGAATTTTTTCTCTATCTGGTAAATCCATAACGCTATCCACTATTTGGTCTACTGATTGCTTAGATATTTCTTTGCCACACTTAGGACAGTGAGGAACTCCAACTCTAGCATATAAAAGTCTCAAATAATCATAAATTTCAGTTACAGTACCAACCGTAGAACGTGGATTTTTTGATGTTGTTTTTTGGTCTATTGATATAGCTGGTGATAATCCTTCAATACTTTCAACATTGGGTTTATCCATTTGCCCTAAAAACTGCCTTGCATAGGAAGATAAAGATTCAACGTATCTTCTTTGCCCTTCTGCATAAATAGTATCAAATGCTAAAGAAGATTTACCAGAACCTGAAAGCCCAGTAAATACAACTAATTTATCTCTTGGTATTTCTAAATCTATATTCTTTAAATTATTAACTTTAGCTCCCTTTACAATAATTTCATCTTTCATTTGTTGCTCCTTATCTATACTAAAAAGTTTATTTTATTTTAACTAATTATTAATCTTATAAAGCAGTTAACTAACCCTATATAAAATTAACTTTATATTAAAGATTCATCAAATTATCATTAAATGCAATATACAAACACAAGTTCGGTTACTCATTATTTTATTCCTATTAACTTATTATGTCAATTCCTAATCCTTTCTTATATAAAAGCTAAACAAAGGATCATCTTAAGTTAAATGTAATTAATTAAAATTTACTTATTAAACATCTTCTATATTATAATATTGGGGATAAGAGCCTTGAAATGTTTTCTTTAAGCTTTATGAACCCGCCCCTATTTTCATATATTTCTTTAGTAAGTTCAACACTATTTTTTATATCTTCATAAAATATCTCTCTTTGTCTTTTTGCACTATCTATAGAATATATAAATGCATTCATTTCAAAATTTAATTTAAAACTTCTTATATCCATATTAGCTGTGCCAACTGTTAAAACTATATCATCTGCTACAATAGTTTTAGCATGCATAAATGAATTTTCATCATATAAATATATTTTAACTCCATATTCTAAAAGTTCTCCTATATAAGAATATGTAGCCCAATGGATAAAGGGATGGTCAGGCTTTGATGGTATCATTATTCTTACATCTACACCTTTTAAGGAAGATAATCTTATACACTCTAATGTAGCTTTATCTAAAATTAAATATGGTGATTGAATATAAACATATTCCTTAGCTAATTCTATAATATTTAAATATCCATACTCTATATTTGGTGTGTTTAAATCAGGTCCACTTGAAACTATTTGAATATATGTCCCTTCATTTTTATCATTATTTTCTACACCATCTAATAAATATTTTGAAAAATCTATATCTTCTCTAGAAGCGTATCTCCAATCAAGTAAAAATCTTAAGTCTAAATAATTTACGCTTGTACCTTGAATCATTATATCTGTATCTCTCCAATTCCCCAATTTTTTATCTTTTCCTAAATATTCATTTCCAATATTTGAGCCTCCTAAGAAGGCTAATTTTCCATCTATAATGACTACCTTTCTATGATTTCTATAGTTTATATTAAAATTTATAACTCTTAAAAACGAAGGAAAAAATACAGCTACTTTCCCTCCATTTCTTTTAAACTCTTTTAAATACTTTTTCTTAAATTTTTTACTTCCCACTGCATCATATAAAAATCTTATTTCTACTCCTTCTTTAGCCTTCTCTGATAAAATCTCTAACACCTTTTTACCCATGTCATCATTTCTAAATATATAATATTGCATGTTAATAAACCTTTTAGCATTTTTAAGTTCATAGAGTAAACTCTCAAACATTTCATCAGGCTTAGTATATATATGTACTTTATTTTCCTTAGTCAAAACTCCATCACCTAAATTTAAAAATGTGTCAATAATCCTTTTATTTTTATGTAAAACTTCCAAAGTATTTTCATCTATTTTATTCATATTTTCTAATGACTTATTAATCTTTTCTTTTAAATATAAATCTTCATCATTTTTTAAATTAAACATATTTACATTATTTATATTTCTACCTATAAATATATAAATAATTAGACTTATAATTGGAATAAATATAAATAAAACAATCCACGATAATGTTGATCTTACATCTCTTCTTTCTTTAAAAACTAAATTTAATGCAATAAGCAAATCTATTAAATATATCATTATTCTAAAGGAAATATATAATCTCATAATTTATCCTCCAAACATAAAGTACTAAAATGTGCATTATTAAAATTATTAGATTTTAAGACTATGTTATTTATATAGTATAATTAATTTAAATAATAATTATTAAAAATTTTAAGGAGAAGAATATGAATTCTAGTGAAAGACGAGAAAAAATTTTATCTATGATAAAAGGTTCAAAAAAACCACTTAGTGGGTCTTATATAGCAAAAGAATTACATGTAAGTCGACAACTTATTGTTGGAGACGTAGCACTTTTAAGAGCATCAGGTTCTGATATAATCTCTACAGCTAGAGGTTACATTATAAATGATACTAAAGAAAATAATAGTTTCTTATTAAAAACTATAGCTTGTAAGCATACCAAAGAAGCTATGAACGATGAGTTAAATACTATAGTTGATGAAGGAGCTACAGTTATAGACGTAACAATAGAACATCCAGTTTACGGTGAGTTAACAGGGGATTTACACATATCATCTAGACGTCATGCCTCAGATTTTATAAGAAAGTTAGAATCTAAAGACTCCCCTATGTTATCTAATCTTACTCATGGAATACACCTTCACACAATAAAATGCGACGATGAAGAAATGTATAATAACGTTCTAAAAGCATTACAATCAAAAGGGTACTTACTTTAACAATCTATAAATATATATTTTTACACTATATTTACCTTAGATAAGTGTCTCTAAACATTAAATTGCACATCTAATTTATCTAAAATTATCATTTCTCGTTATAAAATTTATAATATTTAACATTTTTATTGACTGTTTTACAAATATTCTGTATCATAATTACATGTGTCTTGACACATGTAATTATGATTGAGAGGTATTTTTTTATGAATCACAAGGTAAATTCGAAAAAATTAGTTTTAACAGCTCTTCTTTGTGCTATAGGTATTGTAATTCCTATGTTTTCACCCTTTAAAATAATTTTAGAACCAGCTTCTTTTACATTAGCTAGTCATGTTCCTATATTTATAGCTATGTTTATATCTCCTAGCGTTGCCTTAACAGTAGCTATTGGAACAACTTTAGGCTTTTTACTTGGAGGATTCCCAATAGTTATAGTCCTTAGAGCCTTAAGCCATAGCATATTTGCTTTTTTAGGTGGGGTTTTTCTTAAAAAACATCCAAGTATACTAACTTCAACTAAAAGTTCTTTTTTATATTCATTAGTTATTGGATTTATCCATTCTATATGTGAAGTTCTAGTAGTGATTCCATTCTATACATCTTCAAATCTTTCCCAAGGTTATTATGATAAGGGATTCCTATTTTCAATTATGATATTAATAGGACTTGGAACTGTAGTTCATAGCATGGTAGATCTATGGATATCACAAAAAATATGGATAGCTATTCCTAAATCAATAATAAATAAATTAGTTATAACTAACTAAAATTATTCATTACAGACTAAATTTTATTAAAAATCACCTATTATTTACAATATATTAATTGCTATTTTTAGTATAATTATATAAAATTATACTTATACAATTAAATATAAGCTATTTAAAGTTTATATTTACAAAAGGGGTGGTAATTATTAGTTCAAAAAAATATATTTATTTAGTCTTTTCACGAACAGGTACTCTATTTTCAAGAGTTATAAATTTTGGACTTAGCCACAAATATGCTCATGTATCTCTTAGCTTTGATTCAAATTTAAACGTTATGTACTCTTTTGGTAGAATAAATCCTGATAATCCCTTTATAGCAGGGCTAATTACAGAAAATATAGATGGAGGAATATTTACTAAATTTCCTTATAGCGAATGCATGATATATAAAGTTACTGTTACAGAGAATCAATTTAAAGCATTAAAAGAAGAATTAAAAATATTTATGGATGAACAAGAAAAATATAGATATAACTTTTTAGGAGTTTTTACAGCTTATTGGGACAAACCTCGTAAAAAGGATTATTATTATTTTTGCTCTCAATTTGTTTCAGAACTACTTATAAAAAGCTCTATTTATAAAAGTGATAAAACTCCAGCTTTAATAAGTCCTAAAGATTTATTAGCCATTGATAATAAAGAAATAATTTACGAAGGGCTTGTATGTAATTATTCCAAATCAATGGAAGGAGCTTTAGTTGCCTATTAATTTAATTAATATTAAGCAAAAATAGACTGTATCAAAAACAAATTATCCACAACATATAAACAAACTATATATTATAGATAATAAGCTATTTTGATACAGCCCTTTACTTTCTATATCCCTTCTTTAAGTTCTTTTATAACATCTCTAAGTTCTGCTGCTCTCTCAAATTGTAGATTTTTAGCAGCTTCTCTCATTTCTTTTTCATATTCTTTAATGAGTTTATCTTTATCTAAAACTTTTTCCTTTTTGTTAGATTTAGATTTTTTTGGTTTATCTTCTTCACTTTCAACAGCTTCTATAACTTTTCTTACTTCTTTTATTATTGTTTTTGGAGTTATATTATGTTCTTCATTATATTTTTCCTGAATCTCACGTCTTCTTTCAGTTTCTTTCATAGCCCTATTCATTGAATTAGTTATTCTATCTGCGTACATTATAACTTTACTCTCAGAATTTCTAGCAGCTCTTCCTATAGTTTGTATTAATGATGTTTCAGACCTTAAAAATCCTTCCTTATCAGCATCTAAAATTGCAACTAGTGCTACCTCTGGAATATCAAGGCCTTCTCTTAAAAGATTTATTCCAACTAAAACATCATACTTACCAAGCCTTAAATCCTTTATTATTTTCATTCTCTCTATTGTATCTATATCAGAATGCATATAAACTGCCTTAACCTTCAAATCTTTTAAATACTGAGTTAGATCTTCAGCCATTTTTTTAGTTAAAGTGGTTATTAATGTTCTAAAGCCATTTTTAGTTGTTTCATTTATTTCACCATATAAATCATCAATTTGACCATCTATTGGTTTTATTATTATTTTAGGGTCTAAAAGTCCTGTTGGTCTTATTATCTGTTGGGCAATATTTTTAGAATGTTCTAACTCGTATTGTCCTGGAGTTGCACTTACAAAAACTACTTGATTTATCTTTTTTTCAAATTCTTCAAATTTTAAAGGTCTATTATCAAAAGCACAAGGAAGCCTAAAACCATACTCAACTAAATTTTCTTTTCTTGATCTATCCCCTGCATACATTGCTCTTACTTGAGGAAGTGTTACGTGACTTTCATCAATAAACATTAAAAAATCATCTGGAAAGAAATCTAGAAGAGTTTGAGGTGGAGTACCAGGAGCTCTATCATCTAAAATTCTTGAATAGTTTTCAATACCTTGACAATATCCCATTTCTTTTATCATTTCAATATCAAAATTTGTTCTTTGTTTAAGCCTTTGAGCTTCTAATATCCTATCCTGTTCATTTAATTCCTTAAGTCTTTCTTCAAGTTCATCTTCTATAACTGTTATAGCCTTTGCTTGAGTTTCTTGAGTTGTAGCAAAGTGAGATGCTGGAGTTATAAGAATATGGTTTCTATTCCCTATAATTTTTCCTGTTAAAACATCAAATTCTCTTATTCTGTCTATTTCATCCCCAAAGAACTCAACCCTTATTCCTTTAGCTGATGAATAGGATGGAATTATATCTAAATTATCCCCTCTTACTCTAAATGTTCCTCTTGAAAAATCAATATCATTTCTCTCATATTGAAGCTCTATAAGCTTTTTAACTACTTCATCTCTATCTTTAATCATTCCAGGTCTTAAAGAAATAGTTAGTTTTTTATACTCTTCTGGATTACCAAGGCCATAAATACATGAAACAGAAGCTACAATTATAACGTCTCTTCTTTCTAAAAGAGCTGCTGTTGCGGAGTGACGAAGTTTATCTATCTCATCATTTATAGAAGCGTCTTTCTCTATAAATGTATCAGTATGTGCAATATAAGCCTCTGGTTGATAATAATCATAGTATGAAACAAAATATTCAACTATACTCTCTGGAAAAAACTCTTTAAACTCTGAACAAAGCTGAGCTGCTAATGTTTTATTATGAGCTAAAATAAGAGTTGGTCTTTGTTCCCTTTCTATTATATTAGCCATAGTAAATGTTTTTCCTGAACCTGTAACCCCTAAAAGAGTTTGTCCCCAGTCTCCTTTATTTATTGAAGTTACTAGACTTTCAATAGCCTGAGGCTGATCACCATTTGGTTTGAATTTTGAACTTATCTTAAAATTACTCATATATTAATCTTTAGTGAATTCTATTTCACTAAATTCCACATCCTTTCTAAAATCTTATCCGCCATGTTTATGATGAATTTTAAATATTAGCTAAGCTATGCTTTAAATAATTATTGATTCTAGGGTATAACTAAAGTATTTTAATTAGTTAATATCCTCTTGTTAAGCTTACTATAATCAATATTATATTAAAACATAGCTTTAATATTAAAATAAAGTCTAATTTCTATACATTTTTTTTAAATTCAGATGTTCCTATTATTTTATCTATATTATATCTTTTTCTTATATTTATAGGTACTAAAACTATCCCGAATCTTGACTCCTTACTCTCACCGCTTATGACATAATCTTTAATTTCACCTTTTATATTTTTTATCTTTAGTGTAGTATTTATATATTTATTTCTTATAGCTTTTAAAATTTGTACTTCATTAAAAGGCTTTAATCCATCTATGGCTATTATTTTATCTCCACCTCTTACACCTTCTTTAAAAGCTATAGATTTTGGAACAACATCTAAAATGCATATTCCCTCCTCATTAGAAACAAAAAGTGGCTTTGATTTTTTCTCTATATATTTTTCTATGTACTTAATGATAATATATATACTTGGCATAAGAATTATAGATAAAATTTTTAAACTTACTCCATATGTACTTAATAAAGATAGAAAAAATAATATAGTTCCATATATAATCATTACAAATCCAGAACTTATAGTTTTTCTTATTTTATTTTTAGTAAACGTAACAGCCTCAAATCCTATTATGCTATAAAAGGGGAGAATTGCAAGTATAGCTACAGTTGTTATGGGTACTAAATCCTTTTCAGCTATTAATAAATAGATATTAGATATGCTAAGATTGTTTAAACTCAATCCATTAATAGAATTAAGTACTATAAAGAATGCTATAGGCAAGCTCCAACATCTTTTAAAAATAAATCCTCCTAAAATTTCACCATTTCTATTAGTAAATACTGGTATATAACCTTTTCTTCCATCAATAATTATAAGTATTCCTTCTATTACCGAAATGACTCCAACCAATATTATAATATTAGGCACATCAACCTTTATCTGTATAACTTGTCCAATACTATTGTAAGGAATTACTACACTTAAAATCCCTAAAATAGCTGCAACATATGGGAAGCTAAATATTCTAGGTTTATAAAGCATTACTATTATAGATATTATAAATAAAAATTCTATTCCTGAGTCTTCATAAAAGGTTATTCCTAATGAAGTTAAGACTAAACTAGTTACGGTTCCTGCAATTATCCCTATAACAACTTGAGAAATTGTTAATTCTAAGGGAGAATTTAATCTCTCCCCCAATACCATTGATTGTAGAAAATTTATTTTTCTATTTCTTATATAAAATAATAAAGCAATTATTAAAAGTAGTACAGCTAAAGCTGGATTTATTATGGCATAGGATATGGACCTTATAGTTGCTAATACTAAATCCAAAACAGCACCTCCTTAAATTTTACTTTAATTTAGTTTCTCCTTCATAACTTCTAGAGCTTTACTAAGTTGTGTATCACTTTCTTTATTATATTGTGTCTCTGTTTCTTCTTCTACATACTCCACCTCTATATGTGGCTTGATACCTATTGAGTGTATATTTTCCCCATTTGGAGTATAGTATTTAGAAATTGTAACCTTTAAAGCCGTATTATCTGATTTATCATCTAATACTACTTGAACAACACCTTTTCCAAAAGATGTTTCTCCAACTAATGTTCCTAGATCATAATCTCTTATAGCGCCTGAAACAACTTCAGCAGCTGACGCTGTTCCACCATCTATTAATACAACTAAAGGCATTCCTTGTGCAATTCCTCCTGTTGAAACATTCTCTTCTGTATTACCATTTTTATCAACAGTTGAAACAATAATCTTTCCTTTCTCAACAAAATTTGATGCAATATTTACACATTCTTTCATAAGTCCACCTGGATTTCCTCTTAAATCTAAAATTAAACCATTAATATTAGATTCTTTAAGCTTTGTTAAGCTTTCAGTAAACTTTTCTGAAACTCCAGAATCAAAAGATGATATACTAATATATCCTATATTTTCATCTAAAATTTTATCTATAACACTTATAGTTTCTATAACATTTCTTTCAACTTGCAAATCAAATTCACCTTTATTTTCTCTATCAATAGTTATTGTTAACAGCTCTTTTTCTGTTCCTTTTATCATTGATAATGCAGTTTCTAAGCTTTCACCATTTACTTCAACTCCATTAACTTTTGTTATAATATCTCCCGATAAAATCCCTGCCTCTTCTGCTGGAGAATTTTCAATAGGTGCTATTACCGTAATTTTATTATCTTTAACACCAATTTGAACCCCTATTCCCATATAGTTTCCTTCACTTTGCTCTTTGAAAGTTGTATATTCACCTTCGTTCATAAAATAAGTGTATGGATCTTCTAAAGAAGATACCATACCTTTTATGGCACCCTCTGCTAAAACACTATCATCAATTTCTCCATCATACCATTTATAGAGAATTTCTCTTATTTCAAAAAGTTTATCAAAATCATCTATATCTGCTATCGTTTCATAATCAGTGTAGCTTGGAAGTATCCCCTTTACAGTCAAAACATTTCCAATGTATATAGAACCTCCTACAGTTGCTGTTAAACCCATAGCTAAACCCACATTTTTTATAACTTTTTTATTTTTTCCTTTCATAACTTCACCCTTTCAAAAAAAAAGCCTAAAATACATTTTAATAAATTATGTATTTTAAGCTTAATATAAGTAAATAAATATTCTCTAAATTTAATCATTTTACAAATATTTTAATCATATGAATCAGTTTACTTTTCTTTTATTAATATACCCTTTAAAATAAATAATATACTAAACATTAGAAATAACTAATTTTTTTATCTTATACATGTAAGAACTTTCTTAAAGCAATTATACTTCCAAAAGTACCTATTAAGATACCTGAAACTATAAATTCCCATGACATTGTAGTTAAGACATACATTGGGCTTAAGAAATTCATTAAATATATATTCTCAATTAACATTTGATATACTGCTCTATATGCAAAGTATAAAATTATGTTTGCAAATACAGCTCCAACTAGTCCTATAACTATTCCTTCTATTATAAATGGCCATCTTATAAACCAGTCAGTTGCTCCAACAAACTTCATAATTCCAATTTCTCTTCTTCTAGAATAAACAGTGATCTTTATTGTATTCATTATTAAGAATAATGATATTCCTATAAGAACAATAAATAGAATTATTCCTACCCATTTTACTGTTCTAGATACTGAGTCAATAGTATTTATTAAGTCTTGGTCATTTCCAACATCCTCAACACCAGCCACATACTGAGTATCTCCTGAAGCTAGGTTTTGAGCATTTGTGCCATCTCCTGTAACTGTCATTGCCTTAACTACTGCATCTGCTACATTAGGATTATTCAACTTAACTGTAAATGATGCTGGTAGTGGGTTATTTGAATCACTGTATCCTGCTAAAATTTGCTCATTATTATCAGTTTGTTCTTTAAATTCTGCTAAAGCCTGATCTTTACTTACGTAAGTTACTCCAGTAACACCCTGAATATTTTTAAGTATATCTTCAACATGTTGTTGCTGTGTTGCATCAATATTATCTTGTAAATATACTTTTACTTCAACTTTTGATTGAACAGTATTAAGTCCCATATTAACATTTAATGCAGTTAGCATAAAGGCTCCAAAAACTAGCAATGTTGTTAAAACTGTTGCTGCTGATGCTATACTTATAGTTTTATTTCTGCTTAAACTTTTAAAGGCGTCAGATATAAAGTATTTAATAGTACTAATCTTCATACTCGTATCCCCCCTTTTCTTCATCTCTAATAACTTGTCCTTTTTCGATTGCTATTACTCTTTTTTGCATCTCATCAACAATTTCCTTTGCATGAGTTGCCATAACAACAGTTGTTCCACTTTTATTTATGTTTTCTATTAAAGCCATAATTTCCTTTGCTGTTTCTGGGTCTAAATTTCCAGTAGGTTCATCTGCTATTAATACTAATGGATTATTAACTATAGCCCTTGCAATTGAAACTCTTTGTTGTTCTCCTCCTGATAATTGGTTTGGAAACATCTTATGTTTATTAGCTAATCCAACAAGAGATAAAGCTATAGGAACTTGCTTCTTAATATCATGGGGTGAAACTTCTAAAACCCTCATTGCAAAAGCAACGTTCTCATAAACATTAAGGGAGGGTATAAGTCTAAAATCTTGAAACACCATACCTATTTTTCTTCTATGAAAAGGAACTTTATTTCTTTTTATCTTTGATAATTCTACTCCGTCTACTACTATCTGTCCTTCTGATGGTTCAATTTCCTTTAGTAACATTTTAACAAAGGTTGATTTTCCAGCACCGCTTGGACCAACTAAGAAAACAAAATCACCAGCGTCAATTTTAAGGTCAACGTCAGATAATGCTTTCACATTGTTATCATACACCTTACTAACATTTTTAAATTCTATCATATAGACACTCCTTAGTTATTTTTCTCAATAATTCTATTTTTATGTAATTATTGAAATTTTCATATTTTTTAAAAAATATAATACATTATATCATAGAAAGTATTTAAATTCCACCAAATATCCAAATCAGTCATCTATAATACATATTTATTCATTTCTTTCTATAATTTTAATTCTATTTTAATACATATATTCATAAAAGTTCTATGTAATTTTTGATTATTATGTTTATATTTTTTTAAAAATTTCCTAAATAAGTAAATTTTATTTTTTTAAAAAATATTCTGTTAAATACAGACTTTTTCACTATTTCACTTTTTTAATCCTAATAAAATTTATCAAATTAAAATAAAAAAGCCTTCATTAGAATTATTCTAACGAAGACTTTTTATCTTAATTTATATTCTATTTTAAATTTATAGCCTTTTTACATGCAAAAACAACATTTTCTGAAGTTAATCCATAAGCTTTTAAAAGTTCATCTGGTTTTCCACTTTCTCCAAACTTATCATTAACACCAACTTTTATAACTGGAGCTGGTTTTTCTTCGCATACAACTTCAGATACTGCTGAACCTAAGCCACCTATTATACTATGTTCTTCAACTGTAACTATTGCACCAGTTTCTTTAGCAGCTTTTACTATAATATCTTTATCTATTGGCTTTAAAGTGTGAATATTTATAACTCTAGCATTTATTCCTTCTTTAGCTAACATATCTTTAGCTTCTAAAGCAACATCAACCATTATGCCTGTTGCAACTATTGTTACATCACTACCTTTTGTAAGTTCAACACCTTTTCCTATTTCAAAAGTATATCCTGGTCTATCATTTATAACATTTACTGCTGCTCTTCCAAGTCTTACATAACATGGTCCATTGTATTTTGCAACTGCTCTTATTGCAGCTTCTGTTTCAACTGCGTCTGATGGGCATATTACAGTCATGTTTGGTATACTTCTCATTAAAGATAAATCCTCAATAGCTTGATGAGATGCTCCATCTTCTCCTACTGTAAGACCTGCATGAGTTGCACATACCTTTACGTTTAAGTTAGGGTAACATATTGAATTTCTTATTTGCTCAAAAGCTCTTCCTGCTGCAAACATAGCAAAAGTACTAACAAATGGAATCTTGCCACAAGTTGAAAGTCCTGCTGCAACTCCCATCATGTTTCCTTCTGCAATTCCCATATTGAAAAATCTATCTTCAGCTACTACTTTAAAATCTGCTGTTTTTGTAGATTTTGAAAGATCTGCATCTAATACTATTATATTTTCAACTTCTCCTGCTAGTTTTGCTAAAGTTTTTCCGTAAGCTTCTCTTGTTGCTATCTTGTTTGCCATTATTGTTCCCCTCCTAATTCTTGAAGTGCCTTTTCACATTGCTCTTTATTTGGAGCTGTTCCATGCCATGATGCTTGATTTTCCATAAATGAAACACCTTTTCCTTTTACAGTGTTTGCTATTATACAAGTTGGCATATTCTTAGTATTTCTTGCTTTTTCTATAGCATCTATTATTTCTTGATGATTATGTCCATCTATAATAAGGACATTCCATCCAAAAGCTTCAAACTTTTTATCTATTGGTCTTGGATTCATTACTTTTGTAACATCTCCATCTATTTGTAATCCATTTGAATCTACAAATATTGTTAAATTGTCTAATTTATAATGAGATGCTGCCATAGCTGCTTCCCATACTTGACCTTCTTCAAGTTCTCCATCACCTAAAACTGCAAATGTTCTATATGACTTGTTATCTATTTTTCCAGCTAAAGCCATACCAACTGCTGCTGATATACCTTGCCCTAATGATCCAGTTGACATATCTATCCCTGGTAAATCATTCATATTAGGATGTCCTTGAAGATTTGAGCCTATTTTTCTTAAAGTTTTTAATTCTTTAGCATCAAAAAATCCCTTTCTTGCTAAAGCACTGTATAGAGCTGGTGCTGCGTGTCCCTTTGATAAAACAAATCTATCTCTGTTTTCATCTTTAGGATTTTTAACATCAATATTCATTTCCTTAAAATATAAAGTTGCCATTATATCTGCTATTGATAAAGAACCACCTGGATGTCCTGATGCTGATTCTGTTAACATTGATACAATATCTTTTCTCATTACTGTTGATATTTCTTGTAAATTTTCTATAGTATTCATGATGCGCCTCCTACAAATTTATTAAAAACTCTTATTTTTAATTTAGCTTCTACAATTAAGTTGCTTTTAAGTATGTATATCATTTCTAATATCTAAAACATCTTAACTTTTCTTATATGATTAATATTATAAATATTTATTTCAATTATTCAAATTAACTTTTATTTAAATATCTTAATTAAAAGTATTTTATACTTCTAAATCTTGTATTTTTTAATTTTTTCTTTAATAATGTATAATATATATGTCAAAATACTTTAAATAGTATAACACATTAATTGTTTATTTAACATATTTAAATAAAAAAATATTAATATTGTATTTATACGGTATTTATATCTTTACATTAGTAACGCACTAATAAGACATTTTCACCTAATATAAAGAGCTGTTTAATTATAATAATTAAACAGCTCTACTTGTCCATTTTCTTACCAATCTAATGATAAGCTTATCATCATTGCTTTATTCACCTTTTTCATATCTTCATCAGTCATATGTCCTATTTTTTCTTTTAGTCTTCTCTTATCTAAAGTTCTAACTTGTTCTAATAAAACAACAGAATCTCTATTTAATCCATATTCCTCTGATGATATTTCTACATGTGTTGGTAATTTAGCCTTATTTATTTGTGAAGTAATAGCGGCTACTATAACAGTAGGGCTATACTTATTTCCTATATCATTTTGTATTACTATTACAGGTCTTATTCCGCCTTGCTCCGAGCCTACAACTGGGCTTAAATCGGCGTAAAATATGTCCCCTCTCTTTACATTTAATTTAGTCATTTTTCTATCACACTCCGCAAAGCCATCTCTCATATTCTAATTCATCATAAAATTCTGCAGTTACTGCTTCTTCAGCATAACCTAAATTAATAGAAGCCATTTCTTTATAGCCTCTTATCATCCATTCACGTAAATCATTATTTTTCGATTTACTACATGATATTAACTTATAGTTAATAAATCCACTATTTGATTGTAATTTTTTTAAATTTTTTTTAAATTCCTTTGATTTTGACATGACTTTTGTTCTCCTTAAATGCAAAAAAGAGTTAAATATGTATTTATTATATTGCAAAATATATCATGTTGTCAAAGGATTCTTCTATAGTTTTCTACTTTCTTTGCATTTGTTTCATTTTTTTTGCATTTTATCTTGTCAAATCACACTTTTTATTTAATTTCTAATTAATTACTTTTTATAAATTCGCTATAGCTTATATTAAGTCTTTCAACATCATTTTTATCATATATTATAGCTTTTAGTGGTACTTTATTTTTTATATCTATATATAACTTTTCTTTATAGAAATTTTGATTCCCACTTAAAAGCAAATAATTAACAATAAAATACTCCATATCATCTATAGTTTCATAAGAATAAACAACATTATTTTCTTCATTTAAAAATTCAGGTAAATAGTTTATAAACATAAATTTATAAAAGTTATCAAAATCCTTTGATACTTCATAACTTTTATTATCATTTATATAATCTATATATATTTTTTCATCTTTAAATGTTTCAACCCTATTATCTAATGTTATTTTTGTGCCATTATCTTTGTTAAACTCTATTAATCCCTCTTCTTTAAATTCTCCCCTTGAGTTTTTCACAACATATGTAACCTTCGTGGAATAACTATTAATATTTGATAATTTATTCAAAATATTTTCTGGTGTATTTAGCTCCATATTTTTCTTATAAATTAAAATTCCACAAACAAAGATAAGACAAATAGCTAATAGTATAGTTAATAAAATATTTTTCCTTTTTTTCATTATTTCCTCCGGAATTTAAATATTATATTAAATACTATTAAACTTAACTAAGTTTTATTCTATGATACTATACTTTAATCTTCCTCTTATGTATATCATTCTTTTATATCAATATTATTACAATCATATCAAAATGTTAAAATTTAATCTAAACATTCTAAAATAGCGTAAGCAATAGCGTTATTTTTACTATGAGATATACTAACATGAATTTTATAAGCCTGTCCACATTCAAATATAGATTCTATACTATTTTTCAGATTATTATTCAATGTAACCGTTGGTTTACCAAGTTTATCTCTTAAAATCTCTATATCTCCAAAGGAAATTTTTCTCATACCCGTTCCTAAAGTTTTACTTATAGCTTCTTTGGCTGCAAAATTTCCCGCTATCACTTCCGAATTCATAGAACGCTGTTTAAAATATTCCAACTCATTTTGCGTAAATATCTTATTTAAAAAATTTTTCTGTTTTTTTGTAGCTTCTTCTATTCTATCTATTTCTATTATATCTACTCCTACACCTAAAATCATTTTTCCTCCAAATGTTTAAATAAATATAAGTAATTTAGATATTTTTAAACATTTACTTAAAATCACTTACATACTCGTCTACTTTTTCTCCAATTACATCAATTAAATGAATTGGAGAAACTTCATTACTATATAAAACAAAAAGCAATTCTTTAACCTTTTCTAAATGACAAGATATTTTATGTATAAAATCTCTCTCAACATTAACTAAAATACCCTGATTAAAATCTCTTCTTTCAATTTCAATTCCATAAGCATTTATACCATTGTAACTAGCTTCAATAATTCTATAGTCATAGTCATGTCTTAAATCATCATAATTCCTTATAACATTCAAATTTTCAATAATTTTCATATAAATCCCCCTCAAATATAAAAACACTAACTCTCTAATACAATATTACCACTTATACAGAAAAAAGTATGTCAAATCATGCAATGTAAATTTATTATCTAAAAGTTAATTAACGACATTTAAATAACATTTTTATACTTTTATGTAGTTAATTAACTTTATTTTTTTACTATTTCGACTAATTTTTATGTTATAAAAAAAATGATTACTTTTTTTGTAAATTAACTTTATAGCATTTTTTATTGTTTTATTAAAAAATTAAAAAAATTTTAAAATGTAAAAAGACACCATATTAAAGTTTACAAATTGTTAACATTTAAGTCTTAATACTTATTTACAAATAGAATGTTATATTATTTATTATAACCAGTGTTATTGTAATTACTTTTACCTATAATTCTAAAATCATCTACTGATACTTCTATTATATATCTTCTTTTCTTCTCATTATCTTCATATGTTCTTGTTGTCAACTTTCCCCCTACACTTATCATATCACCTTTTTTTAAGTATTTACACGCTATTTCCGCTCTTTTTTCCCACATTACTAGTGGTATAAAATCTGTTTTTCGCTCTCCTGAAGATGTTTTGAAATTCCTTAGAACTGCTATTGTAAATTTAGTATAACATTTTTCACTATTTTTGCATTGTGTTAATACAGGATCCTTTACTAACCTTCCAAGCAATACTATTTTATTCATCTTTAAATACCTCCAAATAATAATTATTTGGAATTTTAACCAAATTTATTTATTATATTCATATTTTTTTCTATTCCTATTCACCTTAGTAAAAATTTTAGTTATAATATAAATATATTATTTTATTGGGAGGTAATAACATGTCAATATTAGTATGTGGTGGTGCAGGTTATATAGGAAGCCATATGGTAGCTGATTTACTTGCACAAAATAAGGAAGTAGTAATTCTTGATAACTTTGAAAAAGGGCATGAAGATGCTATATTAGGGGGTAAAATTTATAGGGGAGATTTAAGAGATAAGTCTATTCTTAATAAAATTTTTACTGAAAATCATATAGAGGCTGTTATCGATTTCGCTGCTTATTCATTAGTAGGTGAAAGTATGGTTGAACCTTTGAAATACTTTAACAATAATGTTTCTGGAACTATAACATTATTAGAGGCTATGAAAGAGCATGGAGTTAAATACATAGTATTTTCTTCTACTGCTGCAACATATGGAGAACCTGAAAATACTCCTATATTAGAAAGTGACAAAACTATTCCAACTAATGCTTATGGCGAATCAAAATTATTAGTAGAAAAAATATTAAAATGGTGTGATACATGCTATGGAATAAAATTTACAGTTCTAAGATACTTTAACGCTGCTGGAGCTCATATAAACGGACAAATCGGAGAGGACCATTCACCTGAAACCCATCTTATACCTTTAATACTTCAAGTAGCATTAAACAAAAGAGATGAAATCATGATTTTTGGTGATGATTATAATACAAAGGATGGAACATGCGTTAGAGATTATATCCATGTATCAGATTTAGCATCAGCGCACTCACTAGCTTTAGATAGACTAATAGCTGGAGGAGAAAGTAGAATATATAATCTTGGGAATGGTACTGGCTTTACTGTAAAAGAAGTTATAGACGTTGCTAGAAAAGTTACAGGACATTCTATTCCTGCTAAAATCTCTCCAAGAAGAGCTGGTGACCCTGCAATTTTAATTGCATCTTCTGAAAAAGCAGTATCTGAATTAAACTGGAAACCTAAATTTAATTCATTAGAAACTATAATAGAAACCGCTTGGAAATGGCATAATGAACATCCAAATGGATATGAAAAATAAATTAAATTAATTATAAAATATTTTTCTTACATATATTAATATATGTAAGAAAAATATTTAAAGG
>JAUNBX010000004.1:81377-82546 GCA_030526875.1 Clostridium perfringens | reverse complement strand
TTAAGATTTACAACTGTTCCTGTTTCCGAACTACTGCTTGTACTACTTGATGAGCTACCGCTAACAATATTTATACATGGCGCATAAACATATCCACTCGTTCCATTATATTCTACTTGGTACCAATCATTATTATATTGAGATAATATTTGAACTGTAGTTCCACTTGAAAGTTCCCCGATTATATTATAACTAGTTCCAGGGCCTTGTCTGAAATTTAATGATGTGCAATCTCCAAGATTACCTACTTCCCCATACTCTGAACCATTATATGCTAAAGTTGTAGTCTTAGCTTTACTATTTGACTCTTTTGTTGTAGTTTTTGAACTACTTTTTGTAGCTACTGTAGTTGTTTTATCCTTTGATGTACTTGTTAACGTTGTATTACTTGTTGATTTTAAATCCTTTGTTGATTTTAAACTCGTTTCACTTTTAGTTGTTGTTTTTTCTGAACTCTGTTTCGACGAAGAGTTTGTAGAAACGGAACTGTTAGATGGTAGTGTTGCTGCAAAAGCAGATGTACTTCCTACAAGAGTGGTTCCTACAACTACTGATGCTACCACTAACATATTTTTTATTTTATTACTTTTCACTTATAAATTCCTCCTATTTGCTTAGAATTTCTTATATTTATTGCAGAAATAGTTAACACTAGGTCTCAGAATTTTTAGTAAATAAAATTTTTAACAAATTCCATTTAAAAATTCAACTTTCTATTTAAATATCTTTAATCTTTTGACTACTTTTTTAACAATCTAGCTATGTTTAAAACTTCGACAATGAGGCTTCATTATAATATAAATCTCACCTTTAATAATCTATAATTTCCTGCCATAGAAAAATTGTATCACAATAAATTTTCCTAAATATATAAATATAAAAAATTTGCGTCTTTATTTAGGTATTATGTTGCAAATAATTTAGTTTTATATTTTTATTTGTCATAATATCCCTCGTTTTGTACACATTATACACTATATTTTTTTAAAAATCAAGTTTTGGATTAATACGGTAATTTTTTTTCTATTTATATCCATTTTTTTTGCTATATTGTGCGTATTTCCTATTATCTTAGAAGGTGATTTTTATATGATTTTTTTCCCATTTTTAATAATAATTCATAAAAAAAATATTATAATTTATAAGAAATATTATATATTGATTTTAAC
>JAUNBX010000004.1:61969-81277 GCA_030526875.1 Clostridium perfringens | reverse complement strand
TAATTCATAAAAAAAATATTATAATTTATAAGAAATATTATATATTGATTTTAACTATGGTTATTTTTTTAACAATAATTTTTATATAATATTTTCTAAGATTTTTTTAACTTCTTTTTCTATATTTTTTGAGTCTAAAATAGCAGATATTACAGCTACCCCATCTATATTTTTCTTTATATCTCTAGTAATATTAAAAGCTGTTATTCCACCAATTCCATAAATAGGCTTATTAGTTATTTTCCTTATTCTTTCAAGAGTATTTATAGATAAATTTATAGTATTATCCTTGCTTTTAGTTTTGTATAAAGCACCTACGCCTAGATAATCTGCTCCTTCATTTATAGCTTCTATTGCTTCCTCTTCATTATGAGCAGTTCCTCCTATTATCTTTCCTTTAGGTAATATTTTTCTTGCATCTCTAATTTTCATATCTTCTCTTCCTAGATGTACTCCATGAGCATCAATTGCAAGTGCTATATCTACCCTATCATTTATAATAAATATGGCATTATATCTAGCACAAAGTCTTTTTAATATTTTAGCCTCTTTGCACATAACCCTTGTTGACTTTTCTTTTGCTCTATATTGAATAATCTTTACACCACACTCTAAAGCTATCTTAACTTTTTCAATTAATATAGGAAAATCTAATTTATAATCTGTTACAAGATATATTTTTTTTCCTTTTAAATGAAATTCATCTTTATTTTTATCATTTTCTACTGAAATTTTAAACTTTTCTTTGTTTTTTTCTTGTTTCTCAATAAATTCCCCATTATTATTATAAAATTTATAAAAATGATGAGTTGGACCTATTCCTTTACCTAAACTAAATCCATATCTTATTGCATTTGTTACATATTGTTTTCCTAAAGCAACACTTTCCTTTAATGAAAAATCCTTGGCAATATTTGCTGCTATTGCAGAAGATAGTGTACACCCTGTTCCATGAGTATTATTATTATCTATTCTTTCTTCTTTAAAAAAAGTAAATTCTACCCCATCATATAAAACATCTATAGCATCTCCTTTTAAATGTCCTCCTTTTATTAAAACAGCTTTAGGTCCAAGATTTAAAATATCTTTTGCTACTTTTTTCATATCATCTACAGTTGAAATTTTGTTACCTGTTATTTCTTCTGCTTCTATTATATTAGGTGTTATTAATGTTGCAAAAGGTATAAGGTTAGTTATTAAAGCATTTTTCGCATCCTTTGATAAAAGACTAAATCCATTTTTAGATACCATAACAGGATCTAAAACAACAGGTGGTAAATTTCTAATCTCTCTTAAACTCTCAGCTATAGCGTTTATTGATTGTATTTTTGAAACCATACCTATCTTAATTACATTTACATCTATATCATCAAAAATAACATTTATTTGTTTCTTTATCATACTTGGGCTTATATCTTCTATGTCAAAAACCCCTTGGGTACTTTGTGCTGTTATTGCAGTTACAACACTCATTGCAAAAACCCCATTAGCTGACATAGCTTTAATATCTCCTTGAATACCTGCTCCTCCTGAGCTATCTGATCCTGCAATTGTAAGTCCATTAATCATAATTCTTCTCCTTTTTAATCCTTATATTTTTTAATATATTTATGGAATAATGTTAAAACTTTAAGGAAAATAAAGGAGTTATATCATAACAAAATAATTATAAATATTCATAATTACTATTTTTATAATTATTTTATTTTATAATATATCTCCTCTAATATATTTAAAATATATATTATTTAATTTCTATACATAATTTCATTATTTAAAATCGTTTATCTCTAAATTTTCACCACTTAATATCTTTTTCATTGTCCTCATGGAACACATCTTTCCACACATTGTACAACTTTCTTCATCATGAGGCTTAGAGCTTTCTCTATATGCCCTTGCCTTCTCGCTATCTATTGCAAGATTAAACATGTCTTCCCAATTAATATCTGCTCTTGCTTTGCTCATCTTTTCGTCCCACTCTCTTGCTCCTTTAATATTTTTAGCAATATCTGCTGTATGGGCCGCTATTTTACAAGCTATAATTCCTTCTTTCATATCATCTAAGTTAGGTAGTCTTAAATGCTCAGCTGGAGTTACATAACATAAAAAGTCTGCTCCACTACTTGCAGCAATAGCTCCTCCTATTGCTGATGTTATATGGTCATATCCTGGTGCAATATCAGTAACTAATGGTCCTAAAACATAAAATGGTGCTCCATGACATAATTTTTTTTGCATTAGCATATTTGCTTTAATTTCATTTATTGCCATATGCCCTGGACCTTCAATTATAACCTGTACATTTTTTTCCCATGCTCTTTTTGTAAGTTCACCTAATGTTATAAGTTCTTTTATTTGAGAAGCATCTGTTGAATCGTTAATTGAACCTGGTCTTAAGGCATCTCCTAAAGAAAGGGTCATATCATATTTAGCACAAATGTCCAAAAGTCTATCATAATGCTCAAAGAATGGATTTTCGCAGTTATTAAGCTCCATCCAAGCAAATAAAAGGGAACCTCCTCTAGATACAACATTTGTAAGCCTTTTATTTCTTTTTACAGTTTCAACAGCTTCTCTATTTAGTCCAGCGTGAACAGTTATAAAATCAACTCCGTCTTCTCCATGCTTTTCAATAACCTTAAAAAATTCATCTACTGTAATATCTTTTAAATCTTTATCGTGAAAACCTAAAGCATCATACATAGGAACTGTTCCAAGCATAGCAGTAGATATTTCCACTATTCTTTTTCTCATTCCTTCAGTCTTTCCATAGTTTGATAAGTCCATTATAGCCTCTGCCTTCATTTCTAAAGCAATTCTTACCTTTTGTAATTCCTTTTCATAATCACAACAATCTTTAGATATTCCAAGATTAACATTTATCTTTGTTTTTAACCCCTCTCCTATACCTTCCGCACTTAAAGACTTATGATTTTTATTAGCTGGAATTACAACTACTCCTCTTGCAACTTTTTCTCTTATCTCTTCTAAAGCCATCCCTTCCTTTAAAGCTACTATTTCCATTTCCTTTGTTGTAATTCCCTTTTTAGCTGCATCTATTTGTGTTGTATAATTCATGAAAATTCCTCCATTATAAATAATTAATTTTTTTTAAATCTTCTTTTATATTTTTACTTTCTATAAGAGTACTCATAATAGCTATGCCATCTACCTTTTCCTCTAAAACTTCCTTTATATTTTTAGATGTTATTCCACCTAATGCTATAACTTTTATACTTGTTTTTTCTTTTATCTTTCTTAAAAAAACTATCCCCTTTCCCTTTAATCCTTCTTTGCATTTTGTTTCATATATATTAGAAGCTAAAATATAATTGGCTCCTAATTTTTCTGCTAAAATTGCCTCTTCTAAAGAATGAATAGAAACCCCTACTATAAATGAATCTTTTAAATTTTGTTTTTTATACTCTATAAAATCTTTAAAAGATAACTGAATACCATAGGCCTTTACACGTCTTGCTAAATCAATATCTGAATTTATTATTATTTTTGTATCATCTTTAATAACATTCTTTATATTCACATAAATATTTTCTAATTCCCTTGATGATAAATCCTTTTCCCTTAAAATTATTCTTTTTAACCCTAAATGAGATAAAACTTTTAAGACTTCATAATATTTATCTTTAGACACTAAATGTCTATTTGTTATTAAGTAAAGCACCTTAAATTCTTTCCCAATCTTTAAATATAGCTTTATATCCTAAAGACTTTACCATATTCTTTATTTCCTTAGCGCTTCTTGTATCACTTATTTCAAACTGTTCTTCTCCAACATCCTCTACAGCATGTCCTCCTACATTTGTTGATACTCCTGCACTTATCTTATTTGCCCCAAGAGGAATTAAATTATCTCTAAATCCTGGTCTTTCTCTTGTAGATATATTAATTGAGGCTGTAGGGTTAAATATCTTAAAGGCTAAAAGCATCTGAACGAAATTTTTATCATTCACCTTATTTATATCATCAAATTCCCCTTCATGAGGTCTTATTCTAGGAAGTGCATAGGCTATATTTACTCCTCTGTATTTTTTTCCAATATACTCACCATGAAGAGCTGTAAAAAATGCATCTTCTCTAAAATTGCTTAATCCTAAAAGAGCTCCTAATCCTATGTTATACATTCCAGATTTTGCACCCCTTTCTGGTGCATCTAACCTAAATTTATAATCCTTTTTAGGACCACTTATATGAACTTTATCATAGATCTTTTCATTATAAGTTTCTTGGTATATAGTAAGACTATCAACTCCTGTATCTACTAAAACTTTATATTCATCCTCTGTTAATGCATAAATTTCTATACCTATAGAAGGAAACATTGGTTTTAATACCTTAACACAATCTGCAATATATGATATTGGAGTTTTAACTTTGCTTTCTCCTGTTAATATTAAAATATGTTTAAATCCCTCTTTACTTATAGCCTCTCCTTCTAGTTTTACTTCCTCTAATGTAAGCTTCTTTCTATGAATTTTGTTAACTACGTTATATCCACAATATACACAATGATTCTCACAATAATTTGCAAGATATAAAGGAGTGTATAGATTTACTACTTTTCCAAAATATTGAATAGATAACTTATTAGCCTTTTTAGCCATTTCCTCTAAACACTCTAATGCCTTAGGAGATAAAAGATTTAATAAGTCTTCTTCCTTTAAATTTTCTTTATTTATACTTCTTAATACATCCTCTTTAGTAACATTTTTAAAATAATTATTAAAATCAAAACCTTTATACTTTTCTATAGTTTTATAAAAACTCATTATAAATTCATCCCCTATCTTAAAAATCCTGTAAGTGGTGATGAAGCATTGGCCTTATTTGAAACTTCACCAAACTTTGCAAGATATCCAAGTCTTCCACCTTCAACAGCTAACTTAAAAGCCTTAGCCATTGCTCTTGGCTCTTTAGACGTTGCTATTGCTGTATTTACAAGACACGCAGAAGCTCCAAGTTCCATAGCTTCCATAGCATGAGATGGTTTTCCTATCCCTGCATCTACTATAATTGGTACATCAATTTCTTCTATCATCATCTTTATAAGTTCTTTAGTTTTTAACCCCTTATTACTCCCAATTGGTGATGCAAGGGGCATAACAGCTGCCGCTCCAGCTTCTTTCATAGCACGTCCAAAATACACATCTGGATTCATATAAGGAAGTACTATAAAACCTTCATTAGCTAATACTTCTGTAGCCTTTAATGTTTCTAAATTATCTGGCATAAGATATTTATTATCTGAAATAACCTCTATCTTAATCCAATTTCCACATCCCATAACCCTTGCAAGTCTCGCAAGTCTTATAGCTTCCTTAGCATTTCTAGCACCTGATGTATTTGGAAGAAGTATTGTGTCTTTTGGAATATACTCTAGTGGATTTTCTTCCTTATTATCAAAATCCACACGTCTTACTGCTAAAGTTATAACCTTTGAACCACTTTCCTTTAGAACATCAGGTATTAACTCATTTGAACTATATTTCCCTGTTCCTATAAATAATCTTGAGTTTAATCTAACTCCTCCAATTATTAAATCATCCATGTATTTTCCCCTTCTTTTTTACTTTATAACTTTAAATTATTAAAGATTTTTGCATAAAATTCTAACAGCTTCATTTGCCATATGATTAGCACAAATAGCTACCCTAGGTGCCATAAGCCCTGAACCTATTTTTGTTTCATTTATAAAATCACCACAAACAAAGAATTTTTCATTTATTTTTTTTGTTTTTATAATGTTAGAATCAAAATATCCTGCCATTCCTGATGCTGTTATTAAGTATTTATCCTTCATTTTTGTTAAAACAATGTTTGCTAAATTTGCTTTGCACTCTGCCTTATCAAAAGCCTCAATTACTATATCTGAATCTTTTAAAATTTTTTCTATATTCCTTTCATCTAAATATACTTTTTTCTTTTCAATATTTATAAATGGGTTTATTTTAAGTAATATATCTTCTAGTGCACAGACTTTAAATTTTCCAATATCTGAAACAAAATATTGTTGTCTATTTAAATTCGATGGTTCTACTATATCAAAGTCGCATATAATAAGATTCCCAATTCCAACCCTTGCTAAAGATATTGCTATATTTGACCCAAGACCTCCACATCCAGCTATTGCTACTTTTGCATTTTTTAATTTTTCAAAAACTCCTGGTGTATGCCTTGCCATCATTAAAGATTCAAGTTCATGTTTTTTAGGAAATTCACCTCTCTTTATTAATATAACTTTGTCATTATTTTTTAATTTAACATTAGCTTCTATTGGAAATCCATTTAGGATAATGATATCTGCATTCTTTTTGTACTTTTCCTTAACATGAAAGATATAAGTACCTTCTTCTACATCAATTTCTAATTCATTTAAATTTATCTTTATTTTAGCCACCCCCTACAAAACTTAAAACCTCTAAAGAATCATTTTCTTTAACAATAAAGCTATCATACTCATCCTTAGAAATTATATTTAAATTAACTTCTACAACTACTTTTTCTTTATTAATGTTTAATTTTTCTAAAATATCAGAAATAGTTGAACATTCTGATATTTTATAGTCTTTTCCATTTATTATCACAGCAAATCCTCCTAAAAAATCATTTAATATTTTCTTATTTAAAACCTTATATAATAGAAGGAATTTTTTCATTTTTTATTTATTCCTTCTTTTTTGCAAAATTATCTCACTTAAATTTATCTAATTAATACTATAGGAAACAAAAATAAAAGGACTTGCTCTCTAAGCAAGTCCTTTAAATCTATAACATTAT
Source organism: Clostridium perfringens (assembly GCA_030526875.1). Classification (GTDB taxonomy): domain Bacteria; phylum Bacillota; class Clostridia; order Clostridiales; family Clostridiaceae; genus Sarcina; species Sarcina perfringens_A. Next base: position 74,479 of record JAUNBX010000004.1, on the reverse strand, counting down.
CTGCAATATATGACACAATACATATACAAATAAAAATCACTAAATCTACTTGCTTTCCTACGCTGGTATTAACCATATCAGGTTCATAGGGTTAGATAAGCTATCCTCTCAGCCAAATATTTTTCTTTGGCACCCCTAGCAACAATTTATTATATTAACTTTGTTCCTATTATATACCTATATTTTTTTATTGTAAATAGTAAATTATACCTCTATAAGATTTATTCCCACTTCATCTAGGTATCTATTTAAACTTCCTTCTATTTCTGTTACTATTATTTCGGCGGTTATAGTGATTTTACCTTCTATAAAATGCCCTCCATAGCAAATACAATCTTGTCCACTAAAATTTATATGTAAATGCATATAAGGTTCATCATTCTTTGTAGTGATATTTCCTATAAGGCTTGTTATTTCATAATTGTCTTTAAAAATTGTTTCATTATATTTTTTAGTTTCTATATCAAAGATCCCTATTTTTGCATCAGTTACTGCACCTATTCCATTTACCATAGCTGCTTTTATATTATTTATCTTTGCAAATTCTCTAAGGCTTTCTATTATATTTTCACCTTTCTCTAATCTAACAACATAAATATTTCCTCTTTTTGTATACTTCATTTCTTTATCCTCCATTTTAAGTATAATTTAATTTACCTTATTAAAGATATTATAATACTATAATTTTTCTAAATAAAGCGTTTTTAAATAGCATAAATAGTAGATAAGAGGTTTTATCTACTATTTAACACATTTTCTATTTAAATATTATCTTTAAAACATTTAGTGCTTCTATCTAATATACCATTTAAAAAAGCTAAGATTATCCCATAATTAGTTATGGGAACCCCTTGTTCTTTGCAATAATTTATTCTATTTACAACAGTTTTTCTATTTATCATACAAGCACCACAATGTATTATTAAATCATATTTCTTTATATCATCAGGAAAATCATACCCAACTCTATATTCAAAATTAAGATTTGCTCCTACAAATTTATTCAAAAGTTTTGGGATTTTTACTCTTCCAATATCTTCATGAGACACATTATGAGTACAACTTTCTGATATTAAAATTTTAGATCCTTCTTTTAAATTTTTTATAGCATTAGCACCATCTACAAAATCATTAAGCTCCCCCTTGTGTCTTGCAAAAAGAATTGAGAAACTAGTTAAATGTATATTTTCAGGAACAATTTTTGAAACTTCCTTAAATGCTTGAGAATCTGTTACTACTAAATCTACATCTTTTAAATCTTGTAAAGCACTTTTAAGTTCAGTATCTCGAACTACATAACTTTTTATCCCATGGTCTAAGCAATCTCTTATACATTGAACTTGAGGAAGAATTATTCTTCCCTTTGGAGCCTCTGAATCTACTGGAACTACTAAAACTACAGTTCCATTATAAGAAACTAAATCTCCAAGTATTGGACCATCCTCCTCCTCTTCTTCTAATTTCTTTACAAGGGCATTTTTAACAGTATCTACTCCTATGTTTTTTAAAGTAGATATAAAAATAGCATCCTTAAATTCTTTCTTTAAGTTTCCTAAAGCTTCTTCTGATAATTCATCTATTTTGTTTATTATAGTTAAATAAGGAATATTGTACTTTTTAAAATTTATTCTAGCTTTTTTAAACTCTTCACTATCAATGCTATTTCCATCTATAACATAAAGGGCTATATCAGTTCTTTTAAGGATATCTAAGGTTTTTTTAACCCTTAAACTACCAAGCTCACTTTTATCATCAAATCCTGCTGTATCTATAAATAATACAGGACCTACAGGAATAAGTTCCATAGCTTTTAAAACTGGATCTGTTGTAGTTCCTGGAATATCTGATACTAACGATATTTCTTGATTTAATATCTTATTTATTAATGAGGATTTTCCAGCATTAGTTTTTCCATATACGGCTATATGTTTTCTATTTGCATTTGGTGTACTGTTCATAGTCATCCTCCTTAGATATAATAATCTCTTCCACCTTCTTTAAGCTTTTCTAAACTTTCTTTTATAAATTTCTTAACTTCTTCTGATTTTAATTGTTCTGTTCTTTCTTTTATTACTTTTTCAGCTTTTTTACAAGTTTCCTCATCACCATAGTCTAATACATATTCCATAAGGGTAAGCATTGCATTTGGTTCACACATATTTTGGATTTCGCCTGACTTTGCAAGTTTCATGAATTTTTCACCAGTTCTTCCCATTCTATAACATGCTGTACAATAACTTGGTATATATCCATCATCTAAAAGACCGTTTAAAACTTCTAATGGAGTTCTTTCATCTGAAGTTTTAAATTGAGCTTCTCCGCCACCTTTTTCTTCTCTCTCTTTATATCCACCAACGCCAGTACTTGAACCTGAACTTACTTGAGTTACACCAAATTTTAATGCATCTCTTCTCATCTCTGGTGTTTCTCTTGTTGACATTATTATTCCTGTAAATGGTACAGCTATTCTTATTACTGCAACTAATTTTCTAAACATATCATCATCTACTAGGTTTGGAAAACTTTCAAGATTTATTCCACCTGATGGTCTAAGTCTTGGAACTGATATTGTGTGAAATCCTACTCCAAATTTCTTTTCCATTTCTTCATTGTGAAGCATAAGACCTAAAACTTCAAATTTAGGATCTGCAAGACCAAATAAAACTCCAGCTCCTACATCATCTATTCCACCTTCCATTGCTCTATGGAATGCTGTTAAATGATAATTATAATCTCCCTTTAAGCAATTTGGATGCATTTTTTCATAAGTTGGCTTATGATATGATTCTTGGAATAATATATAAGTTCCAATATCTGCATTCTTTAATTTTCTATAATTTTCTACAGTTGTTGCTGCTATATTTACATTAACTCTTCTTATAGCTCCATTTTCATTTTGAGTATTATATATAGTTTTTAAACTCTCAATTACATATTCAATTGGAGCATTTACTGGATCTTCTCCAACTTCTAAGGCCAATCTTTTGTGTCCCATTTTCTCTAAAAGTTTAACCTCTTCTGCAATTTCCTCTTGAGTTAATCTTCTTCTTTTAAAATCATGACATTTATGATACCCGCAATAAACACAGTTATTTACACAATAATCGCTTATGTATAGAGGTGCAAAAACAACTACTCTATTTCCATATATAGATTCTTTTATTTCCCCTGCTACTTTAAATATTTTATCTAAAAGTTCTTTATCTTCAACTTGCATAAGTGCTGCAACATCTTCATGACTTAATCCTTCTTTTGTCCTTGCTCTTTGTAAAATATTTATTATATCTTCCTTTGTTGCTTTCTTTCCATCTTCTAAAAGTTTATATATATATTCATGATTTATAAAATTTTCCATTTTTATTCTCCTAACATTTATTATTTTTATATAATTAACCATATGTAAGTTAAGTAATAGTTAGATGAATTTATTTCATCTAACTTGTAATATTACTTTACTTCTTTTTCCCAAAGAATACTGTCTCCTCTAGCTACTTCGATTTCAAAGCCAACTTTTTTCATTCTATTTTCTATACACATTCTACATTCTGCCGCTTCATCACCAGTACATATTTTCCCATCATATAAAGAATATTTTTCTCTTACGCTAGTTGGTGAAAGATTTGGCATGACAACATTTGCCCCTGCTTGAATTCCTTTTTCTCTTCCTGTTGGATCTATTGTTCCAAGGGATGTAGTAGCTGGAAGAAGTGTATCTGGTAGCAACAGTCTTAAAAGAGCTAGCATTATAACTGTTTTTTCTAAAGTTCCACTTTTTTCATCTTTAAGTGGTGTATCCTTATGTGGTATAAAAGGACCTATTCCACACATATGTGGATTTAATTTTTTTATATAAATTAAATCATCTACTAAACTATTATTGTCTTGACCTGGAAGCCCTACCATGAATCCTGACCCTATTTGATAACCTATTTCTCTTAAATTTTCTAAGCATTTTCTTCTATTTTCAAAACTAGCATTTGGATGGATTTTTTCATAAAGCTCTTTAGTTGCAGTTTCATGCCTCAAAAGATATCTATCTGCTCCTGCTTCAAACATCTTTTTGTAGCTCTCATAGCTTCTTTCTCCTATAGATAAAGTAATTGCATTGTTTGGAAGTTTTGATTTTATTTTAGTTATAATTTCAACCATAATTTCATCTGTGAAGAAAGGATCTTCTCCACCTTGAAGAACAACAGTTTTATAACCTAATTTATCTCCTAAAATTGCACAATCTATTATTTCATCTATAGTTAATCTATATCTATCTGCATCAGTATTGCTTTTTCTTATTCCACAATACTTACAATCTCTTATACAGTAATTAGTAAATTCTATAAGGCCTCTCATATAGACTTTATTTTTATAAGTGCTCATTCTAACTTCGTTAGCTTTTTCTACTAAATACTTTTTTGAAGATTCATCTATATTATCTAAAATATAAAGAAATTCTTCTCTTGTCCCATTATGCTCTTTATATAGTTTATCAATAATATTTTTTATATTCATTCTCATCTCCTTAAATTTCTTTCTTCCCTATTGCAGTTTTTACACTTACGCCAGAAATTTTTCCAAGTTTTCCTGTAAGACTGTTTATCTCATCTAACTCACCAGTAAGTATTATGGAAATAACTGTTATATCATCCCTTATCGGTATTCCCATTCTACCCTTAATCTTCCCTCTAAAATTAATAAGAATATCGTTAAACTCTTCTTGACTTTTTATTGGATCTTCTAATATTGCGCTTATAACAGCTATCTTTTCCATAAGGCTCCTCCTTAAATTCAAAAAAACCTAGCTTTTCTAAAAGTAAAAAAGCTAGGTTTATCTTTTATTTATATGGGAAAAACATAATTTTACACCATTATATTTAATCTCAATAAATTTTTATAAACAATCTTCTTTTATTCTTCCAGATTAGCATTCCTTTTCTGTTAGACAATAAGATTTTAATAATTACATCATTAAAATAAGACATTTCTCATTTTAATGAAGATAATTTTTGATTTTAATTTATATATTTATATTAGAATTTTTGAAATATATTGTCAACACTAAAAATCATGTTCATTTTTAATTTTTCCACATTTTTCTTTAACTTTTAATTCTTATACTTTAAAATCCTTTATAATTTAATATTTATTTATTATTTTTGATTTTAGAACCTTAAATTCACTTTCATCAATAACATTTAAATCAAAAAGGTTTTTGATGTTTAAAAGTTCTTCTTTTAATGATGTATGCTTTTGCTTTAAATCTGTTTTATTGTTCTCTTTAATATTTTCATTTAAGTTACTATTTACTATGCTTTTTCCTAAATCACTATCTTTTAATTCAAATAAAGGTTTAATGTCTTTTTTATTTTCTATTGCAAGTGTTCTTATATCTTTTCTATTTGGAATTATTCTATCATTATTTTTTCTTTTACATAATATTCCAAGTCCTGAACCATCTTTGCATAACTCACAGGCAAAAATATTTCTTTCAATAAATCTTTCTTTAGTTAACAAAATATCTTTATCTGTTATAGTATTTATTTCTTTTGCAGATAAGGAACCTGTGCTAACTCTTATACTTTGAACTCTTATTAATGTATCTATAAACTTTTTAACCATTATTCCATTTTTTATAGATAACTTCTTATTCTTAGAAAACTCATCCATAATATTTTTTAAAAGTTCTTCTACACCTTTGCTTAATACAAATCCTTTTTCTTTTAAAGAATATTTAGCAAATCCTATAAGTTGTTCTAAACTATATGGTAAAAAGTTTAACCATAATGGGAATCTTCCACTAAAATCTGAATTTCCTGCATAAAGACATCTTAATTTATCTCCATCTCCACTTAAAGCTATTATAACTTTTGTTTTATTTTCATCTATAAATTTTAATAATGCATCTAGAATATATTCATTATTATCTTCTTCCATTAATAGATTAAAATCATTTATATATAATACTCTTCCTAAAGATTCTCCTAGAATATCTTTTAGCTTACTTCCTTCTTTTAGCATAAGTATTATATCTCGCCCAGTTAACTCCATTAAATTCTTAGATTTAACCATACCTAAATTATAATACATCTCAGCTAATATTTTAAGAGCTGTCTTTTTACCAGTTCCATCTTCTCCTATAAACACCATGTTCATAAGTCTATTAACCTCTGTACGCATACCAAGACGTTGTCTCTTTTTATTTACTCTAGTTAAATTATACTGACTTCTTATAAATTGTTTTGAATTTTCATCAATAATAACTTCGTTTAGTTTTTGCTCTAAATCATAAGTATTTATATGCTCTGCTTCATTTATTTTTTCAATATCTCTTGTTGTTATTAAGTTCATTTCATAAACACTTATATCATTTTCTGCAATCCTTATACTTTGATTTCTTATAAGATTTTCAACATAGTTTCTTACCATTCTGCCATTTCCAGATTGTGCATCTGAATTTTCATAAACATCTATAAGACTATTTTTAATAGCAACATAGGCATTTTTAGACAGTTTAAATCCACTTATTTCTATAAGCTTTATAGCCATTTGTAAAAGTTCATCAGGATTGTAGTCTTGGAAATTAGTCCAAAGTGGAAATCTTGATCTTAAACCTATATTTACATCAAAGAAGTTTTCCATTTCTTTTTCATAACCTGCTAAAATAACTATAACTTCATTTGAATAGTCCTCTATAAGTTTTAATAAAGTTTCTATTGCTTCTCTACCTAGCTTATCATTAGCTAAAGTATAAGCCTCATCTATAAATAAGATTCCTCCAACTGCTTCTTTAAACTTTTCTTCTGTCTTTTTAGCAGTTTCTTCTGTAGTATTTGCAACAAATCCTGATCTATCTGTTTCTATAAGTTGACCTATCTTTAAAAGACCCATACTATTTAACATTTCAGCTACAAGTCTTGCTACACTTGTTTTTCCAGTACCAGGGTTACCTGCAAAAACCATGTTTAGATTTTGTTCAAGCTTAGTTTCAACTCCCGCAGCTTTTCTCTTTTCGTGAGCTGCTATAAGCTTATATTGGTTTCTTATAAGTGTTTTAACCTCATCTAATCCTATTATAGCTTTTAATTTATCCTCTAAATTAAATTTAGCATTTGCTTTAAAGTTAAAATTATCTTTTTCTAAAAGGTCTATTTGTTTTTTATTATCAGTTAAATACTTTTTAGAAGCATCCATTATAGCATTTTCTACAACATTTCTTACAAATCTAGCATTTCCTAAATCATTTTTACCTGTTAACTGATTTTTAGTAAATAAATCTATTAAACCTTCCTTAGCTGATTCATCTATTCTATATCCCTTTGATTTTGCTATATTTAAAGCTATTTCATACATTTCTACAGGATTATAATCTTCAAAAGCAATTCTATTTGGGAATCTTGATTTTAGTCCTTGGTTAATTGATAAGAAGTTTTCCATATCTTTCTCATAACCTGCTAAAATAACTATTAAATTGTTTTTATTATCTTCTATTCCCTTTAATAAGGCTTCAATTATTTCTTTTCCAACTTTATCATCTTCATTTTCACATAGAGAATAAGCTTCATCAATAAATAAAACCCCACCTAAAGCTGAATTTATAACATCCATGGTCTTTTTAGATGTATCATTTAAATTTTCACTAACAAAGTCAGCTTTACTAGCTTCTATAAATATTCCTTTAGATAATAGCCTTAAAGCATTTAAATATTCAAAAGTGATTCTTGCCGCATTGGTTTTTCCTACCCCTGCATTACCTTCAAATATCATATTTAAGGATATATTTGAGTTTTTAAGTCCAAGTCTTTTTCTTATTCTTTGAACCTTATAATTATTATCTATACTATTTATAAATTCCTTTAAATTTTCCATTCCTATTATAGCATTTAACTTATACTTAACTTCTTCTAATGTTGGAGTAGAATATTTACTTAAATCATAAATATCTTTATCTGTTCTACAGAATATATTATTACTTTCCACATATAATAATACTTTTTCTTCTATATCTATATTTTCTTTTATCATTAAATTTTTAATAGGTTCATATATTCTTGACCAAACGTAGTCAGCCATTCCAAAATTACGATTTTTAACATAACTTTCTTGAAGATAATGACATATACCATATTGTTTTTCTAGATTATCATCTTGATTTATATCGTAAATAACATCTAATTTTAAATCATTTTTTATTTTATCTATAGTCTTTAAAACTTCCCTATGAACAACACTTCTTCTTTCATTTTCATCTAAAATTTTAGTATAAAAAATAGCATCTATCTTTTTACAATAATCATTACTAAAATATTTACTTAAATCGATTTTTGTTTCATCAGATACAAAAACTAAAAATTTGTTGTTGCATATGATTTGTGTTATATTCTCATAATTTTTTTCACTAGATTCAACTAATATCTGATTCTTTATTACATAGTTATCTTTTAACGATATACAACTATTAGGATATATTTGAGATAATGTTTTTAAAATATCCTTTGTTGCATTTTCTATATTTCTAAATATCACGCACTGAGAGTCACTTCTTAATTTTTCATAGATATCAGTTAAAAAAGCATTATATCCAAAATTAAAATTATAGGACCCTAAATCTATTTGTTCTACAACACCTGATTTAATTAAATCTTCACTATTTAAATTATCAAAGATACATTTTATGCTAAGCTTTTTACCTGTGTCCTTTTCTCCTCCTATAAATATAATTCCTCTTTCTTTTTTTTCTATCTTTTTCTCAAAATATGAACAAATCTTATCTATAAATTTTTCCTGACCTATTAATCTATTGTTTAAATTCTTTTTTATAATTGAAAATTTTTCATTTGTACTATTCAACAATAAACACCTCTTACTTTCTACTCTATCTAAATATGTAATTCCTACTATTTAAGTCTATTATATTTACTTTAATCATATATTACTTTTATTTTACTTTATATAAATATATATTATTCTTATTTCATTTATTATAATATTAATAACGGTAACTATGCAATAAAAATTATAAATTATTATACAATAAAAATTATTAATTAATAATTTAATACTTATTAGTAAAAAAAACAGCAAAATAAGTTCTACTTATTCTTGCTGTTTTTAACGTTAATTTTATATACTATATTTAAACTATACCTTGAGATAACATAGCATCTGCAACTTTTAAAAATCCTGCAATATTTGCTCCTACCACTAAGTTTCCTTCATGGCCATATTCTTTAGCTGCATTTTTTGCATTATAGTATATATTAACCATAAGCTCCTTAAGTTTACTATCAACTTCTTCAAATGTCCATGATAGTCTTTGACTATTTTGGCTCATCTCTAATGCTGATGTTAAAACTCCACCTGCATTTGCAGCCTTTGCTGGTGCAAAAAGAATATTATTATCTAATAAAACCTTTTGAGCATCTAAAGTTAATGGCATATTAGCTCCTTCTCCAACTGCAAAAACTCCGTTTGAAACTAAAAGTCTTACTGATTCTGCATCAACCTCATTTTGAGTTGCACAAGGAAGGGCTACATCACATTTTATACCCCATATACCTTTGCATCCTTCAGTATATACTGCATCTTTTCTATAGTTTAAATAATCTTTTATTCTTCCTCTTTTAACTTCTTTTATTTCTTTTACTACATCTAAATCTATTCCATTTTCATCATATATATATCCTGATGAATCTGAAAGTGCTACAACGTTTCCGCCTAAAGCTTGAACTTTCTCAGTAGCATATATTGCAACATTTCCTGAACCTGATATTACAACAGTTTTATCATCAAAACTCTTTCCATTATCTCTTAACATTTCATCAACTAAATAAACTAGACCATATCCTGTAGCTTCTGTTCTAGCTAAACTTCCCCCATAGCTTAAGCCCTTACCAGTTAAAACACTGTCAAAAGAATCTCTTATTCTTTTATATTGTCCATACATATAACCAATTTCACGTCCACCAACACCAATATCTCCTGCTGGAACGTCAACATTTTCACCTATATGTCTATAAAGTTCTGTCATAAAACTTTGACAGAATCTCATTATTTCTCTATCTGACTTTCCTTTAGGATCAAAATTTGAACCACCTTTTCCTCCACCTATTGGAAGAGAAGTCAGTGAATTTTTAAATATTTGTTCAAAACCTAAAAATTTAATAATACTTAAATTAACTGAAGGATGGAATCTAAGCCCTCCCTTATAAGGTCCTATAGCACTGTTAAATTGAACTCTATATCCTCTATTAACTTTAACATTTCCATTATCGTCAATCCAAGGAACTCTAAACATAATAGCCCTTTCAGGTTCTACAAGTCTATCTAAAACGCCTTCTTCTATATACCTACTATCTTTTTCTAAAACAGGTATAATTGATTCTAAGACCTCTTTTGCTGCATCTAAAAATTCTTTTTCACCTTTATTGTTTTGTTCTAAATTTGATAATAGGTTTTCCACATAAACTTTTGCGTTCATTTTGAAAACTCCCCCTTTAACAGTAAATTTTAAACTTAGTACATATTATACCATAACTTTTTTATTTTTAGAACATTTTTTTGATAAATTAATAATTTTTTTTACTTTTTTTAATATTTAATTAATATTTTTATTATTATGATTATTTAAATAGATATATATTAATACAAATAACACACTAAAAATCCCTATACTAATTATTAAAATATCACTAAATGTGCTATGAAAGAAACTTTCCCCTACATAATCTTTATCTTCTATTGAATATTCCTTTTCTGTATTAGATTTTATTTTATAACTTATATTACCTTTTAAAGATTCTATTTCTAATCTATTGTTAAATATTACCTTATTATTTATATTTCTTAAGTTAATATAGTCTACTCCAATTTTTTTTGTAGTTTTTATAAATTCCCTTAAATATTCTATATCTAAAGATGAACTAAAAGATATGCCTCCTGTACTTCCTTTAACTTGATATAATTTTTTTATATTATACTCTATATCTTCAATCCATCTTTTATTATTTCCATCTATTACTCCTATATTTTCTGTAATTATATTATAAGTGCCTTTATAATCCTTTACTATAAATGGATACTTAAAATTTAAATTTGAGTCAAAACTATAGGTAAAGGTTGTAAACATTTCTTTTAATACTTGAAACTGTTGTGTCTTTTCTTCATTTGTAGAAAGTTCTAATCCTAAAGGATAAATACCATTCTTTATACAATTCTCAATAAAATTTTGTAAGTTACCATATTTTTCATCTTTATTTTTCCAATAATCTTTTCTTACAATATCATTTACTTTTTCATAAATATTTGGATTATTTCTTACTATTACACTGCCTCCCTTATCCTCCATGTAATTTATAACCTTAAAAAGCTCCTTAATCTTATAGTAATTAATTTGTTTATTATCCTCTTCAACCCCTGTAATATTTTCTATTTCATTTACAACAATGACAAATGGTATGTTTTCCTCATATAAATAATCAGCTATTTTTCTTAGCTTATCTGTATCTGATTGTATATCTATATCACTTATCTTTAAAATCATCTCAAATTCCTTGTTATTTTCTTTTTCAAAAAAATAATTAAAAGCTTCACTTAAAATAAAAAAGGACTCAGATTCATTAGGAATTATAACCATATTCCACACATTGTTTATATGCCACACAATTCCATGTTTCTCTTCGTCCTTATACATATCTTTACTTAATATTTGCTCTACCCCTGACCCTATCCAAAATATTTCACCATTAAAATTTTTTAAGTCCGAAATTAAATCTAAATTTTCTATATTTAAATTTTCTGAAATAATTATTGCTTTATCATAACTATCAACTTCTTTAGAAGTGTACTCTAAACTATTTATGTATGTTCCCTTTCCACCATAAAAACCTAATATATTTTTAATCCCGTTTGTAACGCTATAAGAATTCTCTCTATCTTCAATTATTAATACGTCTATATAATTCGTTGCCCCAACTATTTCTCCTTTATAAAGGGGCAGCAAAATAAACATGGTAATTAAAAATTTAAAAAATATATTTCTTTTCATTTATTCTGCCTTTCCCTAAAGTTTTAATACTTAAAATCCAATTTATGTTTCCGCTATTTTCTCATCTAACATCACTTCATATCCTTGTATATTACTATTATTTATTAAAATAATGTAAGGTTTTTTATCCTTGCTTTTTCATTGTAGCATTTTTTAACTTTTAAGCTTTTTAAATCTTTGTTAACTGAATGCTTTATGGATTTTATGTCCTTCATAACTATATTTACTATCTCTTTTCATATATACAGCTTATAGTAAGGTCACCTAAATTAAATTCATAATCGTATTCTGCATAAGATTTTCTTTTCAAAATAAATGTTGGATTTAAAGTGTTATAAAGGCTAAAACCCCTAATCTAGTTAAGTTTAAAAAAGTATTGTAGCCATAATATAAGATCTAACATTTAAAATCTTAAACCTTTTATAACTTGTAAGACTCCCTGCTCCTATTGATATCTCATAAAATTTTTCCAC
>JAUNBX010000004.1:11393-61869 GCA_030526875.1 Clostridium perfringens | reverse complement strand
TTTTATAACTTGTAAGACTCCCTGCTCCTATTGATATCTCATAAAATTTTTCCACACAAATTCCCCTTATAATCTACTTTTAGACAAATATATTATACCATAAATATTATAATTTAGAAATATTTATGAAATTATTGTTACTTCTTTGCTTTTTCTATTTTTACACTTTTACCTTTTATTTTAACAGCTTTATTATTCTTTAAAACTAAGTTTCCTTTTCCATTTAAAATATCAACATAGGATATATTATCTAAAATATCGATAATTCCAATATCATCTCCTGTTACACCCTCTAAATTACTAAAACAACCTAAAATATCTAAAGCCCTTATTTTTTTCTTTTTACCAGCGCTTATATGAATCTTTACTATGTCTTTGTGAATTTCCTTTTTAGCTACTTTAATCTCTGAACTTTTTATCATTTCATTTTGATTTTCTTTAAATATTTTTTTTCCTTGTAATACTTCGTCTTTACTTGGGCAAAAAGTTTCTTCTATATCTTTTTTTGTATATTCTTTAATTGAGTCTAAATATCTTTTTTCGTAGTGAGCTACAAAAGATATAGCTGTTCCTTCTTTTCCACTTCTTCCTGTTCTTCCTATTCTATGAACATAACTTTCATTTTCCATAGGAACTTCATAATTTATTACAAGACCTAAATCTTCTATATGAATGCCTCTAGCTGCAACATCTGTTGCAACTAAGACTTTAAATTCTTTATTTTTAAACTCTTCCATAACAGCTAATCTATCCCTTTGTTCCATTCCGCCATGAATACTTTTAGCTAAAATATTTTCTTCTTTTAAATTCTTTAAAACCTCATTTACTTTATCTTTAGTATTACAAAAAACTATTCCTTGATTTGGATGCTTTGCATATAAAACTTGCCAAAGAGCTTTTTTCTTTTCATTATTATCTAATGATATATATTTTTCTTCTATTTTTTTTTCTATATCTAAAGTTTTAATCTCAATAAGCTTTGGATTTTTCATGTAAGAGTTACAAAGATATTCTATTTTCTCTGGGATTGTTGCTGAAAAAAGTCCTATTGTTGCATTTTTATTTACTCTTTTTAAAACCTCTTCTATTTGATCTATAAATCCCATACTAAGCATTTTATCTGCTTCATCTAAAACTACAAAGTCAACACTGCTAAGGTCTAAAGTTTCTCTTTGTAAATGATCTATAATCCTTCCTGGAGTTCCTGCTACTATATGAGTTCTTTGCTTTAGTTTTTTTATTTGCCCCTCCATAGACTGTTTCCCAAAAATAGCTTCACATCTGACCTTTTTTATTCTTCCTATATTTGATATGTCTTCTTTTATTTGAAGAACTAATTCTCTTGTAGGTGCTAATACTATCCCTTGAACCTTATGACTTTCAATATCTACATTTTGGCATAAAGGAATACCAAAACTTGCAGTTTTCCCACTACCTGTTTTGGATTTAACAATAACATCTTTCTTCTCTAAAAGAGTTGGTATAACCTCTATTTGTACATTTGATGGTTTTTTAAATCCTAAATTTTCTATGGCTTTTAATATGTCAACATTTAAATTTAAACTTTCAAATTTATTATTCATATTATCTTCTACTCTAAAAGTATTTTAGAGTATCTCCTTTCCCTTTGTTATAATGAAATACTATTCCTAGACATCTTAGCATATCATATCTATATTTTTTTTGCTATTATTTTGTATAACTTATAATAAAAATTATTTTTATCATTTATAAATATAGCTTTTCATGGTAAAATGTTAATAAATAGTCATTGTAATTTGCATAAATATTATTAAAAACTTTCATTTATTTTATGTTTTGAAACAATAATATCTTTACAATATCTATTAATTTATTTATGTTAGGGGCGAATACATACATGAAAAAAGAAGTAAATATTGATTGGAACAACCTAGGATTTAGTTATATAAAAACTGATTTCCGTTATATCTCTACTTGGAAAAACGGCTCTTGGGACGAAGGACATCTTACAGATGATAATATGTTATCTATAAGCGAAGCGTCTACTGCACTTCACTATGGTCAACAATGTTTTGAAGGATTAAAAGCTTACAGAACCAAAAATGGTGAAATTCAACTTTTTAGACCTAATGAAAACTCAAAAAGATTAAATAGGTCTTTAGATAAACTTTTAATGCCTGAAATTCCTGAAGAGAAATTTATAAATGCTTGTATGGAAGTTGTAAAAGCTAATGAGCACTTTGTTCCTCCTTATGGAACTGGTGGTACTTTATACTTAAGACCATTTGTCATTGGGGTTGGAGACAATATTGGTGTTAAACCTGCTCCTGAGTATATATTCTCAATTTTCTGTGTACCTGTTGGTGCTTACTTTAAAGAGGGACTAAAACCTGTAAACTTTATGATATCAGACTATGATAGAGCAGCTCCTCGTGGAACTGGTGCTGCAAAGGTTGGTGGTAATTATGCAGCTAGTATGCAAGCTCATGAAATTGCCTTAAAAAAAGGTTTTGCAGATTGTATTTACTTAGATCCTGCTACTAATACTAAGATAGAAGAAGTAGGTGCTGCAAACTTTTTTGGTATAACTAAAAATGATGAGTTTGTAACTCCACTTTCACCATCAATTCTACCTAGTATAACAAAATATTCTTTAATGCACATAGCTAAGGAATATTTAGGTCTTCATGTTTATGAAAGAGATGTATTAATAGATAATTTAGATGAATTTAAAGAAACAGGTGCTTGCGGAACAGCAGCTGTTATAACTCCTATTGGAGGAATAGAGTACAAAAATAAACTTCATGTATTTTATAGCGAAACTGAAGTTGGACCTATAACTAAAAAACTTTATGACACCCTAGTTGGAATACAATTTGGTGATGTTAACCCACCTGAGGGATGGGTTTATAAAGTTAAATAATAAATACTTTTAAGGGGATAGTACTTTTTATATATAGTGCTATCCTTTTTATGTATAATTAAATCACTACTATTTTTTAGTTTTTTTTTAGTTTTTAAAAGGTTGTAGAAATATTAGAGAAAATATTAATATATAATTTTATATATGCTTATAATATAAAATATTACTTTAGGAGTTGATTAACGTGAGAGAATATATAAACGAATTAAAAGAGGAATTATCTAAAATAAATAAAGCTAATAGTGCTTTATCAATACTTTATTGGGATATGGAAACTAAAATGCCAAAAGGTTCTGTAGAGCAACGTTCTAAAATTATTGAATATTTATCTAGTGAAATATTTAAACTTAAGACATCTGAAAAGATGGGAGAAATACTTTGTGCTTTAGAAAGAACCCATAAAAATCTTTCTAATATAGATAAAGTTATATTTAAATTAGCTAAAAAGGAATATGATAAAACAAAAAAAATACCTAAAGATAGATATAGTGCTTTTGTTATGACCTGCGCTCTTTCCTTTAATGCTTGGCAAGAGGCTAAAGAAAAAAAAGACTTTGAAATATTTAAACCTTATTTAAAGAAAATCATTGACTTTAAAAAAGAATTTATAAATTACTTAGGATATAAAAAAGATAAATATGATACTCTTTTAAATGACTATGAAGAAGACTTAACTACAGAAAAATTAGATATTATTTTTAAAGATTTAAAAACTGGTGTTTTAGATCTTTTAACTAAGATTCAAAATAGTTCTAAAAAAATTGATAATAGCTTTTTATACGGTGACTTTAAAAAAGAATCAAAAGAGAAGTTCTCTAAGTTTATATTAGAAAAAATAGGCTATGATTTTAATCTAGGAAGACTTGATGAAAGCATGCACCCATTTACAACTGGTTTTGGGAACAAAGATATTAGAATAACTACTAACTACAATAATAAAGAGCTTACAGATTCAATTTTTAGCTGTATCCATGAAGGAGGACATGGAATTTATGAACAGAACATTCCAGACAATTTTCAAGGTACTCTTTTAGACTCATCTCTTTATATGAGTATTCATGAATCCCAATCAAGATTTTATGAAAACATAATAGGAAGAAGTAAAGAGTTTTGGGAATACTTCTTTCCTTTTGCTAAATATGAGTTTGAATCACTTAGAGAAAAAACTTTAGAAGAATTTTATGAGGCTATAAATATAGTAACACCATCCCTTATAAGAACTGAATCAGATGAGTTAACTTATAATATTCATATAATAATAAGATATGAAATTGAAAAAGATCTTATAAATGATAAATTAAATATAGATAATGTAAAGGATGCTTGGAATAAAAAATATAAAGAATATTTAGGAGTTTCACCTAAAAATGATTCTGAAGGGATTTTACAAGATATGCATTGGTCAGATGGTTCCTTTGGATATTTTCCAAGTTATGCTTTAGGAAACCTTTATGGTGCTCAAATGTTAAATACTATGAAAAAACAATATGAAAATCTTTATAATGATTTAAAAATTGGTGATTTTTCAAAAGTTCATAGTTGGTTAAATGAAAATATTCATAAATATGGAGCCCTTTATACTCCAACTGAACTTATAAAGAATATAACAGGAGAAGAATTAAATTCTAAATATTTCTTAAAATACTTAAATGATAAGTATAGTAAAATATATGATTTAAAATAAAATTATTTTTTAATTAAGTTGATTTACATATATTTATAAATCAACTTAATTTTCTAAAGAATTTTTATTACTTTTAAAATAAAAATCAGCACCACCAATCTTAGATAGTGCTGATTTTTTACTTATTTAATTTCAATAGTTACAGTTGGTCCATGATTTGTCCAATTTGTAGGAGCTGCTATTTTTGACTCAGTAGATTCTGCTCTCCACCAAGTATCACCAGCCTCTACTCTTATTTCATAAATCCCTGGTTCTAAATCATTTAAAGTATAACTTGTATCTTTAGTTGTTAAATTTCTATTTACAGGACTAAATCCTTCTCCAATAGCATTATTATTTACATAAACTCTATATCCAAGTATAGATGAGTCATCAGTGGCTCCACTCCATGATAAATCTACCCCCGAATTATTAACACTTGCATTTAGCACTGTATTTTCTCCCCATGTAGGAGCAAATCTATCAAATGCATTCCATGTTGTTGCTTTTTTAGTATTATATTCTAAAACTTCACCACTATCACTTACAGCCTTTACAACAATTGTATTTTCACTTCCTTGTGAAAGCCCACTAACATTTGTTTGAATCTTTCCTTCTTTAATAAGTCCTCTTATATATGGATTTAATATTTCTCCAGTTTTAACTCCATTTACATAAATTTCATATTTTCTCACACTTGTATTTTCTAAAGCATAAAATGAGATATTTGTCCATGTGTATCCTGTAGTTCCCACTATGTCTATATCTCTACTTATAGGTTCTAAAATCCCCCCTACAGACTCATCATTTAATGTAGTTACAGTAACTGATGGTCCTTTTTCTGTTCTATTTCCAGTTGCGTCTTCAGCTTGAACTACAAAAGTATATTCCACGCTAGGAACTAATCCTGTTTCTGTATAATTTGTAATATTTCCTTCAACAAAGCTTTCATGCAATAACTGTTTTCCTTTGTAAGTTAATATTACATATTTAGAAACCCCTGTATCGTCTTTAGCATTTGTCCATGATAAATCTACAGAGTTACTATTTGCTGTAGCTATAACTTCTTTTGAATCTTCAAAATATGGCTTAGATTCTGCATTATTTATTGCACTTGTTTTTACAGTATCTCCCTTAAACTTTAAATCAATACTATTTGTTATAGTCCATTGCTTATCAATATTTGGAGTAAGTCCTGTAAATGCTATATTTTTAAAATTTGAGTTATTTAACCCTTCTATAGAATTCCCCTTATTAAAATCTTCAAAAGTTACATTAGTAAAGTTTATTCCATTATGTCCATCACTTAAACTTCCCTCAACCTTTATTGGAACTACGCTTTTATTGCTAGTATCAGCTTTAACTGTAACATTTTTTACATCTATTCCATAAAACTTAGCTACTGTACTTGATGGTTCAAATTGAAGTATTTGATTTTCATCGCTATACTTAGTTGTAAAAACAAAGGCTTGTTTAGTTGGATTTGCAACTGCATTGTCCCTAATTACAACATTTTTTATACCACCACCATTTACAGGATTACTTTTAAATCTAAAAGGCATATCAGATAAATTAGAAACATTATCTTCAGCTACTATATCATAAAACCATGCCCCTGTATGACTCCCTGCTGCAATTATCCCCCCATGAGATTCTCTAACAAAATTATTAAATATTCTAACATTAGAAACTGCCTCATTATAAGATGATAATGCACCAAGACCTGATGCAAAATTTATAGCATCATCTCCAGTATCAAAAAATGAATTAAATACAGTAACATTACTTGAACTATCTATTCCTATACCATCTCCATTATTGTTATCATAGGATAAATTTTTAATAGAATTTACAGCTATATTCTCACAATCTCCTAAAGATATACCATGAAATGCCGGATTAGTTAAAGTTACATCCTCAATATAAACATTATGGGCATCCTTTAATATCATTAAAGTTGGTCTTGTAGAATATGCTTCTGCTCTAGTATATCCTTCTGCTAAAGCCTTTTCTACAGCATCTTTAGCTAAAATTCCTAAGCTTTGATTCTCATCCTTTTCATCATATACATTAGCATTTGTTCCTGCTGCAAATAAAGGAAGCTTATATTCTTCATCTTTTGGGTCTAAAATATCCTTTTCTTGATATACAACATCTGTAGTATATCCTAAAGATGCACTACCATATTTCCACCCATTTCCATCAATCGTACCTTGTCCAACAATTCTTATGTTTTCTAAAGTTCCATCTTTTCCATAAGCATTTATTAACCCCCAAGTTCTTCTATCTGTTGAGTAATCCCTTAAAAGATAATTTTGCTCATAGTCGTCAACATTTGTTGAACCTGATAAAACAGCTCCTTCTTGAAGTTCTAGGGTCATATTACTCTTTAACCATATAGACCCACAAGTATAGATTCCCCTTGGAATTACAACCTTACCACCTTCTGGGCATGCATCTATTGCGTCTTGAATAGCTTTTGTATTAGCCTTTATTTCCTCTTCTCTACCCTTATAATCTATTATTCTCCCAGTATCCCTTGCTCCAAAATCTAAAATATTAACTGTATCTTGAGTTTTAGTTGTTTTTTGAACAACTGCTTCACAAGGTTCTGTTTCCTTCCCATTAGCTAGAACACCTGTTACTGTAAAGGTATATTCAGTATCAGCTTCTAACCCTTCTGCCCTATAAGACATCATTTGAATTTCTGTATGAAAATTATTTGCATCACTTTCATAAAAAGACTCTATATATTCATTAGTAAAATTTGAATACTTATCAAAATTTTCATTTGCACTTCCAATAAACTTACCATTAGCATAAATCTTATAATCTACAATATTCTCATATGCTTTGCCTTTTTCCCATGTTAACACTATTGCATCGTCATCATATCCTAACACCGGCACTTGTAAGTTTATTGGTGTATTTTCTTGTTTAACGTTTGCAAAAACATTGACACTTACACTTGATAACATAACCGTTGTAGTTAAAACCATTGTAATTATTTTTTTTAATTTCATTTTATCCCCCTACACTTTTTAAAACTCTATATATTATGGTATATTTTAGTAGTATATAAATTTACGTTACTATTTTTATTATTTAAATATAATTTGCAGATGAAGTTAATTTTTTATTTACTTTTAAAAATACTTATTAGAATAAAATACTATATTCCAATAAGTTCTTTTACTTTAGTTAATTTTTATGACCTGCGTTACTTATTATTGAATTTTTAACACTATTATAATTACTTTCTGTAACATCAATTGATGTATATTTATAAGATGGTTTTGCAGATGTTGTATATGCTGGTTTTGTAGCACCATAAGTACTAGATCCAACTAACTTCCCATTTAAAATACTTCCACATTCCTCATAAAAATAAGTAGCAGTCCCAGAGTTCATAGATTTATATATACTTCCTTTACTTAAGTCAAATATGTTATCCTCTGAATATACTGTACTATTTATTCCCATTCCATATACATATCCAATTGAATGGTTACTATCGCTTGTATAATAATTATTAAATGAATGTATATTGCCATATCTTACTCTTGGCATTCTTTCCTTTATGTTATTAAAGTAATTATTAGTAAATGTAACCCTAAGCTTTTTAGCATCTGTTGATGAGGCAGAATCAGAATGACCTATTAATATTGCTTTTTTATGATTTTCAAAAACACAATTAGATATTGTTACTAGATCTGATCCTTTCTTTATATCTAAAAGACCATCATGATAAATTGGCTGATTTATATCTTTACAATCCTCTGCAACTTCTACATTATCTCCATCTGAAAAAGTACAATGATCTATCCAAACATTTGTTGCTCCTTCTAATGTTAAATTATCAAGTTCTGTGTTCCATTCACTTCCATCCCACTCTGGGAAAAAATCATAGGCATCTGCAAAGTTTATATGCTTAATAATTACATTATCAGTACCACTAGATAATTTTAATCCACCACCGTAAATAGTTCTTCCTTCTCCTGATTCATTTTCATATTTTCCAAGAATTGTTGTGTTTGAATTAACCTTCAAAATAACATCTTTAGCCATATCTGAACCACTTGTCCAAATCATATCCTTAGTACTTGATACCCCTGGAATAAACTCTTTCCCTCTTGAGTCAACACATAAATTTATGTCATTCATAAGGACTATTACTCTAGGAGCTGTAACACTTGTCTTTCCTGTACTTGGATCAAGTACTTTAGCAGATAGTGCATTTTTCAATTCATCCCTTGTACGAACCTCAAAAACCTTAACAGCTGTATTTTCTCCACCTATAGCCTTTTCTCCATATCCAATTGCTTTTGTATAACTTACTGCCTTTGTATTTTCCATTAATACATCTAAATTAACTTCTTCTAAATTTTCTGCAAAACTTCTAGTATTTTCATCCATTGTAGTTGTAGCTAAAACTTGTACACCAAAAGAATTAAGCATAGCCCCAACCATAGATGCACATATTAATGATTTAATTTTATTATTTCTTTTATACATATTTTCCCCCTAAATTAAAATAATATTAATGATTTATTTTGAAAATCAGGTAAATGATTACATATGTATATATTACAATATTTTTCTATTTTAATCAATTATTTTCTATATTTTAATCTAAAATATATGAAAAATAATATTTTTACTATTTTTTTTATTTGTATAAGGTTTAAAATTCCTTTAATTTGTAAATTTTCTTGTTTATTGTTAGACCTGTGAATTATTTTTCTATATAATTATAATTATATAGAAAAATAATTTAGTAATGGATGTGAAAACATGGAGAGTAAAAAAGAAATTATTAAATCCTTAATTAAAATGGTTTTGCCTAGTGTTTTAATAAACTCTATCCTTCCTTTAGTTCTTTATGAATTTTTTATGCTATATTTCTCAAGCTTAGATGCACTTATAATAGCTATTACAGTGCCAATTTTCTATAATATTTATGAGGTATTAAAAGAAAAAAAAGTTGATGCTTTTGGAATACTTATGTTAGCTAGCTTTGGTATGGGAATTGGATGTGTGTTTTTAGGTGGTGGTGAAAAATTCTTACTACTCAAAGAGTCTTTTGTTACATTTATTTTAGGTTTTACCTTTTTAATAACTCTACTTTTAAAAAAACCTCTTGTATATTATTTTATACTTAAGTTTGAACCAGATAGAGAAACTTTTAACGAAACTACACTTAAAGAACTTTGGAAAAAAGATTATTTTAAATTTTCAATAAAATTTATGAACTTAATTTGGGGCATAGCTATGCTACTTGATGCAACACTTAAAACTATTCTTGTTTTTCATGTATCAGTATCAGTTTTTTTAGTAGCTTCAAATTTAATTACTTATTCTGTTGTAGGGCTAACTATCCTTTGGACTATACACTATAGAAATAGGCTTAGGACTACTGTAAAAAACTCTATAAACGAAAACCTTTGTTTAAAGCATACTTAAAAAAATTATACATAAATTAATAAAATGCAAATATAAGGGACTAAATTTTTAGTCCCTTATATGTTTAAATCCTAAATAGATTTTAAGTACCTTTTAATTATCTCCTCTGCTACCTCTTCTTTAAATGCCTTAGCATAAACTGCCTCTATTTTATCTACTATAACTTTAGCTAATGCTAAATATTTAGTTCCTTCCATTACTCTTCCTTTATATCTTTTTTTTATTTCATTAAGCTCTTTTATATATTTTTCATCTGTTCCCTCATTTACAGCTTCCTTATAAACATCTATAAGCTCATCACTATCCTTATCTGGAAAATATTCATGGGGTGAAGTACTATCAAAGATAGCAAAATTTAAACTTCTACAAATAACCATATCTAAGCTATTTGGATCAAACCCACAGTGATATACTTCTATATCGTATCCTTTTTCTATTAATTCATGTGCTATTTTTTTTAATATTGTTGACTTTCCAGTTCCTGGTCTTCCTTTTATAAAATATCTTTTTAATCCATCTGTTAAATTTACAACATAATCTTTAGATCCTATAGGTGTTGCAGCTCCTAAGTATCTATCATAAGTGCGTCCTAATGTATCTTTTAGCTCTTCTTTTGGAACAATTTTTGCTATTATCTCAACAGTAAGTTTATTTATCTTTTTGAAGTTCATATTACTTATATAAAATGTTTCCCAAATATCGTGTATTTCTAAAGCTTTTTCATATTCCTTTGTAGCCCTTTTAATATTATCATTAAAGGATTTTTTTAATGCATTTAAATTCAAACTATTTATTTTCAATATGTTTTTATTTTCTGCTTTAGTTAAATCAACTTCTATAACCTGTACCTTATCATTAATAGGTTTTATTCCATGTATCGGTGTTAAATCTACAATAGCTAAATTTAAATTCTTAACTATAATGCCCTCTATCTTATTTATATCTATTGAACTATTTATTACATCTACATCATAATTCTTGCTATAGCTATCTGAAAGCTTTCTTAAAATTTGTGTTTTATAGGCGCTTGTACCACCCTTTAGTCCATAAATTTTATCTAATCCTTGAAATATAGATTTATAAAAATTCACTCCTCCTTTAGCAGTATTTCCCATGCCATAGTAATTTATTAAATTCCCCATAAATTTCACGTCCTAAAATTTATAAATTCTCTCATTATTATTTTACTCTCATTTATTGTAAATGTTTCCTTTTTAATGTTTTTTATTTATATATTACTCCTAATGTATTCACTAATATATGATGAAGATTATCTTTTGAAATATTGGTAATAATTTTACAATAAGCATATTATATTTTCAACATTTTTTTATACTATTAAGAATATTTATATGTATTATTACTATTTTGAGGTGTTGTATATGAAACTTTTAAATTATTTAAAACTATTTTCAAAAAAATATTATAAAACTTTAGCTCTTTCCGTTATTATATCTAGTTTTATATTTTATATTTTATCCTGTAACTTTCTTTTATTTAAAGTTTATGGAAGTTCTATGGAAAATACTCTACACTCTAATGACTTTTTACTAGTAAGCTTAAATTCTTATAAAGATAATTCTCCTAATTATAATGATATAGTTAACATAAAATATACTAATAATAGTAGTGAAAAATATATAGTAAAAAGAATTATTGGTACTCCTGGGGATACTATAAAAATTATTAATAACACTATATTTTTAAATGGAGAATTATTGGAAGAATCCTATGTGAAAAACTCAAAAAACTCTATTTTTAACATAGAAATAACAATCCCCCAAGACAAATATTTTGTCTTAGGGGATAATAGAGATGTTAGTTATGATTCTAGATATTTTGGGCTTATTGATAAATTATCCATTCAAGGTAAAGTGTTATTAAAATTTTGCACTTTAGATAAGCTTTTTATAAATTTAGGTTCTTAATTTCCCTCTATTTTATATACAGAAGAATAACCTAGAGCCTTATTATATAAACCTATTTGCCCGACTTTAACTTCTGAAATATTACTATTAATATTTTCTACAACTAATTCATTATTATTAATAAAGAGTGTATCTACTCTCTTATTATTAATAAATACCTGGCTAAATCTTGTAAAATTTTCTCCCTGTATAATTAGTTTATTATCTTCAATAGTTGCACTATTTATAATTATATCTGAAATTCCCATTTTAGTATTTATAGTGCTATATGGATTTTTTCCTCCATATATATACTTTTCTCCAAACAAAATATCATATTGAAGGTTTTCAAATTTAGTTTCATAATCCTGATAATCCTTATATTCTTCATGGAAAGCTGTTATAGTTCCATAAGACTCCATATTAGCTTTACTAAGCATGGAACTTCCTAATTGATAAGCATTTAAATCTTCTTTAGCAATCTCAAGGCCCATATTATCCCACATAAAATATTGTGTATAATATTTATTATCACCACTAAAATCTTCATCCTCTTCTGATAAGGCCTCTAATTGCGGAAGATGATCACTAAACATTAAAACAATTGTAGGTTCATCTAAGGAATCTACATAGTCTATTAAAGCTCCTATATATTTATCTACTTCTTCAACTTTACTTGCATAATGTTCTAATTGATTTAAAGTTTCTTCTGAAAAATCTCCTGAAACTATAGGACTTTCCCTTATAAAATCTTTACTATAAGGGCTATGACTCTCTACTGTTACATTATATATAAATTGTGGCATATCACTTTCAAGAAGCGCTTCTATACTATCTAAATTTAATATATCAGGTGCATAGGTTGTATCATTTTTAAATTCTGTCATATATTCCTTTGACACATAATTTTCAAATCCTAAATTTTTATATATTAAATCTCTATTATAAAAGTTTCCTGTATGATTATGAATAGCACTTGTTTCGTATCCATTATCTTTAAGTACATATGCAAGACTTTCTACTGGCATTCTCTTTAATACATTATTATTTGGAATTTCCCCAACTGGTAAAAACTCCATAGAAAGACCTGTTAACATTTCAAACTCACTTCTTACAGTTCCCCCTCCAAAAGTTGGTACTTTAGCAAGTCCACTGCTTCCACTATTATATAATCTTCTAAAGTTTGGTATAGGATCCTCTAAAAGCTCTATTCCATCTATTAAACTCATATCAAAAAATGATTCTAACTGAACAACTATTATATTTGGCTCTATAACACTTGAGTCTTCTGAAATAGTATCCTCATTTGAAAAAGCTTCTACTATCTCATTGTTACTGTCTAATGTATCTTTTATCTCTTGTACCATATCTTTAGTATATTTATCTGGTTTTTCAACCTTAAACCCTGCTGCACTATCTATAAATGAAAATAAGTATCCGTTATTTTCATAAGTACTTGGCATATCCCATCTATATCTATAAAATCTGCCTACAATATCATCTGTATAGTATAATACTCCACAAGCTAAAATAAAAGAAGGTATAACAAATAATATACCTCGTACAAAGGATTTTTTTCTACTATAATATACCTTTTCTTTTTTTCCTATAAATATCAATAAAAATAAAATACTTATAATTCCTATTATGGATATTATTATAGTATTTTTATTTATATACTCTCCTATCATAGATAATCCATCCTTCATAGAATAAACATCTGCCCACATAATAGGAGTACCTCTAACCTTTTCTACAAAAAAATTTATTATATAAAAAGCTAGTAGTAGCATTGATATTACTATATAAGATAATTTTACTCTCTTAAATAAAAAACCTAAAGAAGTAATAGCTAAAATAATTACGTAGTTAGAAAAAAACACTATATTTCTAGTTGTAATAAATTCAAAAGTTTTACTAATAGATCCTCTTTGAAGTGTTTCACCAAAAAAGACTATAAAAAAAGAGCCTAAAAGCCATACTGCTATATTTAACCTATTACATTTAATTCTATTAAATAGAATTTTTTTAGAACTATTAATTTTATTCTTTTTCACCCCTTAAAACTTCCCCCTCTAATTAAATAATACATACAAATTTATCATATATATTATTATAAATTTTATCCTTAAATAATAACATTATATACTAATAGTTCTAATTTTTCTATATTTTTTATCAATTTTCCATACTTTATAATTTTACTTAGAAACTTTATACTTTTTATATTTATATTATTAATGATTTATTGAATTTACATTAAAGTTAATCCTAATATTTGGAATTTTTTAAATTTTTGTCTTGTTACTTTTCAAAATTTAATTTATAATATATACATATTTTTATAATTTTCAACTCTAACTTAAATTAAACTTCAGATTAAAGCCTAAGTTAAGGTTGAATATGATTTCATCATTTTATACTAAAGATGAATCTTAATATAAATTAGATATGTAATCTTAAATAGATAACGAAAGGATGTATATATAATGAATATTAAACCACTTGTTATTGGCGACCTAGTTGCTAGATTACCCATTGTGCAAGGTGGAATGGGAGTTGGGGTATCTTTATCTAACTTAGCTGGCGCCGTAGCTGCTGCCGGTGGTGTTGGTGTAATATCCTCAGCACAAATAGGATTCTTAGAAGAAGACTTTTTATCAAATACAGTGGAGGCTAATATACGCGCATTAAAAGAACATGTAAAGCTTGCTAAAGAAAAATCTAAAGGAGGTATAATAGGTGTTAATATAATGGTAGCTCTAACTAATTATAGTAAATATGTGGAAGCTGCTATAGAATCTGGTGCAGATATTATCATATCCGGTGCAGGAATGCCAACTATGTTACCTAAAATAGCTAAAGGTTCTTCTGTTAAATTAGCTCCTATAATATCATCTTTAAAGGGTGCTAAGGTTTTACTTAAACTTTGGGATAGACATAATAACATTGCCCCTGATATGCTTGTTATAGAAGGTCCTAAAGCTGGTGGACACCTTGGTTTTTCTAAAGATACTTTAGACGCTGATATAGAAAACTTCGATAACGTTGTCCCAGACATAATTAATGAAGTTAAAATATATGAAGAGAAATACAATAAAAAAATACCTGTAATTATAGCTGGTGGTGTTTTTGACGGCTTTGATATTGCTAAATATTTAAAACTTGGAGCTAGTGGTGTTCAAATGGCAACAAGATTTGTTGGAACATACGAATGTGATGCAAGTGATGAGTACAAAAATTCTTATATAGAATGTAAAGAAGAAGATATAGCTATAGTTAGCAGTCCTGTTGGAATGCCAGGAAGAGCTATTTCAAATAAATTTGCTAAAACTTCAAGAGAAAGCAAGATTCCAGTTACATATTGTTATAACTGCTTAACTCCTTGCAATCCTAAAGATACTCCTTATTGCATAAGTAAAGCTCTTATAAATGCAGTAAAGGGTAACGTTGATGAAGGTCTTTTATTCTGTGGTTCTAATGCCTATAAGGTTAATAAACTAGTTTCTGTTAAAGAACTTATGGATGAACTTGAACAAGAAATACTATCTGTTTAAGACTAATAAAAAATGGATTCATAAAAATTATGAATCCATTTTTTTATAATATTTTATGTATAAGATCTGCTCCCTTTTTGTAGCCACCTGCTACTTTTAAAGACTCCCCTATTTTTTTAGCATTTTCTTTATAAGAATCATTTTCTAATATCTTATTTACTGCATCCTTTATAGACTCTGAATTTGCATTTCCAATTAATGATATTCCAGCTTGTAATTGTACAACCCTTGCTGCAACCATAAATTGATCTCCAAACTGTGGTACAACTATTAAAGGTAATCCATTATAAAGACCCTCACTTGAGCTATTCATTCCACCATGAGTTATAAATAAATCAATTTGCTTTAAAACCTCAAGTTGTGGAACATAATTATATATCCTAAAGTTATTAGGAATTGTACCTAGCTCTTTTATATCTATTCTTTTACCTATAGACATTAAAACTAATAAATCATCTCTAGAACCTAAAGCCTCAAAGCAATCTTTATAAAAGTCTAAATTTTTATTAGCTACTGTTCCAAGTGATACAAAAATAACTTTTTTATTTTCAGGATTTTCTATTTTAAAATCTTCTAACTCTTTTCTATCAAATATAGAAGGACCTATAAATTCATAACTTTCATCAAAAGTTTCTGCAAGTGGTTGATAGTATTTAGAGGTAAACACTAAATTTAAATCCATCTTATCACCTAAAACAAGCTTTGTTATATCAGAAACTTCTATTTCAAAATCTTTTCTTAATTCGTCTACATCTTTTTCTAATTCTTCTAATCTATCTTTGTAGTTTTCAAGTTCTGAAAAATTATTTGTCTTTCTTGATTCCTCTAATACTTTTTCATTTAACCCAAAAGTTGTTGATAATGATATTGTCTTTTTTATTTCTAACTTTCTAATTAGTTTTTTTCCTGGATTTACAATAGAATCACATACTAAGTAATCAAAACTTCCTGTCTCTTTAAGTGCAAGACTTATTAAGCTTCTATATATACCAGTCATCTTTCTTATAACTGCTATCATTCCTTCTTTACTATTTGGATCTACACTATATTCTTCCTCATATCCTTTAAATGTTGCACCAAGCTTTTCTATTTTATCTCTAAACTCTTCTGCTGTTATATATGTGATTTCATCACCTTTATTTATTAACTCTGTTACTAGTCCAATGGTAGGGTTAACATGACCATGTCCTGGAAACACTAAAAATAATCCTTTTGCCATTTATTTCACTCCTTAAATATATATATCTATTTACAATTTATTTACTAGTATATTTATACCACAAATAAAAAAATATATTTATACTAATATGCCCTTATATCTTAATATAAATTAATATTTCTTTATTTTTCTCTCACTTTCGCTTTTTTTCGACAAGCTTTTTGTACCATTTAGTATTATTTTATGTAAACATTTAATGTTCATTATATATTTTTAAATTTATTTAATATACTATATTTTTTATAATAAAATTTAAAAATAGGATATATTGTATATATCCTATTTAAAACTAATATTTTTTTATGTACTTTTTAAGGACTTTTTATATAAAAATCTATCATATAAAAATACTATAACTCCGCCTATTATTATAAGAGCATAACCTATGTATGCAATTTCTTGTGGTAACTCTCCCCAAACTGCAAGGGATATAATTGCAGCAAATAAAACTTCTGTATATCCAAATATAGAAATTTCTTTCCCAGCAGCATATTTATATGCAATTGTTCCACAAACCTCAAATCCTGCTATAGCACATCCTGCTCCAAACAAGCATATAAATTGATGTAAATCTGGAGTAACATAGTCAAACATCATAGAAGGCACTGTAAATGCTAGAGATACCAATGCTAAGAAAAATACAATTGTTTCTGGGTTTTCTTTAGCTCTTAATCCCCTTATTATTGTATACGCTCCACCTGATAAAGCTGCAGAAACTATTACAACTATAGCTGGTATAATCGGAACACTTCCACCTGGATGTACAATAAATAATATCCCTATAAATGCTATAACTATAGCTATTATTTGTATAACACTTACTTTTTCTCTTAAGAATATAAAAGAGAATATTATTATAAAGAAAATATTTAAATCTGATAATACAGTTTCATTTGGAAGTAACATATGTTGAAGAGCATAAAATCCTGCCAAAATACCAAGTGTTCCAAAAACTCCTCTTCCAATTAAAGCTACTCTATTTCCTTTATGTCCAAATAATGAGGACTTATTTTTTGCTATCATTATAAGAGAAACAACAAAAAGCATTATATTTCTATAAAATACTTTCTCTCCAAGTGGTATACCACTTGCCCCTTTTATAAAGGCTCCCATACAAGCTGAACAAAAAGCGGCAATAATTATTAATATTATGCCTTTTAATCTCTTATCCAATATAATCATCTCCTTATTTAATTTTTTTAAGCTAAATAAATTGTATCACTTTAATCCATTGTTAACAATATGTAAACAAAATTATTATTATAAATGTATTTCACATGATATACTTTGGTCCAAATGAAAATAAAAGGTAGATATGATGAGAAAACAATTTTCATCATATCTACCTTTTACATAGCCTTATTTTCACAATCTAAAAATTCATCCGTTATAACCTTTGAAAATACCTGTACAATTTTAGGATCAAATTGAGTTCCAGAACACTTTTTTAGCTCCTCTAATCCCTCATCATAAGTCTTTTTATTATTATAAGGTCTAATACTTGTCATTGCGTCAAAGCTATCTATAACTGTTAATACTCTAACTAAATACGGTATTTTTTCACCTTTTAGCCCCTTTGGGTATCCTCTTCCATCATATCTTTCATGATGATATAAAACCATATCTGACATATCTTTTAAACAATCTATCTTTTCTATTATTTCATATCCATACTTAGGATGTTCCCTTATTTCTTGCCACTGTGAATCGTTTAATGGCATCTTCTTGATTAATGTTTCTTTACTTACGCTTATTTTCCCTACATCATGAATATATGCTCCATATATTAAATATTTTCTATCTTTTTCGTCTAACTTAAGTTCCTTAGCTATAAGGTTTGCATAATTTACAACTCTTTTAACGTGTCCATAAGTATATTTATCTTTTCCATTTATCACACCTATTAAGGTTTTTATAGATGATATAACTTCTTTATCCTCATCTTTGATATTCTTTAATACGTCAGCATAATTTTCAGTATAAGTTTTATTTAATATTCTATCTTTATTTAAATTATCATCACAACTTTTAATAACTTCTAAATAATCTTTAGCTTCTTTCGGAAACTCTACTACTCCTATAGACAAAGTAAGCTTTTTTGTTTCGATACTTTTCTCTCTAAATTTCTCTTTTATATTTTTGCAAATTCTATAGGCCTCATCCTTATCTGTATCTTTAAGTATAGCTGCAAAGCCTTCATCATTATATCTTGCTAATAAATCTCCATTTTTTTTAAAAGAACTTAATACCTCACTTAAATCCTTTAAAATTAAATTTCTACTTAAATGATCATTCATGTCAGTATATATTTTAAAATAATTTATATCTATAAGAATTACACTTACTATTCTATTCTTATGAAGTGCCTCCTTTAGTATAATTTCTAATTTATCATTAAAATAATTATAATTATAAAAACCTGTTAATTTATCTTTATTTATAATATTTTTTAAATTTAATATATATTTTGTTTCCCCATAACTAAGTATTATAAGTTCTACAAATATTAAGATAAAAATAGTTCCTATTAAGATTAAAATATTTAACTTTAATAGGACTTCACATAATACTATTATTATCATGGCACATATAAATATTGTACTATTTCTCAAGAAAAACTTATCCATTGAAGTCCTGCCTAGTTTGTCCACTTTCCTCACCCTATCTCTTATTTGTACATAGCCATTGATTCTTTTATAGATATTATAGCAAATCATTACTTATTATTCCATATATTTGTTTGTTAAACTTTATTAACTTAAACTTTAATTTCAAAGCCTCAGTGTAAAAAGTTTTACTCTATTTAATTTTCCTACTTTAAATTTATATGGATGATTCTAGTATTTGTTTTGCAATATTAACCATCTTTTCTCCTGAATTCATGCTCCTTTTTTGAATAATTCTAAAAGCCTCTTTTTCTGTTATCTTTTTACTCTTTATAAGAATACCTTTAGCCTTTTCAATAATCTTTCTCTCTTCCATTTTATTTTCTAAGTTTTCAACCTTTTTCTGAAGTTTTGCCATCTTTTTTCTGCTTTGAAATATCATATTTACAGAATTTAAAAGAATACTCTTTGAAAAGGGATTAGGAAGATAATAAACATCCATACTTTCGCTTACTATGGATAGATATGGCTCACTTGCTAAAACTAAAAAATCACAGGTGCCAACTAAAGAATCGTAAATCTCCATGACTGTTGTATCTGGTAGTTTATAGCTTAAAATCACTAGTTCTGGTGAATACTGAATACTTTTCATTATAACTTCGTTCCCTGATTTACAAACATCTAATACATCATATCCACCTTCTATAAGTATATTTCTTATTTTTTCACTAGCTTCAAATTTTCCAGTAGCTACTATCACTCCGCCTTGCATCTCCATTTTAATACACCTTTTTTCCAAAACTTAATATTTACTTAAATATTTATCTATTTCCCATTGGTGTACCTGTTTTATATATTCATCCCATTCAAAAGTTTTTGCTTCTATATATTTGTTAAATATATGTTCTCCTAAGACATCTCTAACTAATTCACTTTTTTTCATTTCTAAAATAGCTTCTTTTAAATCTTTTGGTAAGCTTTTAATTTTTTCCTTTTCTCTCTCTTTTACTGTCATATCAAAAATATTCTTTTCTATACTACTTGGTGCTTTTATCCCCTCTTTAATCCCTTTAAGACCAGCTCTTAAAAGACATGCTAATACAAGATAGGGATTTGCACTAGGGTCTGGGCATCTAAGTTCTATCCTTTTTTCAGAGTTTTTTGATGCAGGAACTCTTATAAGTGGGCTTCTGTTTTTATTAGACCAAGCTATGTATACAGGAGCTTCATATCCTGAAACTAACCTCTTATAAGAATTTACTAATGGATTTGTAATGGCTATCATTCCTACAATGTTTTCCATTATTCCACCTATAAAGTTATAAGCTATTTTACTTAATCCATTTTTATCACTTTCATCTACAAAAACATTCTTTCCATCTTTAAAAAGAGACATATTTATATGCATACCAGAACCACTAACTCCAAATGTAGGTTTTGGCATAAATGTAGCATAAAGTCCATGTCTTTGTGCTATAGTTTTTACTATAAGTTTAAATGTCATTATATTATCAGCTGTAGTTAAAGCATCTGCATACTTAAAATCTATTTCATTTTGTCCTGGAGCTACCTCATGATGAGAGGCTTCTATTTCAAATCCCATTTGCTCTAAAACTAAAGTCATATCACGTCTTGCATTTTCCCCCATATCAGTTGGTGCTAAATCAAAATATCCACCATTATCTTGAGCCACTGTTGTTGGTTTACCCCTTTCATCTGTATGAAATAAGAAAAACTCACACTCTGGTCCTACATTCATTGTATATCCAAACTCTTTAGCCTCTTTTAATACTTTCTTTAAAATATTTCTTGGATCTCCTTCAAAAGGAGTATTATCAGGTCTATATACATCACAAATAAATCGTGCTACTCTTCCTTGTTGAGGTCTCCATGGAAATATAGTAAAACTATCAAGCTCAGGCTTTAATATCATATCTGATTCTTCAATTCTTACAAACCCTTCAATTGAGGAACCATCAAACATACAACCATTTTCTAATATTCTATTTAATTGTTTGTCTGTTACCGATACGTTTTTAAGACTACCAAAAATATCTGTAAATTGAAGCCTTATAAATTTTATATCATTTTCCTCTACTAATTTTAAAATATCTTCCTTAGAATACTTTGGCATATTTTTACTCCTTTCACATCATAAAAAAAAGACGAATATAGTAAGTTATTAACTTATATATTAAACGTCTTTCTTATTACTACTTAATATTATATTCTTTTTTTATATTATTATGCAATAGAATTTATATATTTTAATTTATTTTAATAGGATCAGCATACTTTACCCCCTTAGTATCAATAGTTATAGATTCTATAACTATATCTTCTAAAGGTTTATCATTAGAGTCAGTTTCAACAGATTGTATTTTATATATTATATCTAATCCTTCAATTACTTTTCCAAAAGCTGCATAGTTTCCATCTAAAGAATTAGCTGTACTTGTCATTATAAAGAATTGACTTCCTGCACTATTATAAGACGAACTTCTTGCCATAGATATTACTCCATCTTCATGTTTTAAAGAATTTTTAATTCCATTTGCACTAAATTCACCCTCTATTGAATAGCCAGGACCACTAGTTCCAGTGCCCGTTGGATCTCCTCCTTGAATCATAAAATCCTCTATAACTCTATGAAATATTAAACCATTATAAAATTCATTATTTGCTAAAGATATAAAATTATTTACTGTGTTTTCTGCAATATGAGGATAAAGCTCTATTTTAATAGTTCCATAATCTTTAATAGTCATAGTAGCAACTGGTAAATCTTCTTTTGCTACTGTATCTACGTTATCTCCTTCATCTTCATCTGAAGTTATAACTTTTTCAGATGAAGAAATATTTTTATCTGTCTTTAAGTTACCTGTACATCCAACTAAAGCAATAGTCGATACTGAAATAGCAATAATTATTACTAATAAATTTTTAAATCTTAATATTTTTTTCATTTATTTTCCCCCTTAAGCTAAATGATTAAGTCTAATATAATTATTAATATAATTATAAAGTATATTTTTATATTTTTAAACATATTTATTATAATTTAACATTATAAACCATATCTTTTAATGAAGATAAATGGTGATATACAAATCCTAAATTAGAGTATTGATATTTATTTTTTAAATATTTCCAATCACTTCTTAATGCACCTAACCCAATATTATAATAGGTAGTTGAATCATATACTCCATATATATCTGTAGGTGCCTGTGTTTCAGCTGCACTGTATATTATCTTTCCATTTTTTTTAGCATAATAAAGTTCATTATCTATAGCCTTATCATAAGCATATCTATTATAATTCATAACTATAACTCCATGACTATTTTCAATAATTCCCTTGTAAATATCTTTGTTATTAATATTCTCTAAAGTATCTAGCCAAAATGGAATTGTTAAAAGAAGAGTTATTTCTTTGGAATTTGCATAAGAATAAATTTCTTTTATTGTTTGTAAAAAATCTTCCTCCCAATTAGAGATTCCAATAGTCCAAGGTTCAATGTCAAATACTATTTTCCTAATTGGATAGTTAACTCCATAATTTAAATTATAACTTACTAACTCATCAACTTTTGATTTTCCATAACTTGAATCTTTGTACCAAGAAGGATCTCCACATAAATAAGATATCTCTACTTCCTTTACCACATTTTCCTGTAATGTATTAATAGCACTTGCTAAATCATTATTTAAATAACCATTAGGTATCTCTTGAAAAACTTCATTTATTCCTAAACGACTACATAAATCAACCACAATTAACGTATCATCTAATAGATCATTTATATCCCAACTATATACCCCTGTTTTATAATCTAATTCCTCACCACTTAAAACTTTAGTATTATCCCTCTGTAAAAGATTATTAGATTTAGCTGTAGAAAAAATAACTGATTTTCTTCCACTCTCTTCGTTTAAATAATCTAAATCTACATAAACTATAATCATTACTATTATTGTAAAAAATGTTATTACTGTCTTATTAAT
The DNA here is from genome assembly GCA_030526875.1 of Clostridium perfringens. GTDB lineage: Bacteria > Bacillota > Clostridia > Clostridiales > Clostridiaceae > Sarcina > Sarcina perfringens_A. Next base: position 38,541 of record JAUNBX010000004.1, on the reverse strand, counting down.
TTTAATTATCTTTTTCAAAAGTCTCCCCCTTAAATTAATAATTTTTTAATTCACAAATCAATTTAAAATAGTATAAATATATTTCCATTTTTATAATATAAAATTAATTATTTCATTTTTTATTATAATTTAACATCTATTATTAAATACAATCAAGATATTTTTTGTGTCCATTATTAATTCTATCTTTATCCCATAATTATTATGTAAATGATAAATACTATATTATATAAAATATAATCCTAATTGTATGATTTCCTTTATTGACTATATTAAATAATTATCTTATAATGCTTTTTGCAAGAATGTATGGTTATTTTTAATAATACATTTCTTACTTAAATAATAAAGTACATATTAATTAAAAAGGAGGACACATGGATAAACAAAAGAGATTAGTTATAGTAGCCCTTATGCTAGTTACTTTCTTAGCAGCTTTTGAAGGCACCGTTGTTAGCACTGCCATGCCTACTATAGCTAATGATTTAGATGGTTACAGCTTAATAAGCTGGATTTTTTCTGCCTATCTTTTAACATCTGCAATTTTCATCCCTATATATGGAAAAATATCAGACATGATAGGAAGAAAAAAAGTTTTAACTGTAGGAATTATAATATTTTTAATCGGAACAACCTTAAGTGGTTTTTCTCAAACAATGGTATATTTAATAATATCTCGTAGTATTCAAGGTGTTGGTGCTGGTGCTATTTTAACCCTTACCTATACAATAATTGGGGATTTATTTGAAACATCTGAAAAGATAAAAATTCAAGGATGGCTTAGTACTATTTGGGGAGTTTCAAGTCTTCTTGGACCTTTTTTAGGAGGTTTAATTTTAGCAAGACTTACATGGCATTGGATTTTCTTTGTTAATATTCCTTTTGGTCTTGCAGGAATCTATATGATAAATAAAAACTTAAAAGAAAATATTCATAAAAAGAAAGTTTCCATAGACTTTATAGGTATAATACTTTTAAGCATTTCTATAACCTCATTACTTTTTGCTTTCCTTGAATTATCTGATATTTATTTATTATGTATATATCTAATAATATTTATAATATCCCTTATAGGATTTGTTATAGCTGAAAAAAAGGTTTTAGACCCTCTTGTACCTTTTAATATATTTAATAAACCTTCAATTATTGCTAATGTTTTAGGCTTTATAGTTTCTATGATAATTATAGCTATTCAAACATATATGCCAATTTATACTCAAGATGTTTTAGGATATAGTCCTTTAGCTTCTGGTTTATTTTTAGCCCCACTATCCTTTGCTTGGTTTTTAAGTTCATTTATTTTAGCAAAAACCCTTGTAAAATATGGTGAAAAAATCTGTATATTTATAGCTATAGTAATACTTTTATTAACTCTTATAATTCTTAACTTTTTAAATCTTTCAACACCTATTTACATATTAATAGTTACAATGTTTATAATGGGTTTTGGATTTGGAGGAATAATAAACTCAACTTTAATAGTTGTTCAAAACTCCGTTGAGCCTTCTGAAAGAGGTGTTTCTATTTCTACCCTTAATCTAATACGTACTATAGGTCAAACCGTTGGTGTTAGTATATTTGGTGGAATATTAAATTCTCAAGTTGCAAAATATTTTTTATCTAAAGGCTATAGTGGAGTTACTATAAACGATTTAAGTACTACAAACAATATTTTCAATTTAACAATGGATCAAATAAAAAATGGTTTTTTATTTGGTGTGCATAACATATTTGTAATTCTTATAATCCTTGGTATTGTATGTGTTTTCTTTGGGATCTTTATTCCTAAAAGAAAGGTTTTATAAATAAAAAATCTAGGTTAAACACTTTACTATGTTTAACCTAGATTTTTTATCTTATAATATATTTTTACATAGCTTTTGATTACCTACCCTTAAAACTCGCAATTAATAAAAATAACTTTTCTAGCATTATACTGTATTTCTTTCTAAATATTTATTGAATTCAAGAAAATCTTTTCTAAATCATTATCTGTAGAATATTCATTTTTTAACTCTTCTAAAGTCCCATTAAACATTAATTTTGATTTTTTTAATATTACTAGTTCATCACATAATTTTTCAGCAACTTCTAAGACATGAGTTGAAAATATAACTATATTTCCTTTTCTTGCATATTCACTTATAAAATCTTTTAATAAATAAGCAGATTGTGGATCTAAACCATTTAATGGTTCATCTAAAATCCAAACTTTAGGATTATGAATTAAAGAAGCTATAACAACTAATTTTTGTTTCATACCCTTAGAATAAGTTTTTATTTTATTATTTAAAAAGTTATCCATTTCAAACCTTTTACTTAGATCTTTGATTCTTTCTATTCTATTTTCTTTAGATATTTCATAAATATCTGCTATAAAATTTAAATGTTCATTTCCTGTAAAGTTATCGTTTAATAGCCCGTTATCAGGAACAAAACCTATTTGCTTTTTTACATCAATAGGATTTTTAATCATACTTTCACCGTTTATAAGAATCTCACCTTCTGATGGTTCATAAATTCCTACAAGCATTTTTATAGTAGTTGTTTTACCAGCACCATTATGGCCAATTAATCCAATTACCTTTCCATCTTGAATTTCTAAATTAATATTATCAATAGCCTTTGAATTGCTATAATATGATTTTGAAACATTTTTTAAAGATATCACTATAGTTCCCCCTTAAATTTCATATAATATATGCATTTTACAAATTATTTTTTTGTAGCTTATTACTATAAATACAATTCCTAAAACAGTACATATTATAGATAGTATATAAAATTGATTAATGTAAGATATTGTAGTCTTATTAAGAATTAGATGTATTATAAGTAAAATAGGCGTCCCTACAATAGAATATATCACTGATTTATATAAACTTAAATTATCTTTAAGTAAATCTTTTTCGTAGAACCACCTTATATTGGGTTTAAAAATATCATTTAATATAGATGTTAATGTAATAAATATTGTAATTACAAACATAGATATTACCATAAAAATATATATTGTTATAGGTAAATCTAAAAACATTAATAAAATTAAATTTACTATTATAGTTAAACTATTTAATAATATTGCAATTATTATTTTAGAATGTACTAAGGTTTTAGGATTAATAGGCATTTGCATTAATAGTGGCAAATATCTTCCTTCTCTTGAAAAGCTGCTTGAAGCTGTAACATTATATCCAGCGTAAAGTGTTGATATAGCCATTAAATACGCATATGGAATTATATAATTACTCTTAATACTTTCTATAGTAATTACTAATTTAAATATAGGTACAAATGTGCAACATATTAATAAAAAAATAGGAAATATTCCAATCGTATATATAAAAAATTGATTGCTCCTTAATAATCTTAAAAAATCCCTCTTTATTAAGGCTCTTAACATGGATTTACTTTCCTTGTATGAAGCAACCTTTTTTGAGTTACTTACAGCATTATTAGATGAATTTAATAGTATTTTATAGTATAAATTTTTTCCTATAAAAACAGTTATAAAAATTATAGTAGATCCACATAACAGTGAAGTACATATTAATTTAAACCCTGTAAAGCTGTTATATCCTAATAATCCTTCAATAATAAATTTATTTAGTGGAAATAAGACATTTAATAAGCATAGACCATTATTACCAAGGATTAGTATTGTATTTGGAGATATAAATACATTAATAGCAAGATATATAAGTGAAGTAATACTTAAAAGCATTAATATAGTGAATATACGAAGTATAAGATCTCTCCTGTTGTTTTTAATAAAAGAGCTACCTAAAAGTAGTATTAAAATAGTACTACAACATATTGGCGTAATAGGAATTAGTAATACCCCTAGCAAACTATAAACAAAAAATCCTATTTGTGCTTTAGCCAAAACCCCATAAGTGATAAGTAAACTATATATTAAAATACATATTGGAAGTAGCATTATTTCTATAAAAATAAGTTTAGATATTAATATGCTTCTCTTTTTTAATGGTAGTGTTAATAAAAATTCATTATCCTCAGCAAAAAGAATATTAGATAAAATTAAATACATTCCAAAAATTAAAAATGTAATTGATGAAATAATTACAATTAAATTTAACAAAATATATTCAGCATTATATATAGATAGTGTGTAATAAAATTTCCCTATAGCCACTATAAAAAATAAAGACATTAATATTAAAGCTCCTACATTTAAAATTATACCCCATACTTTCTTTTTAGAGCTAAAAGTATCCTTTATAAAAGCCCTTAAAAGATAATTAGTCAACACATATACTTCTCTCATAAACATTCCCCCTTTTCTCAATAAATAAAACCTTGTTAATAGTTTTTTTAATCTTATTATAAGTTATATTATACCATATAATAACATATATTTTATTATTTGTAAATATATATGTTTGTATAATAAATTTAGTGTTTTATTAATATTTAAATTGATTTTTTAATATAACAATTTATTTCTAACTTCTTATTTCATCAAATTAAAGTTAAATTGATAAGAATTAATCTTTACCCTAAAAATTCTAAAATAATTAGTTCACACAATATAACCATTAAGGCAATCTATTTTTCTTAGAATGTTCATTTCTAAAAAATTTCATAAAATAAAAATCTAGATTAAAACACTTTCCTATGTTTTAATCTAGATTTTATTATAATTTCACTATATTCTTATCACGAATTATTAAATTTATTTTCATAAAAGAGTTTAATAAAACTCCAACAGATAATACTGCTAGTATTGCAAATATACCTTTATCAAGACCAAATGTTATTCCGCCAAGTACTGTTACAAAAAAATCTATACAAAGCAAAGCTATTGATATATTTATGTTAGAATATTTTGATAAAATCCTAGCTAATATTTCAGTCCCACCAGTAGATGCATTATGTTTTATTAATACAAAAAGACCAGATGCCATAATAAAAGCTCCTAAAATAACTGATAAAATCAAGTCATCAGTTAACCCCATACCTTTATATAAATAATTAAAATAATTCATAAATATTGTTAAAATAAAACTTGCATAAAGGGTTTTAAATCCAAAATCTTTATCTATTATTTTAAAAGCTCCGATTAATAGAACTATGTTAAATAATAACGTTATATTTGAAACTGATAAAAATGGTATATGATGATTTAACACAAGGGCAAAACCAGATAATCCCCCTGCTGCAATATTGTTTGGTATGTAAAAACTTTCAAGACCAAAAGCTATTAAAACAACACCTATTGTTACCCTTAAATAATCTAGTATAATTTCTTTTTTTAATGTAGCTCCCAATTTACTATCCCACCTTACATTTTCTTAAGGCACTTCTATGCCAATAAAAGGATAACAGATTTTTTCTTATTTTTAAATAGCTAAAATTTTTTTTATATTTTTAACACTTTCAAATCTCATTTCTTACTTAAATATCTAATTTTTACTATTTTTATTGATAGTTTGTTAACTTTTTTCTTAAGTACATATGTTATTTTAACGATCTATTAAATATATCTTGTTTTTTCCTTTTTATTGTAATTTTTATTTATTAATTATCATAGAATATTTTAAAATGATAATTTTTTAGGAGGATATATATGGAATTTTATCCTGATGAAAGATATAGACATGATAATAAGCATAATAAAAATAATTCCAATTCAAAAATGGACTGTATGAAATTAGAAAACTTAATGGTGTGTCCTAAATGTCACTGCGTAGTACTTATGAAATCTGAAAAAATGGAGTATGTATATTGTAACAAGTGCCATAATACTCTTATGGTTCCACTTGTTTATGTAATTACTATTTTCCAAAACACAATGTGTTTTCCTATGGCGTTTATGCCAAATGGAATACCTATGCCATACATGATACCTCAAGGACCTGGGCCTGTTATAGGAGAATTTCCTACGCCTGGTATGATGATACCACAAGAACCTGGACCTATTGTAGGGCAAATGCCTACAAATAATATGGCAAAACCTCAAGGAATGGTTCCTCAATACCCTATGGGAGTAGGACCTCAAATTTATCCCTATCCTCTATCAATACCACTTCCTATGAATAATATGCCTTTCCCTCTAAACATAGATCCTAAGCAATGTAATAATGCTTATATGAATAATATGTACATGAACCCTAATTATAACAACCAATATTGGCCTAATTTCACACCTATGGATCCAAACTATAACAATCCAGGCTATAACGATCCAAACTATTATAATAATTCTAATAGCAACAAAGATCCTAATAATGAAAATGGCCCTAAGGATAATAAAGTTAAAACACCTATAATTACCAAAAGAGCTTCTGATCTCTTTGATTAAGTAAAAAGAAGGTATGAAAAAAAATTTTTCATACCTTTTTTAGTATATATTTTATTTTTTAATGATTTTTCCCATGGTATTGGAAATATTCTTAGCAAACCCTTCTATCATTCTTCCATTTATCTTAGGTATTTTAATTCTTCTTGACATAATAATCACTCCCTATATATTTTTTGCTCTATATATAGTTTGTTCAAATTTTTAAATTAAATACTATAATTTACTTTGTAAAATATGCAATTCCAATACTACCTGGGCCAACATGGGCACCTATTACAGGACCTATATCTTGAATTTCTACATTAACACTTAACTTTTCTTCTAAAGTCCTAGCAAGCTCTAGCCCCTCTTGTTCACAATTTATGTGATGAACTATAACTCCACCTAATTTTCTTTTACCTAAATCATTCATTAAAACCTCTATCATAGTGGATACTGCTTTTTTCTTTGTTCTAACCTTTGCTAAAATCTCTGTTTTTCCTTTACTCACTGTTAGTATTGGTTTTATTTGAAATAAGTTTCCTAAAAGAGCAGCAGCTCCGCCAATTCTTCCTCCTTTTTTTAGATAGTCTAAAACATTAGGAGTAAAAACAAATCTACTATTTCTTATAGTATCATCAGCAGTCTTAATAACTTCATTCATAGACTTTCCTAATTTAGCACATTTTGCAGCTTCAAGAACAACAAATCCCATCTGCATACAATTAGTTCTTGAATCTACTATCTCTATATTAATATCATATTTTTCTAATATCATATTTTTTACCAAATTTGCTGTTGAATATGTTCCACTCATCTCAGATGATATAAATATTCCTACTATATCATCTCCTTCTTTGGCTATACTTTCAAAAACATTATATGTTTCTTCTGGTGTAGGTTGAGATGATACTGCAAACTCTCTAGCCTCTTCCATCTCATCATAAAATGTTTTATTATTTACTAAAACTTCTCTTCTATTTATATTTTTTAATAATATATTTAAAGATATAACCTTAATATCATATTCCTCTAAATATTTTTTAGGTATATATGATGTACTATCTGTAACTATTTTTATAGCCATAAAAACACTCCTTAAATGAAAATTATATAAAAATTTCTTATTCTAAAATATTATATGTTTAATTATTTATTATTAATAATTAAAAAATAAGACCATAATATCCTGATTATATAATATTTTTTTGGTTATTATATAGAAGTATACCATATGGAGGTGAAAATTTCATGGATAAAGAAAAAATTCTTATATGCTCTAAATGCGGAGAAAAAATTATCTCAACCCTTAAATATAAATTTGAAATATGCCCAACGTGTAAAATAATCCATACTATAGCTAAGCTTGTATAAAAAATAGCTAAGGATATATAATTAAAAATTATTATCCTTAGCATTTTATTTTAAGACAGTATTTCCATTAAATCTTTTTCAACAAAATTATCATATTTACCACTTCTAAATTCAGAAATAATAACTGATTTCTCATCTTCACTATCTTTTATCTTTTCTTGAATAACCTTTGGAAACTCTGAGAAAATCTCTTTTTCTTTATTATCTAAATTTATTATAGTTGGTATTCTCTTTTCATTATTATATTTTTCTAAAATATCTTCATTATTTTTTCTAGGAAGTATTTTTATATTCATATTATTATTTAAATCTTTCATTTTCATAAGACAACACAACACAACAGCACAATCTTTACAGTATGGCTCTGCAAAAACTAAAATATTAATATTTTTTTTAATATTTTTTACTTTGTCTATAGTTTCTTTTGATAACTTGCTTTGATTATATATAGAATCTATAACTTTTTTTTCATCCTCTGTTGCTTTTTCTAAGTACATCTCATAAGTTAACATATTTTCTATCATATTTTAACTCCTTCTATAAATCTTTATCTACACCTAAACTTATATATTAAGGTAGCTTTTTAAGATGCTTTAATTTATTCTTAACCTAATACTTAAAGCAAACTTAGCAAATAATTATATTTCAAGTTCTTCAATAGCTACTGAATAAACACCACAATTTTTACAAACTACAATAGTTGCTATATAGCTATTATCTACTCTTCCTTCTCTTAAAAGTTTATTATATGTTAATCCTTCATATTCCTTTGATATATTACTTATCACATACTCTGAATCTTTAGTAAAAATATAAAAATTAAATTCTAAATACTGATAATAATCTTCACCCTCTTCTTTTTTAACCATACATTTTTTACATCTAACTTCATAGTATTCTTTATCAAAATCTACTTCATCTTCGTCACTATTTTCTAATATCTCTAATATTTTATTTATATCCATATCCTTTATAGGCTTTTCTTCATCATTATAAAAACCTATAAGTTTTTCTTCATTTAACTCGTACTCTGCTTTTTTAAAAATAAATTTGTATGACAAAATATCATTCCTTTCATTTGTTATCTAAAATAAATTTATTTTAGATAAATTAACTTATCTTCTTTAGATTATATAGCAGAAAACTTTCTTTGAAAAGAATGTTTTAAAAAGCCCTCTAAAAACTTTATATTTTTAGAGAGCTTTTATTATTTATTTTGTTCATTTCCAACATTATTTTGATTTTGGTGAAGTTTTTGTCTTCTTTGTCCTTTTTGAAGTCCATTATTAGCTTTAACATTTTGCGCCATAATATTTTCTCCTTTTTGTGTTTTACTTTAATCCTAAACAATCTATAACAAGAAAATTTAAAATATCCTTATTATAAATTTATTTTTTGTATCTTTTAAACTTTTATACCTTCAACATTTTAGTAAATAATATATCTTTATTATTTTCAAAGTCATATTAATCTATAAGAATTTAAACTTATTAATATTAAAAAATTTATTAGAAATTCTAATCACAATTAATCTAATTCTTGGGTGTTTTTAAAATTAATACTTCTTTAAAATATATCCAACGTAAAATAAGAATTTATATTTATTTTTATTAAAATATCTTTAAAAAGGAGTATAAACTAAATTATATTTATAATTTAGTTATGTTTTTGGAATATTAATACGGAGATAATAAAACATATACATTACAAGATTTAAGGAGATTTTATGGATAATATATTTTTAGAAATAGAAGAACATTTATTAAATGATTTAAAACCTAGTTTGTTTTTAAGGGATTTTATTTTAAATCATATAGATAAGGAAAATCCTTTATATATATTAAAAAAGTTAGAATCTATTTTACAAGAACCTAAACACCATCCTGAGGGAGATGTTTTTGAACATACAATGCAAGTTGTAGATATAGCAGCTAAATACAGACATTTATCAAAAGACAAAAGGGAATTTATGTGGTCTGCTCTTTTACATGATTTAGGTAAAATTAAGGCTACTAAACTTAGAAAGGGAAGATGGACTGCTTATAACCACGATAGTATTGGTTTCTCTATGACCAAAGAGCTTTTAGAGAAAGTAACTTCTGATAAAGAATTTATAAATAAAGTATCTCTTCTTGTTAAAAATCACATGATTTATTTATATGTTACTAAAAATCTACCTTTTGGTGATTCTTTAAAAGATATTTATAAAGTTTTGGATCTTAATGATTTATTTTTACTTATCCTAAGTGATAGATTAGGCAGAAATGTTACAATTGTAAATAAACAGCAAGAAATTTTAACATCTTTAAATAATTTCATAAAATATGTTGATAAAATGTTAAATAAAGATTATAATTTATTACAACTTATTATATAAAACATTAAAGTTATCTTAAAATTTAATCCCTAAAATATTTTAGATAACTTAAAATCAAACCCCTATATTAAAAATTTTGAATTATTTATCCCAAATTTGTATTAGTATACTCACAAAGCTTTAATCATATATTTTTATATGGTTTAAGTTTAATATTTAATTCATTTTCAAGGAGTGATTGTTTTGTATAAAAGTACTAGAGGTAGCGGAAAACTTGTAAGTTCTAGCTACGCTATAATAAATGGTCTTGCTAAAGACAAAGGTCTTTATGTGCCTTTTAAAATACATAAAATTAAAAATTCTTTAGAATATTTATCAGGACTTCCTTACGAAGAATTAGCTTTTTATATCCTTAAGGACTTTTTAGATGATTTTTATTTAGATGATCTTAAAGATTGTATTTATAAAGCTTATGATAATAAATTTGAAAATAATACTGTATCTCCAGTAAAGTCTATTGGAAATACTCACTTTTTAGAACTTTATCATGGCCCAACTTTAGCTTTTAAAGATGTGGCTTTATGTCTTTTTCCTCATTTATTAAACAAAGCTTTAATAAATAATAACCAAAAGGAAAATATTCTTATTTTAACTGCAACATCAGGAGATACTGGAAAAGCTGCCTTAGAAGGCTTTTCTGATGTTCCTAGAACAAAAATTGCAGTTCTTTATCCTAAAGATGGTACAAGTTTAGTACAAAAACTTCAAATGATAACTCACGGAAGTAGCAATTCCCTTGTAATTTCTTTAGATGGAAATTTTGATGATGCTCAAAGCTGTGTGAAAAATATATTAAACAATTCAAAAATAAAAGAAAATTTTAAAGATAATGGGTTTATATTATCTTCAGCAAATTCTATAAATATTGGTAGACTTTTACCACAAATAGTTTACTACTTCTATAGTTATGGAAATCTTTTAAATAAAAAAGCCATAAAGCCTAATGAAAAAATAAATATTGTTGTGCCTACTGGTAACTTTGGCAATATTTTATCAGCTTATTATGCTAAAAAATTAGGCCTTCCTATTAATAAACTTATTTGTGCATCTAATGAAAATAATGTTCTTTTTGATTTTATAAATACAGGTATTTATGATAGAAGAAGAGTTTTAAAAGTTACAAATTCTCCTTCTATGGATATTTTAATATCTAGCAATTTAGAAAGACTTTTATATGATTTAAGCGGTGAAGATTCAACTCTTATAAACGATCTTATGGATTCTTTAGAAACTTCAGGATTTTATGAGGTTCCATCATTAATAAAATCAAAATTAAGTGAAGAATTTTATAGTGACTTTGCAACAGAAAAAGAATCAATAGAAACTATAAATAAAGTTTATAGTAATTTTAATTATCTAATAGATCCTCATACTGCTGTTGCTTACTCAGTTTATGAAAAATATAAAGAAAAAACTAAAGACACAACAAAAACTATAATAGCATCAACTGCTAGTCCTTTTAAATTCCCTAAAACTATTTTACAAGGATTAAATGTAGATATTTCAAAACTTAATGATATAGAGGCTCTTAAAATATTATCAAAAACAACAAATTTATCAATACCAAACTCCTTAAAGCACTTAGATAGAAAACCAATAATGCATAATACTATTTGTACAAAAGATGAAGTGTTAAAAGCCATTGAAGGTTTTGCACATATAGGCGGTGATTATTTTGGTTAAAGTCAAAGTTCCTTGCTCTTCTGCTAACTTAGGACCAGGATTTGATTGTATTGGCATAGGGCTAAACCTTTATAATACTTTTGATATTTCTGAAATAAGCAGTGGACTTTTAATAGAGGGTTGCCCTAAGGAATATCAAAATGTAAATAACATTATATATAAAGCTATGGAAATTGTTTTTAAAGAAGTTTCTTATAATCCCTCTGGTATAAAAATTTCTATAGAATCAGATATTCCAATTTCAAGAGGCCTTGGAAGTAGTTCTAGTTGTATTATAGGTGGAATGATGGCAGCAAATTATTTATCAGGCAATAAATTATCTAGAGAAACAATAGCAAATTTGGCAACTAAAATGGAAGGGCATCCTGATAATGTTGTTCCTTGCCTTTTTGGAGGTCTTATAGTTTCTCTTTTTAATGGAAAAGAAACTTATTATGAGAAAATTAAATTTAATTCTAAGATTAAATTTTTTGCTATGTTTCCTAACTTTAATCTTCAAACTAAAAAAGCTAGAGATATTTTGCCTAAAGAATTAGATTTTAAATTTGCTATGTCAAATATAGCTGCTAGTTCATTTTTAGTAGCTTCTATTGCTAATAACAACTTCAAAAATATAAAACACTCTATGAGCAATGTTATTCACGAAAACTTTAGAGAAACTCTAATTCCAAATTTTTTTGATATAAAAGAAAAGGCTTTAAGCTTAAATGCTTTAGGTGTTTATTTAAGTGGAGCAGGTCCTACTATTATGGCAATAGCTTCAGAAGATAATATAAAATTTAAGGAAGATATAATTGAGTTTCTAAGAAAGTTAGATAACAAATGGCTAATAAAAGAGTTATCTATTTGCAATAATGGAACTACAATATATAAATAGGGAGAGGTATTTTATGAAACAAGTTAAAATTGCACTATTAGGATTAGGTAACGTTGGAACTGGGGTTTGGAAAATATTACACTTTAATAAAACTGAAATAGTTAAGCGTTGTGGTTTTGATATAGAAATTAAAAAAATCTTAGTTAAAGATATAGGTAAAGATAGAGGCTTAGACATCCCTCAAAATGTTTTAACAGATAATTTTTGTGATATTTTAAATGATGATTCTATAGAAATAGTTATAGAGGTTATAGGCGGTGCCTACCCAGCTCTAGACTACATGGTAGAGGCTATGAAAAAGAAAAAGCATATAGTCACAGCTAATAAGCTTTGTATTGCCCTTCATGGAGATAAATTATTTGATACTGCCTTAAAAGAAGAGGTATTTTTATATTATGAAGCAAGTGTTGGTGGTGGTATACCAATAATTAAACAAATAAATGAAAGCCTTACTGGAAATAAAATTGAAAAAATAATAGGAATAGTAAATGGAACTACAAATTATATTTTAAGTAATATGACAGAATCTAATATGTCCTTTGATAAAGCTTTATCTTTAGCTAAAGAAAAGGGATTTGCAGAAGCTGACCCAACTGATGATATAGAAGCCTTTGATGCTGTATATAAACTTTCTATAATGTCATCTTTATCTTTTGAGGCTCCTGTTCATCCAAATAATATTTTAAGAGAAGGAATAACTAATATAAACACTAAAGACATAGATTATGCTAAAAAGTTTGGCTATGTTATAAAACTCTTAGCAATTGGAGCACTTAATAATAATTCCATAGAAGTTAGGGTTCATCCAACCTTTGTTCCTAAAAATCATCCCTTTGCTAATGTTAAAGATTCCTTTAATGCTGTTTATCTAAAAGGAAATGCTGTTGGTGATCTAACAATCTATGGTAAAGGAGCTGGTGATTTACCTACAGGAAGTGCTATTGTTTCTGACCTTCTTTCTATATTAAGAAATAATTTAAACTACTGTGGTATAAATCAAGCTAGAACTTTAAATAATAAACTAAATATTCTTTCAAGTGATGACATTGAAAGTGAATATTATATAAGACTTAACGTTAAGGATAAACCAGGTATAATTGGAGATGTTGGAACACTTCTTGGAGAAAATAATATAAGTATATCCCTAGTTACTCAAGATATACAAACTGAAGATGAAGTTGACTTAGTATTTTTAACTCAGAAATGTAAAGAAAAATCAATTAATAGCTTTAAAGATAATATAAAAGATTACCTAAATCTTAACAAACTGGAAAATATAATAAGAATTGAGAATTTAACTAATTAAAAAATAAAGGTGGATTTAAAATATTAAATCCACCTTTATTTTTTATGCTGCTTTATTTCGTCTTTTCCTCTTATTAGTTGGTATTCTAAGTATGGGGTTTGCAATCCTGTATACAAAATGATTGTAAAGATAAATGGCTATTAAAGAAGATATAAATCCTATAAAGGCACCCATCATAACATCAGTTGGATAATGAACTGTAAAATACAGTCTTGAACAGGCTATAAGTATAGCACCTATAAATGCTGGCACTGCCATTTTTCTTATATATATAGCAATTATAAAAGCCGCAACAAAAGCTGCTGAAGTATGTCCTGAAGGGAATGAATATCCTGGAGGAGCTGAAATTAACAAATGTAAATTATGCAAAGTTAAAAAAGGTCTTGGCTCTTTTACTGTATTTTTTATTATCTCAGTAATTATATAATTTATTACAGAAGCAAAATAAATTAAAAAACCGACTTTTCTATATTTCTTAGTTATAAGAAGTATAATTCCTATTACAAGCCATATAGCTCCATCTTTTCCTATGGTAGTGAAAAAACTCATTATAGGAGTTAAAAATGGATTTTGAATATGAGCCTGAATAAAAAATAAAATATTATCGTTAAAACTTGATATTAGTGACATATTCTCTTTTCTCCTTAGTTTTTACAATTTTTATATATTTAATTATATATTACATTTTAACTATTAACATTAATTTTAAATAAAAATTATTTAATTCACAAAGTTTATATTATATTATATCAAATGGTTTGTCCACAAAATTCTATCTCATATTTTCTTAAATTTATGTAAATAGCATATTTTTATAATACTAAAGATTTATTTAATTATTATAGATTAATATTGATTTAGATAGTCATATTCTAAATCAATATTAACTAAATATAAACACACCCTAGTATCTCTATTTAATAATTTGCAGCATTATCGTCACCGTTATTTTTATCTTTTATTTTTTTTAAAAATAAGGTTAATTTCTCCATAGCTGAGTACTCTTCTTTCTTTCTTGAATCCACTTCTTTTTTTATTACCCTTACTCCTAAATCCATAATTGGCTCTAAAAGATTTTTTGTATCATTGTAACCATGGACAATCCTATTTTTCTTAGCTTCTATATCTAAATTCAAAACTCCATTTATTACATTTTCTTCTAGCTCTTTAGGATATATCTCTATTATTTTTGTATTTGGATAGAGGCTTCTATCCACTTTCATATCCTTTGATAAAAGCACAACTATTATTATATCGCAACCTTCTCCATAAACTGGTTGTATTGGGACGTTATCCACCATTCCACCATCTAGATATTTTTTACCTTGAATGTGTGCACTTTCATATATTAATGGAAGTGATGCAGATGCCATTATTATCTCTTTCGCATCTTCTATTTTATAATCATTTAATTTAAAATACTTAACTTTAAAATCAGGAATTTCAGTACAAGTTGCATAACATATTTTCCCTAAACTTTTTATTTTCTCAATATTTATGTAACTTTCTACTATAGATTTTAGCCCATCTCTTGCAACAACACCATTCTCCAAAGAATTTACCATATATTTCTTTACGAAATTAATATTTTTAGCTCCTACAGATAATGCTATACCTTTTTTAACTAAATTAAATTTACTTAAAGGTACTAAAGAATCCATTGTTACCTTATCCCAAAGTTCTGTAGCCTTATCTAAATCATTTTGAGCAAATAGCGCTGCATTAAAAGCCCCTATAGATGTTCCCGAAATAACTTCTATATACTTATCTATAGATAAGTCTTTTAAAGCTTTCCAAACTCCAAGTTCATAAGCACCTTTTCCTCCTCCTCCTGATAAAACCAAACCTATTTTCATATAATCTACCCCTTTTTATTCTTTTTATCAATTATAATTGACTTTTTTATATTTTTCTACAAAATAAACTATATTTTTATTTATCTTATGTAAAAAACCATAATAAAATAAATTCTAACTTTAATATACTTATTATAATATATTCTACTTTTTTTAATTAGTTTCTTATAACTTTAATATAACCTATCTTCATACTTAACAATTTAAAGATATTTATACCTAATACTTAAAATAATATTTTTTAATTTATAAAAATATTATTTTAAGTATTACCTATGCTTGTTAAATCATATCTATGTCTTATTTATATACTTACCTGTATTATCATTTGATAAATACTGATATATTTTTTATTAGCACTTTTAAAGTTTTTCCATAATATAATATTATCATTTGAAAACCTAGGAGTAGTTTATATGGGAAATAGATACACTGACTCTACTAAAGTAACTATACTTAGCATTATCCTTAATATTATTTTGACTATTTTAAAAGTTATATCAGGAATATTTGGAAAATCATCTGCTATTATAGCTGATGGTATTCACTCTGCTTCTGATATATTAACATCTATTGGGGTTTTAATTGGAAATCATTTTTCTAAAAAGCCTAAAGACTTAGAACACCCCTATGGACACGAACGAATAGAAACTATAGTATCTTTTATTTTATCTTCTGTACTTATTTTTGTTTCTATAAAAATTGGAGTTGATGGTGTTACATCTTTACTAAATCCCGAAAGTATAGTAATTCCTACGCTCCTCCCTCTTGTTATATCTTTTATTTCTATTTTAATTAAAGAATTTCAGTTTAGAATAACTATAAGAATTGCAAATAAAACAAATTCTCCTTCTCTAAAAGCTGATGCTTGGCATCATAGATCAGATGCTTTATCTTCTATTGCTGCATTTATAGGAATAGGTGGGGCAATGTTTGGTATAAAAATCTTAGATCCTATAGCATCAATCATAGTAGCCTTAATAGTTGTTAAAGTTGGTTTTGATATATTTAATAGTTCTTTTAATGATTTAATAGATAGGTCTATTGATGGAAATGATATAAAAGAAATTAAAATCTTAACTTTAAATCACCCTGATATTTTTTCTATAAAATCTTTTAAATCGAGAAGACATGGAGCTTTTGCTTATATAGATATAACTATTACATTAGATAAAAACCTAACACTTCTAACAGCTCATAAAATTGCAGATGATTTAGAAAAAGAAATCATATCTAAATTTAAATATATAAAAGAAATTAACATTCATACAGAACCCTACAACTAATATTTAAGTTTTTAATTTTTATTGCTTAATATACTGGCTAAAACAAAAAAATGTTACTGCTAAAAATTTTAGCAATAACATTTTTAACTTTTATGCTTTAAATCTCTTAAGTCTTAATGCATTTAAAAGTACTGACACTGAGCTACAGCTCATAGCAGCAGCTGCTATCATAGGATTTAAAAGTGGACCACCAAATAAATATAAGAAGCCCATAGCTATTGGAATACCAACAACATTGTATCCAAATGCCCAGAATAAACTTAATTTTATATTATTTATAGTAGCTTTACTTAATTTAATAGCTGTTATAACATCCATTAAATCACTTCTCATTAAAACAATGCTAGCTGATTCTATTGCAACATCTGTTCCTGATCCTATAGCAATTCCTATATCTGCTTGAACAAGTGCTGGAGCATCATTTATACCGTCGCCAACAAAGGCAACTCTTCTATTTTCTCCTTGAAGCTTTTTGACTTCATTTGCTTTGTCCTCAGGTAAAACTTCTGCTAATACTATATCTATTCCAATTTCATCTGCTATAGCTTTTGCTGTCTTTTTATTATCTCCTGTTATCATAGCAACATTTATACCCATGCTATGTAGTGTTTCTATAGCCTTTTTGCTGCTTGGTTTAACAGTATCTGCAACGGCTATAACACCTTGAAGAGTTCCGTCTATTGCCATATACATAGGAGTTTTTCCTTTTTCAGCTAAGCCTTCTGCTTTATTAAATATGGTATCATTTATATTAACAGCTTTACTTTCCATAAGTTTTTTATTTCCAAGTAAAATATTTTTGCCATCTATCAATACCTCAATACCGTGACCTGGAATTGCATTAAACTTTTCTATTTCCTTTAATTCTAAGTTCTTATCTTTAGCACCATTTACTATTGCTTCTCCTAGGGGATGCTCTGATCCTTTTTCTGAGCTTGCAGCTAAAGCTAAAATTTCATCTTCACTCATAGAATCTGTTATTATGTCAGTAACTTTTGGCTTTCCTTCTGTTATAGTACCTGTTTTATCAAATACTACAGTATCTACTTTATATGTATTTTCTAAGGCTTCTCCACCTTTTATTAAAACACCATTTTCTGCACCCTTTCCAGTACCAACCATTATAGCTGTTGGTGTGGCAAGACCTAAGGCACAAGGACATGCTATTACAAGTACTGCAATAAATATTGTAAGAGAGAATATTAAATCTTGTCCTGATACATACCATGCTATTCCTGCAAAAACTGCTAAACACATTACAACTGGTACAAAGTAACTAGATACAACATCAGCAAGCCTTGCAATAGGTGCTTTAGAACCTTGAGCATCTTCTACAAGTTTTACTATTTGAGCTAAAGCTGTATCTTTTCCAACCTTAGTTGCTTTATATTTTATAAGCCCTGTTTTATTTATACTAGCTCCAATTACAGCACTTCCAACTGTCTTTTCAACTGGAATACTTTCACCTGTAAGCATAGATTCATCAGTAGAAGTTGTTCCTTCTATAACAACTCCATCAACTGGTAACTTTTCACCTGGTTTTACTACTATTATATCATTTACTATAACTTCATCTACTGGAATCACCATTTCAGTATTATTTCTAATTACCGTAGCTGTTTTTGGTGCTAAGCCCATAAGTTTATTTATAGCTTGAGATGTTTTTCCTTTTGAAATAGTTTCTAAATATTTACCTAAAGTTATAAGAGTTAGAATTGTAGCTGCTGAATCAAAATAAAGATGTTCAACAAAAGATACATTTCCAACTATTATTTCACCCATGCAAAATAATCCATATATAAACGCTGCTAATGTACTAACTGATATTAATGAGTCCATATTAGGACTTAAGTGGAATAAATTTTTAATTCCAACTTTATAAAACTTAGAACCTGCTATCATAACTGGTATTGTTAGCACTAACTCTAATATAGCAAAATTTAGAGGATTAACTGAAGGGCTTATTATACTTGGAAGTGGCATTCCAAAATCATGTCCCATTGCTATTATAAAAAGTGGCACTGTAAATACACAAGACCATATAAATCTATAGAGCATAACCTTGCTTTTATCTACAGGCTTTGCCTTTTCTTCTTTTTGTTCATCTTCTTTTACAAGTTTATAACCTGACTTTTCTACTGCAGCTTTTATTTGCCCATAGCTTAATTCATCTGCATTAATTGTTATGTTAAGCCTCTCCGTTGCAAGATTTACAGTAGATTCTATAACTCCTGGCAGTTTTCTTGTGACTCTTTCAACTCGACTTGAACAAGCTGCACAAGTCATACCCTCTACTTTTAAATTATAGCTTTGAATATTTTTTCTAACCTTATATCCAGCCTTATCAACAGTTTGTTCAATAAGTTCTGGATTTACCTTTTCTTTATCATATTCTACAGTTAATGTTTCTGTAGCAAAATTAACAGCAGCACTTTCTACTCCATCTACTTTTTTAGTAAATCTTTCAACTCTATTTGCACAAGCTGCGCAAGTCATACCATCAATTTTAAATGATTTACTTTCCATTAATTACACCTTCTTTTGTTTAACATTATCTTTTTAAATGATCTATTTTTAGTTTCATTCTTATTATATACTTTTTATTTAGACATTATTTTTTCTAAAACTTGAATTATTTCTTCCATTTTTTCCTCAGCTTTATCTTCATGGCACGCTTCTTTTACACAATGATGAATGTGCTGCTTTAAAATAAGAAGATTAGCTCTTTTTAGAAGAGACTGGGATGCAGTTATTTGATTTGATATATCAATACAGTACCTTTCACCCTCTATCATTTTAATTATTCCTTCTATCTGGCCCCTAGCCGTTTTTAAAGATTGTAATGCTTTCTTTTTTTCTTCGTTCATCTCTTTACCTCCCCACCCCCTGGGGGTGTTTATATCTTAATTATATCTTTCTTTAAAACTTTGTCAATAACATACTATGAAATTTTTCAAAAAATATTTTACCAATTTATAAAAATAACACTTTTATTATTTTAACCTTAAAAAGCAAAAGAACGCAAATTTATTTACGCTCTTTAACTTAAAATCTCACTATTTTTTATTTTATCTAAAAAAAATATCTAGAAATTTTTTTATTTCTTCTTTATTTAATGTTACTTCTCCTAAAGAATTATACTTTTTTCTAAACGTATGAAAGTCTGATCCTGCTGTATATATAATACCTTTTTCCTTTGCAAAGTTTAAAAAAAATTCTTCATCCTCTTTTTTATTTTCCACATATTTAGCTTCTATCCCCTTAAAATTAAAATCTTTAATAATATCAAAGGTTTTTCTTTTAAGTCTTACAGGATGAGCCAGTACACAAATTCCATTAAATCTATCTACTAAAGTTATGATTTCCTCAGGAGTTAAAAACTTATCTTTCTTTCTATCTAGATTAGAATTCAGGAACATTCTTATATCTTTTATTTCTTTTCTTTTTATAAGATTTAAAATTTCATAAAATAATTTATTATTTACTATATCTTCTTTAAAATAACACAGTATATGAACATGGTCACCATTATACATAGATGATATTTCAACTCCTGGAATTACACATACTCCGTATTTTTTTCCAAACTTTATAGCCTCATGGACTGAGTCCATAGTATTATGGTCTGTAATTGATATTATGTCTAAACCTTTTTCCTTTGCTAATTTTATTATGCCTAAAGAGTCTAAATTACCATCTGATGCTATGGAATGTATATGAAAGTCACCTTTTTTATACATAAATTTTCTCCTATAAATCATCTATAAATTATACTATTCAAAATATCTCTAAAAATTTATAACTCTAATTAAATGATAAACATAAGGCTATACCAAAAATTATTTTCATATAGCTACCTTTTTTATAATAATTCATTATCTTTTAAACCCAAGATAGTGACTTCCCTTAAATATAAGTTTTCCATAGTCTCCTTCTTTTAACATATCATATTCATTTCCACTAATATAAAATTCTATTCTGTCACCACTTTCTACCTGAAAGGTCACATAATAACTAGTGAATGTAGTTGTATGACAGCCTTGTGCCCCTGTTATATCTGCTTCATTGACACTTTGATTATGTGTTACATTTATTCTCTTTGCTATAACGGTAGCATCTACTGTTAACTGTGGGGCTTGATTATTTTTATTCCATTGCCCAATTCCTCTAATAGCTGTAACTATAATCCCTCCAATAATAATTAAAAATACAAGGATAAACATAAATTCAAATGCACCTGACCATATATACATAGTTTACTTCTATCCCTTCCTATTTTTGTTTTATATTTTTACAAAACAAAAAATTATACCATATAGAATTTTTTATAATTATAAATTCTATAGTTACCTTACAGCTGTTATAACATCTGTTTTAGCTGCCTTATTAGCTGGTAGTATTCCTGATATAAATCCTATAATAAGACAAAATATTAAAATTCCTAAAATAAGAGACATACTTGGTATTGCTATGGATTTTATAGATTGTTCAAGAAGTGATTGTGTAATATTTTCTGCAACTAAATTTATTCCACCACTTATAAGTATACCTAAAACAATTGATATAACACCACCTACACATGATATTGCACAAGCTTCCCCAACAAATATTTTTCTAACATCATTAAGGTCACCACCTATAACCTTTATAACTCCTATTTCCTTATTTCTTTCATAAATTGCCATATCCATTGTATTTGTTATTCCAAGGGCTGCAACTAAAAGTGATACACCTGCTAAAGAACCTAATATAAGACTTACTCCCATAAGCATTTGTTTCATTCTTTTTTCCATATCTTTATATGAGTAAGTTTGATACCCCATTTCCTTTAAAGTACTTTCATACTCTTCTAAATTTGATTTATCGTAAACTTTAACTGATATTTCATTATACTCTTTAAGAAGTCTATTAATCTCTTCTTTCCCATAATAAATTTGTGATTCAACTATACTATTATATAACTTTCCTGTTACTAAACTGTTATAGGTATAATCAAAGGAACCATCAACTATCCCTACAATTTTTGCTGATGTAACTTTAGATTTAATCTCTTCTCCATTTTCATCCATATAAGTACTTCCACCAATTTTAACTTGTTTTCCAACTAATCCATTATACTCTGATAAATCCTCTACATCCTCTCCCCAATCATATCCCAAAAATTCCTTTGCAACTTGAGATCCTAAAATTATTTCTTTACTATTTTCTCTTGGAAGTCTACCTGCAATTAAACTTTCTCCTATATCACTATAATCATCTTTAGATAGTATACCTGAATAAACTAATGTATTTCCTATATTAAACTCTGCTGAAGTCATTCTTTTAGGAGTTGCACTCTCTACAAAGTCTAACTTTTCAAGTTCTTTTACAGCTTTCTCATCTAAAACAGTCTTTATATTTTTATCTTCACTAGTTTCCCCCCAAAAGGGTTGTACTGTTATAACAGATGTATCCATAAGGCCTTCCATACTTTCATTTAAATACTTTTCGAAGCCATTTGTTATAGATACTATAATAAATACTGCAAGACATCCAATTACAACTCCACTCATTGTAAATATAGTTCTTGCTTTTCTCTTCCACATATTTCTCCATATTATTCCTATTAAATCTTTAAATCTCATCTATTATGCCCCAAAACCAAAAAGATTTCTTATAAATCCCCAAAACCCTGTGCTTTCTTCAGTATATTCTTCCATTGTAGCTGATGTTTCTAAAGCTACTGCTTTCACCATATATTTACTTTCTGTTACATAGGTATTTTTAGAATCATCCTCATAATTTATAGATATTGAGGCTTCTGTATCCTCTAGCACACTTGGAAGGTTTATTTCAAACATTTCCTCTTCTTCAGTTTTTATAGTAGATGCTTGGTATGAATATACATTACCATTTAAATTCACTTTAACATCTACATTTTTAAGCTTTGTATCACCAGCGTTTACTAGGTTTCCTGATAAAGTATATCCTTCACCATTTTCAAAAGCATCAATTTCTGAAAGTTCCAATTGTGCTTTAGATTTTAAAACTATTCCAGATAACTTAGTTATCTCCTCTTGATCTTTACTATCTTCATTATATGTTACGCTAGTTATAAAATTATAAGCTCCTGCCTTTAAATTTTTATCACTATAAAGTCTTATTGATACTTCCTTTTTAGCTCCTGCATTTATAGTTCCTACATAAATTTCATTAGTAGTTCCTATTGGTACAAAACCCTCTAAAGTTCCTTTCCCCTCAATACTTGCTATCTTTAAAGAAGTATTATGGAGCTTTGCATTTGTATTATTTACTAAAGTATAGGTTAATATAAACTCATCACCTGGTTCTACCTTCTCTTTGTCAATCTTAACACTTTCTATTAATATTTTTTTAGGCTGAATATTGCTAACTTGTGTATCTACTTTATTTTGATTTCCACTATTTTCTTCACTACTTTCTCCATTTGTTAAATTATTTAAAACATCACTATTTAAACTTGTTCCTAATACTATATTTTCTCCTCCTGTTAAATTTAAACTCCCAAGTACTAAAGCTGTAACTAATATTATTAATCCCTTTTTCTTCATGCTAAAATTTCCTCTCCATTACTTACTAATAATCCATCTTCCATTTTTATAATTCTTGTAGCATAGTTATAAACTACTTTTGAGTGAGTAACAACTATAAGAGTTGTGTTATACTTTTCATTTAATTCTTTTAAAAGTTCCAATATCTCGATGCTTGTCTTACTATCTAAATTCCCTGTTGGTTCATCTGCTAAAATAACCCTTGGATTATTCATTAAAGCCCTTGCAATTGATACTCTTTGCTGTTGTCCACCTGATAATTCACTAGGTTTATGATTCACCCTATCTTCAAGACCTACCTTTTTTAACATATCTAAAGCTATTTTTCTTCGTTTGCCTTTAGGAACCCCAGAAAATATTAAAGGCATTTCAACATTTTCAATAGCACTTAACTGTGGCATAAGATTATAGGCTTGAAATATAAAACCTATATTGTGTCTTCTAAAAAGTGCTAATTTATTTTCACCTAATTTATCTATTCTATTTTCATTAATTGTTATTTCTCCATCATCACAAGGCATAAGACCGCCTAAGATATTTAAAAAAGTAGATTTTCCAGATCCTGATTCTCCAATTACTGCAACAAACTCCCCCTGTCTTATATCTAAAGTTATTCCCTTTAAAATTTCTACCTTTTCGTTTCCTACTTTAAAATTCTTTTTAACATCTTTACAGCAGACTACTTTCAATTATTTCTCCTTTTTAATTGTATTTATTCTATATTATTACATTTAATATTAATTTTACTATATATTTACTGACTATTCAATTTATTATTTCTAAATTTTTTCTTAAGAAATCTTAAGTTTCTCTATTTTTAAACAAAATATAAACTATATCAACTTGTGTAAGTAAATTTTCTATATAAATAATCACTACTTATATATAATTTTTTTCACAGTTTAGTTAAATTAATATTCTCTATTTAGATAAATGTTGATTTTAAAAATATTAAAAAATTATTTTAATAGATTTATTGAAAAAGTAATTTATTGGTGGTATAATTTAGATATTTAGAAAATCATCTAAATATCTAAATATAAAGGAGATAAATATGGCATTTAACGATGTGTTTAAAGCTCTATCAGACAGTACACGGCGAAAAATAATAGATCTTTTAAAAGAAAAAGATATGACAGCTGGAGATATTGCAGATTATTTTAACATTACAAAACCTAGTATATCCCATCATTTAAGCATTTTAAAACAAGCTGATTTAGTAAGTGATGAAAGACAGGGACAATTTATTTATTATTCCCTAAACACTTCTGTTCTTGAAGATGTTTTAAAGTGGTTTTTGTCATTTTCTAGTAAAGATAAGAAGGAGGATTTTAACCATGAAAAAGAAAAGTAATATTTATAATTTAATTTTGACTGTTATAGCATTTTTAATTCCTATAATTTTTTATAACAAACTTCCCCTTGCTATTCCCTGTCAATTTAGCATGTCAACAGGTTCTATAACTAATTATATGAATAAACCTATTGGGGCATTCTTTCTTCCTTTAATTATGGCACTTATTTGGCTTGGAATGTTGTATCTTCCTAAAATAGACCCTAGAAAATCACACTATGCTAAGTTCGCTAAAAGTTATGGGTTAATTTTATGCCTTATACTTACATTTTTCTTTGTACTTCAAATAGTTATAATTTTGGTTTCTCTTGGATTTAATATTCCTGTAAATACAGTTATTCCTTTTTCAGTTGGAATTCTTATTATTGTCATAGGCAACTATATGCCAAAATCTAAAAGTAATTTCTTTTATGGTATAAAAACTCCTTGGACTTTAAGTTCGGAAACTTCTTGGAAGAAAACTCATAGGTTAGGTGGTATTTTATTTATCTTAAGTGGAATACTTATATGTCTTAGTTCTTTATTCTTAAGTGGCAGTATTACATATATTATTGTACTTACATCTATAATTTTATCAATTATAATACTTTTTATAGCTAGTTACTTTTTTGCTAAAGGCGTTACTGATTTAAAATAATAGCTACATTTTATACAATATTTCTATGAATTTAAGACTAATTTTTGAGTATTTCTAAAATCAACAATTATTTTAAATAAAATCTTAACTTAAGATAAAAAATAAAGCTATACCAAAATTATTCATTAAACTTAATGTTCCTCTTTGGTATAGCTTACTATCTATTTCTTTCTAGCTATTAAAAACTTTATTTTTATTCCCTTTTCAGTAAACATATTTTCATGTTCAGTTCTTACATTCTCTTTATCATACTCACTGTTATGTAGGTCGTAAGTTTTATAAAAAACATCAAAATCACTTTCTTTAAAATAGTCTAAAGATTCTTCAAAAAGATTGTCATCATCAGTTTTAAACCATATCTCACCATTATTAACTAAAAACTTTTTATAGTTTTCAAGCTGTCTTGTATGAGTTAATCTTCTCTTTTTATGTTTTTCTTTAGGCCAAGGATTACAAAAATTTATATATATTCTACTTATTCTATCCTCTTCCCCTAATATATCACTTATAAGACCAATTTCTTGAGCCATAAGTTTTACATTATCTAAAGTTTCTTTCTTTTCTTCATAGGATTTTTCTATATTTCTTTTAGCTAAGACCAAAACCTCATCTTTTATATCTATAGCCATATAATTTTTGTCTTTATTTTTAGCACCATGAACTGATACAAATGTTCCTTTTCCACATCCAAGTTCTAAATATATATTATTATTATTCCTAAATGAACTATTCCACTTATTTTTGTAATCTTTAGGATTTACAATGAAAAAATTGCAACTTTCAAGTTCAGGTCTTGCCCATGGTTTTTTTCTAAGTCTCATAACTTTATCCACTCCGTATCTTATATTTCATAACTATTATACAGAGATACCTATGTTCTATCAATATAAATATTTATTTACCTTCTTCAAAATAATATTAAATAACTATAAACTAATAAAAATTCCTTTATAAATATATACTATGGTTTTGTAGATTGGATTTATCCTTAACTCTTTTTGTTTTATAATATTAACTTTGCTTATACTGTAAATTTGTTATAAAATTATACTATAAATAAATAATTTGGAGGATTAATACTTTTGATTTTGCCTAGAATAGGAATGAGAACAATAAAAACTGGTATTGCAGCTTTTATATGTGCTTTAATAGGAACTACAGGATTTATAAATAATCCTTTTTTCGCTATAGGAGCTTGTGTGGTCTCTATACAAAACACTATAAAAGACTCTTATAATGCTGGTTTTAATAGAATAAAAGGAACTTTACTTGGAGGTATTTTAGGATTTTTAGTTGTTTATATATTTGACTATAATATTTTAATAGCATCTATTGGTTTAATTTTTGCTATATATATTTGTAACCTTTTAAAATTACAATCATCAATTTTAGTATGTGCTATTACTTACTCATCTATTGCCTATACTATAAGCACTCAAAATCCATTTAGTTACTCTTTTCATAGAACTTTAGATACAACTCTTGGTGTTATAGTAGGAGTTTTAATAAACTATACAATTTCTAA
>JAUNBX010000004.1:0-11293 GCA_030526875.1 Clostridium perfringens | reverse complement strand
TAGATACAACTCTTGGTGTTATAGTAGGAGTTTTAATAAACTATACAATTTCTAAACCCAGTCTTCTAAATGATATTTTATCTAGTATAGAACGTCTTAGAGATTTAAGCTTTCACCTAGTTAGAAATAATCTTTTATCACAAGATATTAATTTAGATGATTATGAAAATAAACTATTATCTTTAACATCTTTAATTGATAAGCATGAAGATGATTTCTATAATGACAAAAATGCTAGTATCTATTTTGAATTTGATAAAATGATTATGAAGTTTAAGGAAATAAAAATACATCTTTATTGTTTAAATAAAATCAAAGAAGATTTTTCTATCTCTAAAGAGAATTTAGATTATTTATATGTTATTTTGGGACCTGAAATTATAAATAGTACTAATAAAACAACTGGGGATAATTCCTCTATTAGTATAGAAATATCTACTATATATAATTATCATCTAAATGAAATTTTAACCTCTTTAGAAATTATTGATAATTGGATTTCATCTCACTCTAAAAAGAAAATAGTTTTATAATACTTAAAAGCTGTACTAAAAAGTACAGCTTTTTATTTTTACATAATTTTTTTAAAATAACTCATAGCATCTAAAACTTCATAATATATATTACTAAAATACTAAGTGAGGTTAATTTATGAATGAAAATATTTCTATAGCTTTTATACTTTGCACTATAGCAGGTCTATCTACTATTTTAGGCGCTTTTATTGTGTTTTTTTCTAAGTCTGATAATAAAAAAATTATAACTTTTGCCCTAGGTTTTTCATCTAGCGTAATGATTACAATTTCTTTTACAGATCTTTTTCCTAGCGCTTTAAATTCACTTTTAAAATACTATGATAGAGTCTATTCTACTATTTACTCTCTATTATTTATTGTTTTAGGATTTTCTATAGCCCTTTTAATTGATAAACTAATTCCTGAAAATAATTTATCTTATAACAATAAAAAAGATACTAATCTTTATAAACTTGGTTTATTCTCTACCATAGCTATTATGATACATAATTTTCCTGAAGGTATGGCAACCTTTATATCTAGTTATGAAAATCCATCTCTTGGTCTTTATATAACTTTAGCTATAATGCTTCATAATATTCCTGAAGGTATATCTATTGCAATTCCTATATATGCATCAACTAAAAGTAAACTTAAAGCTTTTAAATATACATTCATATCAGGAATGGCAGAGCCTCTAGGAGCTATAATTACATTTTTATTTTTAAAACCATTTATTAATGAATTAATGCTTGGAATAGTTTTTGCAGTAGTCTGTGGGATTATGCTTTATATAGCCTTTAATGAACTTATTCCAAATGCTCTTAATACAGGTTTTAGAAACCTTTATCTTTTTTCTATTCTTCTTGGAATTATTGTAATGAGTTTAAGCCATATATTTATTCATTAATTTATATTTTGCTATGTATTAAAATAATATTACTTAACGCATAGCAAAATAAAATACTATTTCATATAAGATTTAATCTCATCCTTAAAAAATGTAATTCCAACTCCACCAATACCTAAATGAGTTCCAAGTACGCTTCCTATTTTACTTACCATATATTTTTGTTTTCCTATTTTTTCATCTATCATTTTCATTATTTCATTAGCTGTTTCTATATCATCTGCATGGCTTATTCCTATTATTTGACCTTGAAATTTTTCTACCTCCTGGCAAACTAAATCAACAACTGTCTTTAATGTTCTCTTTTTTCCTCTTACCATTTTTATAACTTCCATACATCCATCATTAACTTTTAGTATTGGCTTAATATCTAAAATCCCACCTATAGTTCCTTTAAATTTACTTATTCTTCCCCCCTTTGTAAGCCAGTTTAAATCACTAATACTAAATATATAATCTGATTTTTCTACCATATCATGTATATTAGCTAATATAGAATTAAAATCCAACCCTTTCTCTGCCATTTTAGCTCCTTGAAGAGCCATAAGACCTACTGCAGCTGCGCCAGTTTTAGAATCTACTATTTCCATATTTAAATCATTAAATCTTTCTTTAAATTCATCTAATATATTTTTACAAAGCCCGTAAGTTCCTGAAAGATGTGATGAAAAAGCTATATATATAAACTCTTCCTTTGACTTACATAACTTTTCAAAAACATTATATGCATCTTGAGGATTTACCTGAGATGTTTTTGGCACTATTCCCATTCTCATTTTTTCATATATGTAATCTACGTCTACATTTACCTTATCTAAAAATTCCTCATTATTTATAGAAATTCTAAGGGGCAAAACCTCTATATTATATTTATTCATTAATTCTTTATCTAAATCACAAGTACTGTCTACTACTATTTTAACCATGTATTATTTCATGCTCCCTTTCTTTATATATTATATTAATTATATATTATATCTTTTTTAATTTAATTATTAAACTCTTACAACTATAAAAAACTAAGCTTTTAAGATAAATAATCCTAAAAGCTTAGTTTTTACTTATTTTTAAAATTAATGTTTTAATTCTTTTCCTTTTTTCATAGATATTCTTTCTAAAATTAAGTTTTCAATTAAAATATTAATAGTCCAATTTTTTGATGTTTCAGTTACAATAGCAAAAAGAACATTATTTATTCTACTCTTTTTTAAACTATCGATAAATAAATTCACTTTAACACTTGACACATTGTTGAATATTATTGCCTTTTCATTTTTTATAGTTTCACTTGATTCATCTAATTTATCATCTACTAAATCAGAAATTACAGATTCTCCATTTTTCCATGAAATATTTATTTGGTCTTTTACCCCAAAAATATTACCATAATTTTTTATAATCTTTTTTTCTTTATCATTAAAGTTATATAATATTACACAACTTCTTTCACCATCTATTCTTTTACTTTTATTATCTAATTTTTCAAAAGACAAAAAATCACCTCCTAAGCTTTCCTTATAAATTATATAATAATCTTTAATATGTATCAAACTAGAAATTATTTTCTATAACTTCTAATACACTTTAATATTTCTAATGATAAAGCTCTTTAAGATGGAGTGATTTGCTCTATAGAAAATAATTAATAAATTAAATTCTTAATTTTTATTTACATAATATCCTAGTTATATTATCATTAAAACTATATTTAATTGTAAAGGAAGTAAATTAATGAACCTATTAGTTAATATTTTAAATGTGATTTTTAATTTAGGAATAAATACAGTTGTTTTATTTTTTTTAATAATTGGTTTTTTAATAATTCAAGGACTCATAATTGGTCGCCTTGAAAAAATCTCTATGAAAAATATTTATAGTTCTGTAGGCTACATTGGTATTTTAATTACTAGCATTGGTGTTTGTCTTCATGAGACAAGCCACTTTTTGGTTGCTAAAATATTTAATTTTAAAATAAAAGAAGTTAAACTTTTTAGACCTATAAAGGGTAAAAAAGATGGTGTTTTAGGCTATGTTAGTTATTCTTATAATCCTAATAATATATTGCATAAAATAGGCTTATTCTTTGTTGGTTTTGCTCCACTTTTAGGAGGAATTTTAGGACTTCTTTTATCTATAATGATATTTTTACCTAATGTCTTTAATAATCTTTCATCTCAGCTAAATAATATTTTATCTTATAATAGTATATTTAGTTTTGATTTTCTCCAAAATCAATTACTTTTATCTTTATCCCTTTTTAAAGATTTATTTACACTAGGAAATTTCAAAACTATTCCTTTTTGGATATTTTTAATTTTAGCCATAAGTATATCTTCTCATATGGCTTTAAGTATAGAAGATTTAAAAGGAGCTTATAAAGGCATAAAAGCTATATTACTAATTCTATTTATATTTAACTTTTTACTATACATTTTTAATATAAATATATACAATTATATTTCTTATATTTACAAATTTGATGCCTTATTTATAACACTTATGAATATTTCTATATGTTTTTCTATTCTTCATTTATTTTTAACTTATGTTATTAAATTTATTATTTCCCCCTTTAAAAGATAAAGATTGCATTTCTTGCAATCTTTTTTATATTGACTTTTATATCTTAGTAAACTAAAATAAGTTTATTTACTATAAGAATGTGGAGGTCTTTATGGATAACTTTGAATCCTTTGAAATTGCTATGCTTATAAAAGAAATCTACTCGAAAATTACAAATACAATAAGCAAAAGCTTAAAGGATAGTGGCTTAACTTACCAACAAATAATGGTAATAAAAATAATAGCCCATAAAAAGGTAGTAACTATTTCAGATTTATGTACTGAATTATCCCTAGCTAAAGGAACGGTATCTGGTATAATAACTAGACTTGAGAAGCTTGGATATATTAAAAAAATTAAATCTTTAGAGGATAAAAGAAATACTTATGTAAAATTTTCAGATAAAGGTTTAGAATTTGCTATAAAATTTAGACAAGATATAAATAATACCTTTGATAAAATATTTAAGGATTTTAACAAAGAAGATTTAAGTAATCTAAAAATTTTACTACTTGATATGAGGAAAAAACTAACAATCTAATCTTTACCTTTTATTTCTTTATTTTTTAATGTCATGTAACCTTTTATTATATTTCGTTGAATTTATAACAAAATTAAAAATATAATATTGTTTTTTTGTCGAATTCTGTATTATAATAAATATAAAAGATATATTAATAACTATATTTATATATTTATAGGAAGGAAGATATTATGAAGATAGGACTTGTTCTTTCTGGCGGAGGAGCCAATGGTGCTTATGAAGTTGGAGTTTGGAGATGTATGAGAGATTTGGGAATTAGTAGGCATGTTCATGTTTTTTCAGGAACATCTATAGGAGCTTTTAATTCGTTACTTTTTGCTCAAAATGACCCTTCAAAATCAAATGGTTTATGGAATGATTTATCTGCCGATATAGTTATGCCCATATCTAAATTAAGAATATGGTCTATGAGCATACAATTATCTATTGGAGCTAAAATTGTTTCAAAATTTGATAAGATAGGTGATTGGTTTTTAGATAAATACTGGGATTCAGGAAAAGCACCTACTGATGATTTACTATCAGTTTTAAATAAACATCTAGATTTTGAAAAAATAATTAGTTCAAAAATAAAGTGCTATGCTACCTGTACTCAAATGCCAGAGTGTAAAGCTGAATATTTTAAACTTAATGATTATACTCCTGAAGAGATAAGTAAAATAATAATGGCATCTGCTACTTTACCTACAATTTTTAAAAGCACAGAGTTTCAAGGTAAAAAATATGTAGATGGAGGACTTGCAGATAATACTCCTATAAAACCTGCTTATAATGAAGGATGCGATTATATTATTGTTGTTTATTTAAATAAAGGAGTATCTATTGATAAAAGCCTCTACCCTAATAGTAAAATAATCGAAATTATTCCAAAAGAAATAAATGAGGGCACTATAGGTGGTGTTTTAAACTTTAAAGAAAAAGCAAAACTTAAGTTATTTAAACAAGGATATTTAGATGCTCAAACAGTTTTATCACCAATATTTCAAAAAACTAATATGTGCTTAAATTCTATTACATAAAATATTGATTTTAAATAGATATTTACACTTATATTTATAAAACTTTATTAAGATTGCAGTACTTTAAAAAATAAGTGTTAATTTCTATTATTCAATTCTAAACATAACTAATTCTATATAACTTAAGAAACTCTTTTTTACAATATTTAAATAAAGTAAGTTTAATTATAACAATTTAGGTATTAATTAAATTTACTTTATATATTATAATGTATATAATTACATTATAATATATATTATAAAATTTAGGAGGTTCTTTTTATGGTTATAAATCATGGTGCAAATTTATTTGATTTATCTAATAAACTTAATGTTAATGAAGATGAATTTTTAGATTTTAGCTCTAATATAAATCCCTTTGGCGCTTGTCCTAGTGCTAAAGAAGGAGTTATTTCAAATATAGATAAAGTCTCCATTTATCCTGATCCAAATTATCTATCACTTAAAAAATCTATTTCTCATTATTGTAGATGTAAAACAGAACATATACTTTTAGGTTCTGGCTCAACAGAACTTATATCATCTTTTACTGACATAATAGCTCCTAGAAATGCCCTTATTATATCTCCAACATATTCTGAGTATGAAAGAGAACTCAAAAAATTAGATTGTAATATAAATTATTATTTTTCTAAAAAAGAAGATAATTTTAAAATTGATGTAGAAGATTTAATTCATACTATAAATGATGATACTTATGATTTAGTAGTTATATGTAATCCTAATAACCCTACAGGTTTTGCTTTTACTCAAGAAGAAATTAAAGAAATTCTTAAATATTGCAGTACTTACGTTTTACTTGATGAAACCTATGTTGAATTTATAGATACTAATATTTTTTCTTCTGCTCCCTTAGTTGATAGATTTGCTAATCTTTTTGTTATAAGAAGTACATCTAAGTTTTTCTCAACTCCTGGTATAAGACTTGGTTATGGTTTATCCTCTAATAAAGATATACTAAATAAAATGAGTGAGAAGTTAGATTTATGGAATATAAATATTTTAGCCTCTATAATGGGCGAAATTATGTTTAAAGATATAGAGTATATTTATTCATCTTTAGAAAAGATTCAAGAACAACACTCATATCTTCTTAAAGAATTAAGTTTATTAAATGGTATAAAAGTTTATCCAAGTTCTAGTAATTTTATTTTATGTGAAATTATCTCTAAAAAACTAACTAGCTGTGATTTATATGAAAAACTTATAAAAAACAATATTATTATTAGAGATTGTTCATCCTTTAATAGCTTAGGTGAATATTTCTTTAGAATCTGTGTTTTAAAACCTATTGATAATAAGTTTCTTATTAACTCTCTAAGGGAAATCTTTGCTTAAAATAAAAAAACATAACAGAAAATCATAGTCTGTTATGTTTTTACTTATTCATAATCATCACCTATTATTTTAATTTTATCTTCATTTATTATTTCTTTAATCTTTTTATTCATGTCAGAGTCTTTTATTTTAATTTTATCCAAAAAACTTTTTATTGATTCATCTATTAACATAAGACTTAAATTCATAATCTCAGTTGAAGTAAAATTTGTAATTTGTAATTCCATACCCATACCCTTTCCTTATCTTTCTACCTATATTTTAATCAATTTATTATAATTTTATTCTATTCTTTTTAAAGAACTATGATTTAACTTAAATTATATAGATTAACTGTATGTTAATATTATATCATTTTATCTCTCTTTGTGTAAAGGTTTAGAAATTTATTTTTAAAATACAAATTTCCCTATAAAATTATAGGGAAATTAAAAATATTATTATGAAATTATTTTATCTGTTATCTACTTTTTCTGGATATAAATCGTGATTAACTAATCTATTAAAGGCAACCTCTTCCCACTTAGTACCCTTTTTACCGTAGTTGCAATATGGATCTATAGATATTCCTCCTCTTGGAGTGAATTTACCCCAAACTTCGATATATTTAGGATCCATAAGTTTAATTAAATCTTTCATTATTATATTCATACAATCTTCATGAAAATCCCCTTGATTTCTAAAGCTAAATAAATATAACTTTAATGATTTACTTTCTACCATATATGTATCTGGAACATAGGATATATATATAGTTGCAAAGTCTGGTTGTCCTGTTATCGGACAAAGGCTTGTAAACTCTGGGCAATTGAACTTTACAAAATAATCATTACCTGGATGTTTGTTTACAAATCTCTCTAATATTTCAGGTTTATATGTGTAATCATATTTTGTTCCTTGATTTCCTAAAAGGCTTAATCCTTCTAATTCTTTTTCTTGTCTTCCTGATGCCATAAATTCTACCTCACTTTTTATTTTTTAAATTGTTCTTTAAATTTTAAATATCCATTTTTTCTAAGTGTACATGAAGGGCACTGTCCACATCCATTTCCCTTTATTCCATTATAGCAAGTTAATGTTTCATTCTTAACCACATCTAAAACTCCTAAATCATCTGCCATTTTCCAAGTTTCAGCCTTATCTATCCACATAAGAGGAGTAAGTATTTCAAACTCATAATCCATAGCTAAGTTTAAAGTTACATTTAATGATTTTATAAATACATCTCTACAATCTGGGTATCCACTAAAATCACTTTGTGAAACTCCTGTAATTATTGCATTTGCTCCTCTTTGTTTTGCAAATACTGCAACAAAACTTAAAAACAAAAGATTTCTACCATCTACAAAACTATTTGGGAGCTTATCTTCTTCCTTCTGTTTATCAACAGGTATATCAACTCTAGTTAATGAATTAGGTGCTAATTGATTTAAAAGATTTAAATCTAATATATGATGTTCAACATTATATTTTTTACATATGT
Source organism: Clostridium perfringens (assembly GCA_030526875.1). Taxonomy (GTDB): domain Bacteria; phylum Bacillota; class Clostridia; order Clostridiales; family Clostridiaceae; genus Sarcina; species Sarcina perfringens_A. The sequence goes on along the minus strand of JAUNBX010000004.1, from coordinate 2,922 downwards.
CCTTTGCACACTGAAGTTCTAAACTATGTTTTTGTCCATAATCAAAGGAAACTGCTATAACATCTTTAAATCTTTTCTTTGCCCAAAAAAGGCAAGTTGTACTATCTTGACCACCACTAAAAACTACTACTGCTTTTTCTTTATTCATAAAAATCACCTCTTAATTTTATATAAATTTAATTTATTTAATCTTTAATTATTAAATTAAAGATTATTTATATACTCATTAATAGTTCTTGTCTTAAATTCATATTTTCCTTAAAGTCTCCCCTAAAGGTACTTGTTTTAGTTGTAGAACCATTCTTCTTAATACCTCTTGTTGTCATACAAGCGTGTTCCCCCTCTATAATAACGGCAACATCTTTACTATCTGTTATCATAGACATAATTTCTGCTATATCATTTCCTATTTTTTCTTGAAGTTGAAGCCTTCTTCCTACCATATCAGCAATTCTTGCTATTTTGCTAAGGCCTATAACCCTTCCCTTTGGAATATAAGCTACAGTAACTTTCATGTTATACATAAGAGCTAAGTGATGCTCACAAAAACTAAATATAGGAATATCTCTCATTATGACCATTCCTTGACTTTCTTTACTCTCGTAATCTTCTGTAAAACATTTATCAAACATTTTAGCTATTTCTTCATTTGTATACCTTGTACCTTCTAAAACTTCTTTAATCATGTTTACACATCTTTTAGGTGTTTCTACAAGACCTTCTCTATTTGGATCTTCTCCTAAAAGTTCTATAAGTTCTCTAACTAAAGATACTGCTCTTTCTTCTTTTTCTCTTGATTCCCAAATGTTCATCATTATACCCCCTTAGTTTCTGGACTCCATATAACTTTATGCATTTGAATTTGCATTCTTATATCATTTAGTTTTCTTGTTTTTAAAAATTCTACTATATCTACTAAGTCTATTTTCCCAAATACAGGGCTTACAAAGATAGGTGTCTTACCACTAATCAATGAAGTCTCTCTATAAATCTTCTCCATAGTTTCAAGGTCATGCCTATCACCTACTACAAACTTTACACAATCTAATTCTCTTAGAATATTAAAGTTATCTATTAACATTTTATCTTCCATCTCACTAGATGGGCTTTTATAATCTACAATAAACCCTACTGTAGGAAAATCTTTTATATAACTTTTAAGATCTACTGAACCATTAGTCTCTACACTTACATTATAGCCTTCCTTTACAAGTGTATTTAAAAGACTATATGCATTTTCTTTATATAAAAGAGGCTCTCCTCCTGTTAACGTTATATTCTTAATATCCTTATCTAATCTTTTTAAAATATCATCTATAGACATTTCTTCCCCATCTGAAGACTTTTGCCCATAAATTGTATCACAGTAATTACATCTTAAATTACATCCTGAAAGCCTTATAAAGTTTGTTATTTTTCCTGCATTAAAGGCTTCCCCATCTATACTTTGAAAAATTTCAACAACCTTCATAAAATTAATCCTCCCTATATGTTGCTTTATTATTTGGAGTTTCATATACAGTTATGTAGAAAAGAGAAAAATTATTATCTTTAACTTTTTCCTTTAGCAACTCTCCTATTTCATAGAAAAATAACTTAGACATATTTTCAGCAGTTGTTCTACATGGTAATTCTACTATCTTAAAATCCATAGCATTACAAGAATCTATAAATGCCTTTTCTTCCTTTGAAATTTCACTATTATCCATTGTTAATAAAAGGGCATGATCATAATTATCAAAATAACTTTTTATTATATTCTTTATATCTGTAAAATCTATAATCATCCCCTTTGAACTTCCTGATTCTATTAACTTATCAGCCTTTAATCCGTATTGTATTTTCCATCTATGTCCATGTAAGTTTTTACATTTTCCTCTATGCCCTCTTAAAAAATGGCTAGAATCAAAACTTTCTTCACCTTCTAAAAAATAACTCATCTATTTTATCTCTCCTTATATTCTAAAACCTTATTTTCTATTTACTCTAAATTAAAACAATAAAAAAAGAGCATTCCTGCCCTTATAAATAAAAAAACTAGAGATAATTAGCATAAAAATTAAGACCTATAAAAATAAATAATTTTATTTTTATAAATTTATGTATTACTCCTAGTTTTATTTATAGACAGGATGGTTACGAACTGTCTTATTAAATTTTACAATTAATATTAACATATACTTTTATTATTTGCAATATAACATTTCTCCTTTATATTAACTATTATAGTTTTTAGTTTTTTATTTTTATAAAATTAATATTATTATTCTTTTAATTTATCTATTATCCATTTTATTTGTTATTTAAACATTCACTATATTTTTATTTATGAGATTTAACAATATAAATTAAGCCACTTATAATAATTAATATTATAACTATTATAAGTATATATTTGCTCATATAAACTTCTATTTTTTTAAAATTTTCACCAAAAATACTTCCTAGATATATAAATGTTGTTACCCAAATAAAAGCACCTATATACCCGTTTAAAGCAAATTTTTTATATGGGATTTTAACTATTCCTGCAAAATATCCAGTAATATGTCTAATTCCTGGTATAAAGCAAGATATTAAAAGAAGTTTTGAACCATACCTATCAAACCAATTTGATACTTTCTCTATCTTCTTTTCTTTAACTCCAAAATATTTACCATATTTATCTAAAAATTTCATTCCTACAGTATCACCTATTAAATAAGCTATTGTAAGTCCTACTATAACCCCTAAAGTTGCTACTAATATACTCAAGGAAAAACTTAATCTACCGCTATACACTAAAAAACCACAATACGCCATTAAAAGTTCCCCAGGAATTGGAAGAGCTAAAGTTTCAAGCATTGGTGCTATAAATAAAACTATATATCCATATTGTATTAATAAATTATTTATCTCTTCCATATATCTCTCCCCAAAATA
>JAUNBX010000036.1:9171-24755 GCA_030526875.1 Clostridium perfringens | reverse complement strand
CTTTAAAACTTAAAGATTTATTTATAATATTTTTAATGAGAACACTAATAACACTACCTATAATAGCACTTATTGCACATATTTTATTTTAAAAGCACAAGCCCCTAAGTAAAAAAACTTAGGGGCTTTTTATTATTAAAATAATATTTTTAGATATTATTATTTTAAGTAAAAACTTATTATTTAACTTACAAGGCTAATCCAATTACTATAAATTTTTATGGCATCTTCTCTCCAATTAAATTCTATATCATTCTCCACTAAATTATCCTTAAAATAGTGCTTTGGCATATTTATTTTCAAGCCTTTATTTAAATCTCTTAAATACTCTTCTTTTAATGTGTCTTTACTGTATTCTAAATGCCCTAATAAATAATAATCATTAAAACTACCCTTTAAGATATGCTCTTCATTTTCATCTGTTATAGCTAAAAGTTCTACATCTGTAGCTTTTTCTATGTCTTCTCTATTTAAAGATGTATGTCTTGAGTGGGGGGATTTAAAGCTACTGTTAATACCTTTTAAAATTTTATCCCCTTTTATTATTTCATGAGAAAACACTCCAAATATTTTATGATTTTTTAACTCTTTTCTAATTCCATAGAAGTGATTTAGAGCAACTTGTGCTCCCCAACATATATAAAGAGATGTTTTTTTACTTTCTCTTATATAATCTAAAATATTATTTAATTCATCTATATATGAAACCTCTCTAAATTCTATCTTTTCTAATGGAGCACCTGTTATTATAACTCCATTTAAAGTATCCTTTACTTCTTCAAAATCCTCATAATTTAGTTGCATATACTTATAATTTTCATGCTCTGATTTATAAGTATTTATCTTTATAAAATGGATATTTAAATCCTCATTACAGTTATTTAAAAGACTTAATATTTGTGCTTCTGTTTCACTTTTTTTAGGCATCAAATTAACTATTCCTATGTGTTTTATATCCTTTTTATATCCATTAAAATTTATAGATATGTTTGTATCCTTTAAAATATCTACTCCTTGAAGTTTTTTTGAAATGTGAATTGTCATTTAACATCCCACCTTATCTAATCCTTGCTTAAAATCTTTTATTATATCCTCTATATTTTCAATTCCTACAGAAACTCTAATTAAATCCTCTGATACACCTGAAATTTCAAGTTCTTCCTTTGATAATTGTCTGTGAGTTGTACTAGCTGGATGCAGAAGTGTTGTTCTAACATCACCTAAGTGAACAACTAAAGGAACTATCTCTAAACTATCTATAAGTTTTTTAGCAGATTCTACTCCCCCCTTTACTCCAAAGGTTAATATACCTGATGCTCCCTTTGGAAAATATTCCTTTGCTACTTTGTACTCTTTATGACTCTCTAAAAGTGGATAATTAACCCATTCTACATTTTCATGAGTTTGTAAAAACTTAGCTAAAGCTAAAGCATTTTGGCTATGTCTTTCCATTCTTAAATGTAATGTTTCTAAACCAATGTTAGTTAAGAAAGCATTATTAGGGCTCATTGTATTTCCTAAATCTCTAAGAAGTGTTACTCTAAGCTTAACTATATAAGCAGATTTCCCAAAATTTTCTACATATTTTAGTCCATGATAGCTTGGGTCTGGTTCTGTAAGTTCTTTAAATTTTCCATTGTCCCAATTAAAGTTTCCTCCATCTATAATTGCACCACCTAATGCTACTGAATGGCCATCTGCATATTTACTTGTAGAGTGAACAACTACATTTGCGCCATGTTTAAATGGATTGAAAAGATATGGTGTTGCTGTTGTATTATCTATAATTAAAGGAATATTAGCTGATGTGGCAACTTTAGAAAACTTTTTAAAATCAAAGATATTAAGTCCAGGGTTTCCCACTGTTTCTCCAAATACAAGCTTTGTATTATCTTGAACCTTACTTAAAATCTCCTCTTCACTAGCATCAGGACTAACAAAAGTTGTCTCTATTCCAAAGGTTTTTAAAGTTACATTAAATAAATTAAATGTTCCACCATAAACACTTGAAACTGAAACTACATGGTCACCACTTTTACAAATATTTAAAACTGCTAAAAGAACTGCTGATTGACCAGATGAAACACAAACTGTTCCAACTCCACCTTCAAGAGCTGTTAGCTTCTCTTCTAAAGCAGCTACTGTTGGATTACTTATTCTAGAATATATATGTCCATTTTCTTTTAAATCAAAAAGGTTTGCCACTTGCTCCGCATTATCAAATCTATAAGATGTGCTTTGAACTATAGGAAGTGTTACTGAATTTAATGTTTCACCATTATATCCACCCTTTATACATAGTGTTTCTTTTTGTAAGTTTTCTTTATTCATTATTAATTCCCCCAATATCTTATTTTTTCATTTTAAATAATTTTTGATTTTATATATTGTGTAAAAACACTTTATCTTACTTAAAATTTTCTATCCTTATAGTCTTTACATTAAGATTACCTTCTACTGACTCTTTAATCTCCTCTATAGCATTTCTTATCAAATTCTCCTTACATTTTTTTGTTAGAATTATTAAGTTTTCATTATCTTTAGTTATTGATGAAAGTTTTATATTATTTTTATAGAAAGCTTTATTAACACTATCTACAATAACTTCTCTATTATTAATCTCTTTATCATTAAGTTTAAACTTTATATAAAATTCACTTTCAATATCATCTTTAGATAATATTGAAAAATTATTTTTTAACTCTTTATCATGATTTAAGTTTTCATACTTTAAATCACATCTAATTATTGAAAGAATATCTGAAACCACAGCACTTCCTGTTGGCAATGGTCCTGCCCCCTGTCCATAGGATACAACTTCTCCAACAACATTTCCTTTTATAGAAACTGCATTAAGAGCATCTTTAACTGTTGAAAAAGAGTGGTTTTTAGGAACTAAACAAGGCTCTACTCTAGCTTCTATTTTCCCATCTTTAAGAGCACTTGTAGCTAAAAGTTTTATAGAATACCCTAATTTTTTTGCATATTCTATATCCTCTTTCTCAACCCTTACTATACCTTGTCTTAAAATATCATCTGAGTTAACTGTTGTTCCAAAGCATAATGATGACATTATAGAAAGTTTATATACTGAGTCAAATCCTTCTATATCATTAGTTGGGTCAGCCTCTGCAAAACCTTCTTCCTGAGCTAGCTTTAACGCATTTTCAAAGGACATATTTTCTTCATCCATTTTAGTCAAAATATAATTAGTAGTACCATTTACTATTCCCACAATTTTTTCTATTTTGTTAGAAACTAAACTCTCATTTATTTGTTTTATAATTGGCATTCCTCCACAAACACTAGCTTCATAATATAAAAATACTTTCTCTTCTTGTGATGTCTTTAAAAGAAGTTCTCTATGTTTTGCCATGCAAAGCTTATTAGCTGTTACTATATGTTTTTTTCTTTTCATAGCTTCTAAAATATACTCTAAAGTAGGAAATTCTCCACCCATAACCTCAACTACTATATCTATGGAATCGTCATTTAGAATTTCACAAAAATTATCTGTTAAAATACCTTCTTGAACCTTTATTGCTCTCTCTTTACTTAAATTTTTAACTAAAACTCTCTTTATGTTTATTTCATAACCACATCTTCTAGCTATATCTTCTTTATTAGTATCTAAAACTCTATAAACTCCCATTCCTACATTACCAAAACCTAAAAGAGCTATATTAACCTTCTTCATAAAAACCTCCATCTAAAACTTTTTTCTAAAATTAAAGTACCTATATTTTCTTTATTATTCCTTCCATAAACTTAAATAAAATTAAGAAATAAACTTTATTTATAAACTCAGTATTTTATTAAAACTTATCCACAAACTTTAATTCTTTATAAACAAAAAAACTATTTCTCCATCAACAAAGATAAAGAAATAGTTTAACCTCTAATTTTCTATATTTATAAACTACTCTTATCTTTCAAGAAAATAAATTCTTGCAGGATTTAGCACAATTCCAATAGATACCTATTGGCTGTTGCCAGGTTTCACAGGGCCAGTCCCTCCACCATTCTTGATAAAAGATTTTTTATTCTATTTTTATATTTAAATTATACTTTTATAGTATTTAAAAATTACATTTTTGTTACTACTTATTTTTTTATATCTTAAATTAATTAGCACTATACCAAAATTTTATAATTAAGAACTAATATAATTTATAATTTCACATAAACTACAAAAATCCTTCTTATAAAATAATTTTAATAATAATTTATGGTTTAATATTCTTGCTTTTATATTTTTAAGCTTTTTGCCTTCTTTCCTTAAACACATAATAAATTATGAAAGGTAAAACCATGGTTATTCCAAAGCATACAATTAATATTGTTGTGTACTCCCCTATGCTCCCACTTGGAAGCCCTGTTGGTGGTAAGAAAGATATTGCAAAAGCTATTATTGAAAATACAAAACCTATTATTGCTAAGGTAAGTTTTACAACTGTTCCTCCAGGTATTTCATAAGCTCTTTTTAACTCTTTTTTCTTTAGTACAAGTTTAATATATGCTAAGAAGAATAGAAAATATGCAGCAAGATAAACTATAACTGTTAATGTCATTGCCATAAAGAATGAAACATTAGAGCTTCCACCACCAAAAGTTAAAACTGCCGCCCACATTGTAACAACAATTCCTTGAATGATTAAAAGCTTTGGTGCTACATCATTTTTATTTCTTTTAGCTAATCCTCTAGGGAATATTCCATGCTCTCCTGCTACTGAAAGTCCTCTAGTTGGTCCTACAATCCAAGAACTAACCTCTGCAATAGAACCAATAGCTAGGAAAACTACTATAATATCCACAAGCCATGAAAAATGTCCAAAATGATTAATAAGTAACGCAAAAGTTTGGAACACCCCTTCATTTAAACTAAGGACTGATTGTGGAACAACTGCACCAACTGATATAGCCCCTATTGTATTTAAAATTATTGCTAAGAATAATAAAATAATTACTGCTATTGGGTAGTCCCTTTTAGGGTTTCTCATATCATTTACGTGAGTTGCTGAAACCTCAACTGCCATATAAGATAACATAAATGACACTAGTACAACTAATGAATTTATATTACTAAAGTCTGGCCAGAATGTTTTTGTGCTTATGGTTATATCAATTGGATTTCCTGAAAATATGTACACTGCTGATAAAACGAATAAAATAAGTGCTGGTATTAAAACACCACCGATAAATCCAATTCTAGCTATTTTTGCTGTATTTCTTATTCCACTTAATTGAACAAAAGTTACAGCCCAAAAAATTATAATTACTGCTAAAAATTTAAGTGTTGGGTCTGAGTTTAATGCTGTCCACCCAGTTACATAAGCTATTGCACCTACAACGTAATATATCATTGTTACTGCTGGTGCTAAAAACGTACTCAAATATATACATTTTTATTTATTCACTACTTCATAGCATCCTATTTCGTCTAAACTACTTTAGTTTGTATAATGCTCCATAGCATTCAAGGATACACCAAAATCCCTAAGACTAAAAGCCTTTCATAATTTTAGGCTTTAGAATAATTCATTAAATTAATACTAGCATTATAATCTCTATCAATTGTTAACCCACATTTATCACACTTATAAACTCTATCTTTAAGTTTTAAGTCTTTTTTTATATTCCCACAACAAGAACAAGTTTTTGATGATGGATAAAATCTATGAGCTTGAATAAATTCTATTCCATAAAACTCGCATTTATATTTCATTTGTCTTATAAATTCTCCGAAGCATTGCTCCCCAATTGCTTTTGATAAATGACGATTTTTCATCATACCAACTACATTTAAATCTTCCATTACTACTTTGCAAGGCAATAATTTAATAATTTTACTTGTAGCCTCATGAATATGATTATTTCTTATATTTGCTAGTTTTTCATATATCTTTTTTATTTGTTTTTCAAGTTTAATAATATTGTTTGTTTTAATAAATTTATTGTCCTCTTTATTAGATTCATATTTTCTAGAAACCTTACGCTGTAAATATTTCATTTTCTTTTTTAATTTAATAACTTTTTTAGTTTTATTTATATTATTAACTTTAAACATTTCATTTTCAAAAGATATAATTGCTAATTTCTTTACTCCTAAGTCTATTCCAACCTTTTTATTGGTTAAATTAAGCGCTTGTTTTTCACACTCAACACCAAAGGATAATATCCATTTATTATTTTCATATTTAACTCTTGGATTTGTGAATTTACACATATTTCTTCCTTGTATAAATTCCCTATCACTTTGATATTTTACTTTCCCAATCTTCTCTAAAACAGCACAATTATTGATTAGATAAAAATTATCTTGTCTTACTGGAAAACTATTTTTGCATTTATTTCTACTTTTAAATTTGGGATATTTGCTTATGCCTTTAAATAATCTTTGAAAAGAATTATCTAAATCTAAACAAATATTGTCCATTGTATGAGATGATATTTCCTTTAACCAACTATAATCATCAGTTGATTTTAAAGTTCTAATGACCTCTCTAGTTTTTCTTCCATTAAGATATTCTTCATCATTTTTATATCTTTCATTAAGATAATTTAAACAATAATTCCATACAAAGCGGGATGTATGAACATGTTTCCATAATAATTGTTCTTGTTTTTTAGTTGGTAATAGTCTTACTTTATAAGCCTTTATCATTTATTTCACCTCCTTTTATAGTAGTAGTATGCGATAATTACATGTTTACTATAACATTTAGATAAAAATAAATAATATTAATTTAATTATTATAATCTTAAAAGATTTTGTAGTATTTTAAATAAATAAAAATATACACATTTAAAGTACATTTTTAGCGTGTTCAACAAAAATCGCTACTTTCTTGTCAGTTCTCTTATGAACTTCTTAATATTTCTATTAAGCACAGACTATATCACCATCTAAAACTTTTAATTATTTTAGATGCTCCCCATTTCCCCTAGCTTTAGGGTACGAGATTTCTCTCTAGTCGTTGAACGTTCCTCTATTAAAGGCTTCGCTGCTGATTATCCACTTTTCTTAGCACTTAGGATTTAACCTTATACCATCTAACTAATTTTTTCTACTTTCGTAACCCTCACACTCACCCCTGTTTCATGGTCATGTTGTGGTTTAGTTAGCTTTAGGAACTTCCAGCAATTAAAGGAGTTTTGGATGGATTATATCCATCACTCTACACTCTTTAGGAATGTAGGGAGCTTTTTGTTTTAAAAATATATTTATTTATGTTTAATTACAACTTTCTATATTTTTAACAACTATTTAGTTGCTCCTATTGTAAACACAACAAACTGGAAGAATATATGGGCAAATCCCCACTTCTCTCCTAAAGTGTTTTTAGTCCAAGTAAAAACTCCTCCATCACTCCAGCCTTCAACAGTTGCCATTTCTGCTGCACATAACACAACTGGTAAGAACCATAAAAATCCTCCAGCTAATAAATAAAATACAGCACTAAAGCCTGACGTTGCAAATGTTGGATATTCATATAATTCTACAAGGATTGAACCTGTAATAAATAAAAATCCAAACATTGAAAGCTTCTTTTTATTATCCAAGATAAAAACCTCCTCTTTTGTTAGTTCATTAATTAAGTCTAAATCTTGAACAATCCATTTTTAAGAAGATATATAATTGCAAAGCTATATTTTTTAATAAACGCAAAAAAACTATTTCTTCGCAAGAGGACAAAGAAATAGTTCCTATTTTAACTGAAAATTATTAACTAGTTTAAACTAAATTCTCTCTCATCTCTCAAGAAAATAAATATTCTTGCAGGATTTAGCACAATTCCAATTCGATTATTGGCTGTTGCTAGGTTTCACAGGGCCAGTCCCTCCACCGTTCTTGATAAAAGACTTATTCATTAATTATTTAATTTTAATTCATTATACTATCTATAAAAAATTTATTCAACCCTAAAAAAGATTAAATTCTTTCCAAAAATTCATTATATACCCCTTTAACAGTCCAATAACCATTATCCTTTTCTAAAATCAATGTATAATCGTTATTATTATGTGTATACTTTGTAACTAAGTTACCTTGGCTATTTCCTCTCATACCTGAATTATTTATCATATTAACAGAAACAATCCTAGCACCTAAGGGTAAAAAATTAATTGCAATATTTAAAAGCTCTATATTTGAATACATAGTCTCACCTAAAAAATTAATATATTATAATATATTAAATCTTTAAATGTTTAGTGAAGCTTTTAATACCCTAATTCTTCATTTAAAAATATAACATGAATTCTTCCTGGAATTGGTCTTTTAATAACTGTATACTCTCTACATATTCTTTCAGGACTCTTACAATCCATACAGTAACCAACCTTTGCACAAGGTGTTTTTCTATTTAATCTTTTTGCATTAGTTGGTGCTGCAACTCTTTCAACTCTAGACTTTGCCTCATCTAAATTTTTAACTATTTTATTTATCCCAGCAATTACTATAACCTTATCTGGACCATAAAGCATAGCTGCAACTCTATTCCCCATACCATCTACATTATAAAGCTCTCCATCTTCTGTTATAGCATTTGAACTTGTTATGTATCCATCACAAGAGAACGCTTTTCTATAAACTTCCTTTCTCTCTTCATTAGTTATGTTTTCTTTATATCTATCAAAATACTCAAATCTTCCACCTTTTAAATGTTCAACAACTCCAGCTTCAAAAGCAGTCATAGAACCACCTAAAGTTACAGAACTTCCTTCTTTTAATATCTCATCAATTTTATTTGTAAGACTTTCTTTATCAGAAACTAAACAGGCTTCCATTCCATTCTCATTTAAAGCTTTTATTGTTTTTTCAATTCTAGTTTTATTTAACCATTTTATATTATCATTCATAACTTTTCCTCCATTTCTTTATAAACTTTTTAATATAAGCCTTTGTTTTAATACAGTGTTAATTCTAAATAAAAATAGAAGAATATTTTAATATTATTTAGAATTTTTTATAAAATAAAATTAATTATTAATCATTTCTAAAATCAATATTTATTTAAAACACAAGGAAATATAATAAAAATTTATTCTTATATCATTCATTATAGAACGATTTTTTTACATATACAACTCTACTTATTTAATACTTCTTAAGCTTTTATCAATTGTTAAACCCCTCTAAAATCAACACTTATTTGAGATAAATTATAATTTTTATGTACTTATTGTTAACTTTTATATTAAATTATTCCATTAATTCTATATTATATATATAATTGTATTTGCATACTTATTAACATATTGAAAAAATTGGGGGTATACTAATGGAGTTTTTAAAGGCCATAATACTAGGAATTGTACAAGGTATAACAGAATGGCTTCCTGTAAGTAGTACAGGCCATATGATTTTAGTTGAAGAGTTTGTAAAATTTGATTTATCAGCAATTTTTACAAGTACATTCTTTGTTGTAATTCAGTTTGGATCTATTCTTGCAGTTTTATTTTTGTATTTCAAAAAGTTAAATCCTTTTGATCCTGAAAAAACAAAGATTCAAAGGGAAGATACAATAAGCCTATGGCTTAAAGTTATAATAGCTGTTATTCCTTCTGGAATAATAGGGCTTTTATTTGATGATAAAATAGAAGAAATGTTTTTTAACCCAACAACTGTAGCACTAATGCTTATAGTATATGGAGTTGTATTTATAGTTTTAGAAAGTAGACATAAAAAACCTAAAATTGAAAGTTTCGCTAAGCTAACTTATAAGACAGCATTTTTTATTGGATGCTTTCAAATCTTAGCCTTAATTCCTGGAACATCAAGATCTGGCTCTACAATAATCGGAGCAATCTTACTTGGAACATCAAGGTTTGTTGCAGCAGAATTTTCATTTTTCTTAGCTGTTCCAACTATGCTTGGTGCTAGTGCATTAAAACTTATTAAAGCAGGTTTTGCGTTTAGTGCCCTTGAATGGGGTGTTTTACTTACAGGCTGCATCGTTGCCTTTATAGTATCTGTTATTGCAATTAAATTCCTTATGGACTACATTAAAAAGCATGACTTTAAATTCTTTGGTTATTATAGAATAATTCTTGGAATATTAGTTTTAGGCTATTTTTATCTTTTAGCCTAAAATTAATAAGAGCTATATGAACAATCATATAGCTCTTATTCTTATGTTACAATTTATCTATATTAAAATAATTACCTATTTTATAAGGATTTTTAATTACTTTTCTCTCTTTCAATAGCATTTTTATAATTCATATATTTTAAGAAAAACAGTTCTACAAATATAAAAAATAAATTAGTTGAATTATAAGTCATATTATTTCCTATATTCACTGTTTTGGTATTTATATAAATGCTTTCATTACTTAATCTTGCAAGGTCATTTGTTTTTAGCTGTGTTATTGATATAAAAGGGATATCCCTAATTAATAATTGCTTAGCAAAGCTTTTTACCTGACTTGATTCTCCTGAGTAAGATATTATTATTACTAAATCTTCGGAAGTTAATGCATCTAATGTTAAATCGATTTCTCTTATTCCATCTATTACAGAAAAACATTTTTTGCCTGATAAAAAAACTCTTTTAAGGTCCTGAGCCACTAAACTTTGAAAAAAACCGGTTCCGTAAATAAATACACGTTTACTATCATAAATCATTTTACAGGCCTTTTTATAATCATTTTTCTGTATCTCATCTATGCTGTTTTTAAACATATCACATACACTTTCAATGCTATCTGTATCTACACTTACTTCTTTGTTCTCCCACTTTAGATATACTTTTAATTCACTATACCCTTTTAATGACAATTTTTGAGCAAATCTTAAAATTGTAGTTCTTGATACATTACATCTTAATGCAAGCTCATCAATAGTTAAGCCTGAACATTCTTTTCTATTATTATTTACATACTTCCAAATATATAAATCGTTTTGATTTAACTTATCATAATATAAATTAACCAAATCATCAATTTTCATAACTAACACCCCTTTGTTAATTTTATTATAACAAATTTATCCAAGTATTTATATGGATTCTTATGTTAAACTTGAAAATGTTTAATCCCTTAAAATACATATATGTTTTATTTTGTATGTTTATTATGTATAATATATTTAAAAATTTCATAAGGAGTGTTATTTTAATTAGTATAAAAAGTGGTTGTATCAAAATATCTTATTATCAACAATACATAGTTTTACATTGACTTATCTAAGCACTACATATTGTTAATAATTTACTTTTAATACAACCACTTAAACTAAACTATTATCTTAATTCTGGCCAAAAATCTTTATTAGCTTCAACTAAATCATCTAAAATTTCTTTAGCAACTTTTACACTTGGTACTGTTTTTGATAAAGAAATTGCTTGCCATAGTTTTTGATAGGATTTTTCAATCCATGCATCAACAACTAACTTTTCAACTGCAACTTGTTGTTCCATTAATCCTTTTTGGAATCTTGGTATTTCTCCAATTCTTAATGGTTCTGGTCCATTACTTCCTACTAAACAAGGGATTTCAACCATTGCTGTTTTATCAAAGTTCTCTATTGAGCCGTTATTCTCTACTATTAATAACATTCTTTCTTGAGTGTTATAAGCTATTGCTCTAGCTAAATCTACTATATAAGATGCATGTTCATCTATTTCTAAAGTAGAACCAATAGATGTATTAGCTTCTGCAATTCTTCTGCATTCTCCAAATACATGCTTTTCTCTTCCATCCATTACTTCGTTTGCTCTAGTATAGTTTTTATCTGCATGTTCAACTACATAGTCTGGGAACAGATAATATTTTAAATAAGTGTTTGGAAGTGTTGTTGGGTCTATTGCATAGACATCTTTAGCTTTTCTGTAAGTGTCACTCCAGCTAGCATCTGTGTGTTGCACCTCTCCTGTAGAGTCTGTATCATATCCAAATTTTGCAACATGTTCTTTTATTTTTGGCATTAAATCATTTCCTTCTTTATCTGTGATGCTTGACCACCATCCAAAGTGATTTAATCCATAATATTTAACTATCATATCTTTTCTTGATTCTAATCCTGCGATTTTTGCCATACGTCCTTCAATTCCTATTGGCATATCACATATATTTAATATCTTTGAATTTGGAAGAATTCTTCTTGTAGCTTCTGCAACTATTGCAGCTGGATTTGAGTAATTTAACATCCACGCATTTGGTGAATATTTTTCCATATATCTAGCTATTTCAACTATTCCACCTATAGATCTCATACCATAAGCTATTCCTCCTGGTCCGCAAGTTTCTTGTCCAACAACACCATGTCTTAGAGGAATTTTTTCATCTAGTTCTCTCATAGCATATTTTCCAACTCTGATATGTGCCATTACAAAATCAACATCTGTAAATGCCTCTTCTGGATCTACTGTAGCTAAAAACTCAATATCTGGAGCCTTTTCCCTTATTAATATTTCACAAGCCTTTGCTATTGTATCTTGTCTTTCTCCATCATTATCATAGAATTTTATTTTTCTTATTGGAAATTTATATAAATTATCTAAAAGCATCATTACTATTCCTGGAGTAAAAGTACTTCCCCCACCTGCTACAACTATTGAAAATTTTTTCATAATAAATACCCCCTAAATTAATACATATTTTATAATTTAATACTATCAAAACGTTTAAATAAATACAATTAACTCTCACTCTTTAGATACTTTTCTACCTATTCTGTTACTTAGTATCTTTACCTTGTGAATATTCACATTTTTAATAAATGTTTATTATAAGAATTAGACACATAAATGCTACAAACAATATAAATAAACTAAATATAAAATCTAAAGTTATCTTACTATCTATAAATATTTCTTTGATATTAATATCCTTTAGAGATTTTATCTTAAATGTTTTTATTATTGCAAAAACTACAAGAACTAAACCAAAAATGTTTACAACTAATCCTTGTGAAATGGCTATAATTATTAAATTCCTTTTTACACTATTTATATCTTTTTTATCCTTAAGTGCTTTAACAGAACGATTACATATATAGCCACAAAATATCCCTAACATAGAAATTATAAAGGCAAGAGTTATTTTACTATTCATTAATATTGGATCAAAAACACCTCTTCCACTTATCAATGATATGGAGTATAAACATATTAAAAATACTAAGGGAATACTTAAACAAAAAAACATACTAATATTTATCCATCTACAATTTAAATTAGTCTTTTTTTCTTTGTGCTTACCTATCATATCTTTTCTAGTTATGGCTGAACTCTTTTTAACTGCCCTCATGTAATCATCCCTTTCTCTAAAAGTTTTTATATTGTTAAATTATTTCATTAAAACCTCAACTTCTTCTCTAAATTTAACAACTGACATTCCTATTATTACTTGTACTGCTTTTCCCTTTTTAACAAGACCATGAGCACCTGCCTTTTTAAACACAGAAGCGTCTTGTACTAAACTTGGATCTTTAACTGAAACTCTAAGTCTAGTTGCACAGTTGTTAAGCTCTTCAATATTACTAGCTCCACCTAAAGCATTTAATATAATTTGCGCCTTACTTAAGTTAGTACCATCTATTCCTGCTGGACTTATACTATCCATAGCAACACCTGCACCTTTACTAGCTTTATAATCTGCCTTTGTGTAAAGTTTAGTCTCTTCTTCGTCATCTTCTCTACCTGGAGTCTTTAAATCAAGTTTTAAAATTAAAGTTCTAAATACTACAAAGTATATTACTGTAAACACTAATCCAATAAGTATTTGCTTTATATAAGTTCCACCATGACTACTAAATAAAGGTATCCAGTTTAGTGAAGCCCATTCAATTAAACCTCCACCAAAGTTACCAACTACACCAAATATATAAGCTGTTGCAGATAAAGTAGCTGCTAAAACTGCATGTACTGCAAATAATAATGGTGCTATAAATAAAAATGTAAATTCTAAAGGTTCTGTAACTCCAGCAACTATTGCAGTTAATGTTGCAGGTATTAAAAGACCAGCTACAATTTTCTTTTTATTTTTCTTAGCAGTTGTATAGAATGCTCCTGCTATACCAACACTACCAAATATTTTTGACATTCCATGAAGTGCAAATCCACCTGCTGGGAATAATGTCTTAAGTGGCTCCGTTGACGCTGAGAATTCACTTAAATGCATTGCCCAATAAGCTGTTATTCCACCTTCAACTGCTATGGAATCATACATAAACGGACTATATACAAAGTGGTGTAATCCTGTTGGTATAAGAATTCTTTCTAAGAATGTGTAAATCCAAACTCCAACTGCACCAGAGGATAATAAAAATCCTTGTAACGATCCTATTGCACCTTGAACCTTTGGCCAAACAACTGCTACTAAAAATGCTATAGGTATCATAACAAAAAATCCAATTATAACTATTAGTGATGAACCCTTAAATATCCCTAAAACTTCAGGAAGTTCTACATCAAAAAACTTATTGTGAATTGAAACAACAGTTAAAGATATTAAAATAGCACCTATCATACCAGTATCTAAAGTTTTAATACCCGCAATACTAGCTAATCCACTTGTTCCTCCAACTTCTGCTGCAAAATTAACTCCAAAGTTTGCTCCCCATGTTCCAAGAATTGCTCCTAAAAAATAATTGAAAGTTAAGTATATAACTACAGCTTCCATACACGCTCTAGCTTGTTGCTTTTTAGCAAGTCCAATTGGAAGTCCTATTACAAATAACAAAGGTAGTTGATTAAATACTGTCCATGCACCCTGTTCTATAACATTCCACATTTGATACCAAAAAGTAGATTCACTTGCTATAGACCCCATTATTACTGGATTTTTAAATAGGGTTGCAAACCCAACCATCATTCCTGAGAAAGCAAATAATAGTACAGGCGTAAACATAGCTCCACCTAGCCTTTGAATTTTCTGCATCATATGCATCATCCCCCTTAAATATTTTAACTTTTAAAAGAACAAAATTAATTATTACTATTATTATTTTAATATTTATCTCTATTTTTATCTATATATTCGTATTTTTAGTTCTTTTTTACATGTCTTTGGAATTGTTTACATGAACCTGTGAATTTTCACACAAAAATAGGCTGTATAAAAATATACAACCTTTACTACTTTATAAGATCTTATGTTTCTCTTTTATTTTATATCTAAATTAAAGAATTATAGTAAAATATTCATCTTATCTAAAGATAATATTTTATTAATTCTTCTTTACTATTTATTCCTTTGTTTTGTGGAATTATAAGTTCTTCTACATCTTTTCCACATAATTTTCCATCCACTATATATTCTTTATTTAATAGACTTTGTCCCCAAGTAGTTATTTTATCAACAACTGGAGTGTCCACATTACAAATCTCTGCAAAGGCTTTTATTACACAAAGACCAAATTGTATATCTTCTATAAAATATCTAGAACTTAAATCTGGAATAAAACCTTGTCCCTTTTCAGTCATTGGTGATGTAATTCCTTGAAAACCCGGAGCTGTTCTAATTTTTTCCGTAACTCCACTAGCATCATCCACATTTAATCTTGTTTTTATTTTTTCAAAGTCATTTGGATTAAAATCATTGTTTATATTTAATTCTTTAAATATCTTAGCAAGTTC
>JAUNBX010000036.1:0-9071 GCA_030526875.1 Clostridium perfringens | reverse complement strand
TTTTGTTTTAAGTTAACTGTTTCCCCATACTTTTCAAGTCTAACTATAGAGGGTACTCTTTGAGTTCCAAAGAATATACATCCCTTTTCTAAAAGCTCATCAATACAGTATTCTTTTCCTCCAAAGCCTGGAATAACTCCAATCCTTGCACCTTTTTTAACATATGGATTTATCTTATTTAATGTATCTTTAACCATAAAAGATGGATAAGTTATTAGAACATAATCTGAATCTGTAACAGCATCTTCTAAACTATCTGTAACTGAATGTATTTTTACACTATGTCTTAAATCCTTTTCCTCTTCAATTAAAATCATATTTTCTTTAAATAAATTAGGTTTAGTTGTGTGAAGCCATACCCTATGGTCACCTTTCATTGATATATATGCAGCTAAATAAGTTCCTATATTTCCTGCCCCAATTACACAAATCTTCATAAGTCATTCCCCTTTATAATGAAATATATATAATTTAGTATAATTATATCATTTTATGTAATATAATTCTATTTGTTTAATTTATATAATATAAAAACCCTATAACTCATTAAAATAAGCTATAGAGCTTTTTAGTTAAAGTTTATATTTAATAGAGCGTTGGTTTTAGATAAAAATAAATTTATACTTTAATAATTTACTTGGTATCTTATATATAAACTTACTTTTTATCTAGCCCTTCAATTCTATAGCCAATCTCTTTATTAGCAAGGTCATAACCTTCTTCAATCATGTCTTCCTTAGTTTTAGCGTTACCAAGCAAATTATCTATAGTTAACTGATTTCTATTCTTAAAGTACTTATCTAAAAGATTTTCTTCAATATCTCTTTGAGAAGCTATAGAATAATCATCTAATATATGATTAACCTTAAATCCTTGTTTCTCAAGTTCTCTTCCAACTAAAATACTTCTATGACATCTTATAGGGTCTTGCATAGCACCTAAAAGCACTATTTTATAACCTTTTTCTAATCCTGTTTCAAGCCTTTTAATTCCTTTTAAAAACTCTTCCTCTAAAACTACTTTATGAAAATCAGCATATCTTTCATTATTATAAGACACCTTTCTAATTCTTTTAGCTGCAAACTCTTCTCCCATATAGATATAAATAAATCCATTCTTTTTTAGGGTATGTGCTATGGTTTCTTTATCAAACCAAACATTATATTTTGAGTAAGGCGTTCCTCTAATATCCACAACACAATTTATATCATAATGCCTTAGCATATCCATAAGCTTTTCTACACTATAATTAGAATGCCCTAAAGTAAATATTTCCATAGCATATCTCCCTTCTAACTTAATTTTAGGCTAAATTCTCATAGAATTAGTATCCTTCACTTCATTATTTTAATGCATTTTCATGAGTTTTTATAAAATCTAAAAAGTTTTCTAAAATTCTTCCTGTTATCCCCCAAATGAAGTAATTTTCATACTTATAAAATACAGTTCTATAAACCCCAGTTTTAAACTTATGATTTTTATCATTTTTAACAAATTCATAAGGAAAATTTTCACCATGCTCTATTACAACATTATTATTTACTGAAATTTGTTCTGTATTTAATAAATCTTCTAAAGGAACTTCAAATACCTCTTTAACCTCATCTTCACTTAAAGTAAATTTAGCGCTTTCATCTATATAGGCTAAAAATGGATGAATCAATATATTATTATTTGAAATAAATATATCAAGAGGAGAAACAACTTTTACCTGTTCATTTCTTGTTCCAACCTCCTCATAACATTCCCTAAGTGCTGCTTCAAGTGGCGTCTCTCCTTTTTCTATAGAACCTCCCGGGAAGCATACCTCACCTGGATTTGTTGTAAGCTTATCTGTTCTAAGCTCAAATAGAATATTAAACTTATCTCCCCTTTTTATTAAAGGCAATATTATTGCTGCTCTTTTAAAATCATTAGCTCCATTAATGTATGGCTTGTACTCTTTAAATATGTTATCAATTATATTTTCTGTATACATATTTATCTACTCCTTTTCTTTTACTTAAAGTTTATCTATTTTTAATAAATGGCTTGGTTTTAAATCAATATCTTACTAAAACTTAGCCTAGTAAATATTTATTTAGGATAAAATATTCACTATTACATTTTTAACTTTATTATATATTATTTTACACATTAAAGTATTTAATGTACAAAAATTCAACTAAATTTAAACTAAATCTAGTTGAATTTATAAAAAATACCTAAGTTATAAACCTCTTTCTTGTCTACTTTTATTAACACTTCTTCTAGCTTTTCTAGTTGCTCTTTCTCTCTTATCCTTGTCACTACTATATTTTAATAGTCTTAACAAAGTATAAACTAAAAATATAAAAGTTAGAGCAAGACAATCTAATATTTTTGGCTTTGAACCAAAAAATAAGAATGCCAACATTATATGAAAATATATTAGAAAATAAAAGACATAAGACCATCTTTGAAGCTTCTTCCATCTCTTTCCGTTCATTTTATTTCTAATTCTTTTAAAAGATATTAAGCATAAAAACATAACTATAATAAAAGCTAAAATTCCAATTATTATTATGAGTAATAAACTTTTAGAACTATAAATACCTACTAATGAGAATAATAATGACTCAAACATATGAGGTATTATAAAAATAGATGCAATTATTGCAAGTTCTCCCCTAATTCTTAAAAGTAGTTTTGTTATAAACCATCTTGTGCTAAAAGCTCCTGTAAACATAACAATTATAAATATTCCAGTTGATAGAAAACCTTTAGCAAATAATTGATTTCCTAAGAAAAGTATTCTTGGCATTTCAAGCCCTGAATAAACATATAAAATATTAAATATTATACTACAAATAGCAATAATAGCAGCTACACTATATATTTTTCTACTATATTTTTTGATACCCAAAGTCAACTTATCTAACAACTTCTAAATCCCTCCTTAGTTTTTAACTTAAGAACTACTGTATAATTTATTGTTAAAATAAATTATCATATTATTATTAAATTAGAATTAAAATTTATCTATCTTTAAACTAGACTAATTTAAATTTTAAAAATACTCCTTAAAGTATTTTATTTAAAATATAAAAAAACACTAGACTTAGATTAAATAATCATTAAATTATACTTAATGATTATAACCTAAAACTAGTGTTTTTTTAGTTAATGTTGATTTTAGTGTTTTAAAATAAATTTACTTAAAAATTCAATATTTATATAAATGAGTTTTCCTCTTACTTTTCTCACTAAATGCTTTCATAATTCTTAAAACTGTATAAGCTCCAAAAACTACACTTAGAATTGTTATATTCTTTATATCCATAACTTTTTCATTTAAATATGCAAATAAAATATGAATATAAATCAAACCATAAAATGCATAAGACCATCTTTGAATCTTTTTCCACATTCCACCCCTTAACTTTCTTTTTACAAAATTAAATGATGTTATAAAAAGTGGAATCATTATAACAAGAGCTATAACCCCTGCAATTGAATATATAATACGGTCTGTTGTAAGAGTTTTACTACCCATCAATGCTAAAATAAGTTTCATTCCATGAATATAAATGTGAGGAACTATTAATACAGATGCTATAATAGCAAGTTCAGCTCTAATTTTCATAAAATACTTTGTTAATGATATTTTTCTGCTCATAGTACCCATAAACATTACTATAACAAATAAGTATATAGATATATATCCACTATAAGTTAGCTTCTCTATGTACCCTACAGCACTTGGCAAAGAACCTCTTAATTTATTTAACTCACAATATATAATAGCAATAGCTAATAATACAGCTACTATGTATAAAATTTTATTATGCCTTTTCACACTTGACGAAATATACTCCATTTAAATTACCTCCAGTAACGTGCCTTTAGTAACTTAAACTAAAACTAACTAATTTAATTTTGTAACTTGCTTATTAATTTAAAGAGACTCTTACAATTACATGTAAGAGTTCTTCAAAAAGAGATGTCAAACGAAATTCTTGTAATTATCAAAATTGTCCATACCATAAATTAAAATCTTTATTTTTCAATGATAATGATTTTCATTTACAATTATATTTTAATTGAATTCCATTTCCCTGTCAATAGTTTTCTGCAATTTATATTTTATTTAACAATTTATTAATAATTATTCATAAATTACCCATATATAAAAAATAATAAGCACTACTAATCTATAAATCTTAGTAATGCTTATTATTTTAAATGATATATTAATCTTTATTACTTATATTATTTATTATTTTCTTCTCTTTTTTCAGGAACTAATTGTTCCTCATATTTAAGAATATGATCTTCATAGACGTCAATTTTATGTTTTAAGTATCCAAGGGTTTCTTGCATAACCTGAATTTTTTTCTCTAATTCTTCTTGTTGGTCAAGTAATATCTGTTTCCTTACTTCTTTGGTATTTTCCCCTTTCATAAATAAGGATACATATTCAATCATTGACTCTATAGATATTCCTGCACCACGCATAACTTTTGCAAAATAAACCCACTTACAATCATAATCAGTATAGTCTCTATATCCATGTTTATCTCTAGTTACTGGTGGAATTAATCCAACTCTCTCATAATAACGCAATGTATCAGTTGGAATATCATATTTTTTACTAACTTCAGTAATATTCATCCTTATCCTCCCTACATCTATCTATTTTAGTTTACTCTTAGTTTTTTTCTAAAAATGTGTTTCATCTATTTCAATTTTATCTAATGCATTATTAATATTTTCTAATTCTTCTTTTGTTAACTCAACGTTAATTGCCCCTAAATTTTCTTCTAATCTATGACTCTTAGTTGTTCCAGGAATAGGAACAATAAAAGGCTTTTGTGCAAGTTCCCAAGCTAAAACTATTTGTGCTGATGTAGCATTTTTATTTTTTGCAATTTCAGAAATTAAATCTAATAACTTTTGATTATTTTCAATGACTTCTGGTTTAAATCTTCCCATAAAACCTCTAAAATCATCTTTAGCGTATTTTGTATCCTTTGTATATTTTCCACTTAAAAATCCGTTTCCAAGAGGGCTGTAAGCTACAAATCCAATACCTAACTCTTCACAGATATTAAATAGCTCTCTTTCTGGTTCACGCCACACCATAGAGTATTGATTTTCTATAGCAGTAACTGGACATACAGCATGAGCACGTCTCATATACTCAATAGGTGCATTTGATAAACCCCAGTGCTTAATTTTCCCTTCTTCTATTAGTTCCTTCATTGTTTTTGCTACAATTTCAGGTTCTACCTTCGGGTCTATACGATGTTGATAATATAAATCTATACACTTAACTTTTAAACGCTTTAAAGAACCTTCTAACTGCTCTCTAATAGACTCTGGAGTACTATTTAAAACATGTTCAAGCTTCCCATCTTTAATAACTGTTCCTGTAATACCAAACTTAGTGGCTATAACAACATTTCCTTTAAAAGGTTCTAAGGCTTCTCCTAAAAGTTCTTCGTTGGCTTCTCCATAGACTACAGCAGTATCAAAAAAGTTACATCCCATTTCTATTGCTCTATGAATTAACTTAATCATTTCTCCTCTATCAGCTGCAGGACCATAAGCGTGGTCCATTCCCATACATCCAAGTCCTACTTCTGAAACCTCAAGGCCAGTATTTCCTAAAATACGCTTTTTCATTTTAATCTCTCCCTTTTAACAATTATAGTCTTTATATTTTTACCTATAACATTCCATAGATTTTACTAACTTAAATTTGTTTTTTCTTACATATAAATCATACAGCTTTGAGTTAACTCCAATGCAAGGCTTTTTATAAAGAAATAATAATTTCCTATAAGCCAAATTATTTTTAATATTACCTAAAACTCAATAAAGTATAGAGGAATAAAAAAAGAATGTATCAAAACAAAATAACTTTAAAATTATCTTTGTCATGATACATCCTTTTAGATATTAGACTATATTAATTTAATATTGATATTACATAGTAATGATTAAATATAGTTTTCATATTATAAGTTTTCACCATTTGATCTTATAACTTCTTTGTACCAGTTAAAACTCTTCTTTCTTGATCTATTTAATGTTCCTGTGCCATCATTATTTTTATCTACGTAAATAAATCCATAACGCTTTTTCATCTCTCCAGTTCCTGCACTTACAAGATCAATACATCCCCAAGGAGTGTATCCCCATACTTCAACACCATCACCAATTGCTTCTTTTATTTGCTCAATATGTGCTTTTAGATAATTGATTCTGTAATCATCATTAATTGAACCATCTTCTTCAACTTTATCCACAGCTCCTAAGCCATTTTCAACAACCATTACTGGAATTTCATATCTATTATAAATTTTATTTAAAGTAGTTCTTAATCCTACAGGGTCAATTTGCCATCCCCAATCACTTGCTTCTAAGTAAGGGTTTTTTAATCCCATTGATAAATTTCCACCTGTTTCTTCTACATTAGGATCATTACTTGCACAGTTTGACATATAGTATGAGAATGTATAAAAATCAACACATCCATTTTTAAGAGTTTCTAAATCTCCCTCTTCCATTTTAATTTCTATATTATTTTCTCTAAAGAAGCGCTTAGCAAATCCTGAATATTTACCTCTAACTTGTACATCTCCACATAGATAATTTGAGAATTCTTCTTTTTGCTGTGCTAATAATACATCTTCAGGGCTACAAGTATAAGGATATTGGGTTCCATAAGCTATCATACAACCAATTTTAAAATCTTTATTTATTGAATGACCAAGTTGTACAGCTTTAGCACTTGCTACAAATTGATGATGAAGTGCTTGGAAACATTCTTGGTTATGATCCTTCTCAGATGCTCCAAATTTTAATTCTCTTATATCATCAAACATAACTCCAGCTCCCATAAATGCAGCAGCAGGACCATGAGTTAATATATTTATTTCATTAAATGTTAACCAATACTTAACAGTATCTTTATATCTATTAAATATTGTTTCGCAATATCTTAAATAGCAATCAATAGCTTCTCTTCCTAACCATCCATTAAACTTTTTGGTTAATCCAAATGGAGTTTCATAGTGGGATATTGTTACTAGTGGTTCTATGTTATATTTTTTTAGTTCTGCAAAAACATTATCATAAAATCTTAATCCTTCTTCATTTGGTTCTAATTCATCACCATTTGGGAAAATTCTTGTCCAGTTTATAGACATTCTAAAAGTTTTAAATCCCATTTCAGCAAAAAGTGCTATATCTTCCTTATATCTGTGATAAAAATCTATAGCCTCATGGCTAGGATAATATGTGTTATCTTCTAGTTCTGGAGTTATTCTTCTAGCTGTTGTATGAGTTCCACCAGTCATAACATCTGATGTACTTAAGCCTTTTCCGCCTTCTCTATATCCACCTTCAAATTGATTTGCAGCAGTTGCACCACCCCATAAAAAATTTTCTGGAAACTTAACATCTATTCTCATATATTTTCCCCCTAATTACTTTATATTTGCTTTATTTATATTACTAATATCTATAACCTTTAAGGTTACACATATTAAAAATATAAAAACTAATTTTATTACTAAGATTTAAATAATTACTGATTTTAGATAAAACTAATATTAGCTATCTAAAATCAGCATCTATTTAATTTAAGAGTTAGTAATTTATTTAAAATAAGACACTAAACTAAAGAGGAGATACTTTTTATTAATTTAGCATCTTATTTAAAAACTGTTTTAAGCTAATACTGTTATTAGATTTTCCCCTTCCTCAACAGTATTTTTATTTGTTTCTATAATATCTAAGTATTTATCAAAATTTGTGATTATTACTGGAGTTTCTAAAGAATATCCTTCTTTTCTTATTCCATTAATATCAAACTCTAATAATACATCACCTTTTTTAATTCTATCCCCTTGTTTTGCTTTTGCAGTAAAATACTTACCATCTAATTTTACTGTATCCATTCCTACGTGAATTAAAAGCTCTGCTCCATTATCTGTTGTAATTCCTAAAGCATGAAGTGTTGGGAATAGAGTTGTTAGCGTTCCATCAGCTGGTGCTATAACTTTTCCTTCTTTAGGTTCAATTGCTATTCCTTTTCCTAATAAACCACTTGCAAAAGCTTCATCTTTTACTTCTGATAAAGGTTTAACTGTTCCTTTTATTGGACTTGTTAATATTTCTTCTTTCATTATAGATTTTTCAGCTGTTTCTACAACTTCATCATCTCTTAAATCTTCTGGATCTAACTTTCCAAAGAAGAACATTAATGCAAATCCTACTGCTAATCCAACTACTGTAGCTAAAATGATTCCATAGAATCCACTATCTATTCCTGCTGGATTTATACAAGTTGGAATTACAAATAACCCCATAGCACCTGATGCATATAATTTTGTTTGGAATAATCCCATTATCCCACCAGTAACTGCACCACCTATACAACTTAATATAAATGGTTTCTTTCTTGGAAGTGTTATACCATATATTGCAGGTTCGGTAACTCCAAACATTCCTGAAATTATAGATGGTATACATAAAGATTTTAATTTTTTATTTTTAGCTTTAAGCATTATTGCAATTACTACACCTGTTTGTGCAAAACATACTGCAACTGATGAAGCAACAATTGGATCTGAACCTAAAACTGCTATATTGTTTATAGATATTGGAACTAAGCCCCAGTGCATACCAAACATAACAAATATTTGCCAGAATCCACCTATAAATATACCTGCAACTATTGGACTAAAGTTATAGATAGCTAGTGTAACATCCCCTAATAAATTAGCTGCTGTTGATGCAACTGGTCCAACTGCTATAAATGTTAATGGTACTACTACCAATAATGTACAAAATGGTACTAAGAATGTTTTAACTACATCTGGTATAATCTTTTTAAAGAATTTTTCTACAATTGATGCTAAGAATATTGATAATATTATAGGAATAACTGTTGAAGCATATCCACTAGATGGCATAACTACAGGTATTCCAAAGAATGTTACTGTTTGTCCTGCAAGACCTGCAATATCAGGATAAATAAGTGCTGCTCCAATTGCCATAGCTGTAAATTGATTTACTTTAAACTTTTTAGCTGCTGTAAA
>JAUNBX010000035.1 GCA_030526875.1 Clostridium perfringens | reverse complement strand
GCTTCAACTTTAATTCTAATTTGATTTTTAGAAGGAGTTGGAATTTCTCTATTAACTAATTCAAAATCAGTACCAGGTGCTTTAACTTCAATTGCTCTCATTTTATTCATAAGTTCTCACATCCTTAAAAAAATATAATATTGTATTTAGTTTATTAATGTATAGGATCTAGGTAGCTATGTACAAAATTTAATATAAAATACAATATATAAATAAATTATAGGGAATTATTAATTAGGTGTAAATGTTTTAAATTTCCAAAGTGAAATTAGATTAATTCTGTGAATATGCAACTAAAACTTGAGCTGTGTTTAATATAGTGATTCTATGAAAAAAAATAACTGTCATAAAGTAAAACAGATTTTAAATATATATTAGGTAGCAAATTAAATGAAAGTCGCCAAAATCTTGGCGACTTTATTTAAATTCGTGAATTATATAAAGGAGGAAAAGATTTGATAAAAATATTTAAATATTTAAAGTCTAAAGAATGGTTATTTATATTTCTTAGTTTTATATTTATATTGGCACAAGTATGGCTTGATTTAAGACTTCCAGATTATATGTCTGAAATTACAACTCTTGTACAAGTAGAAGGAAGCACCATGGGAGATATTTTAAAGTCAGGCTCTTATATGATGTTATGTGCTTTTGGAAGTTTAGTGTCTTGTATAATTGTAGCTTTCTTTGCTTCTAAAGTTGCAGCATCTTTTTCTAAAAGGCTTCGTGGGATGGTTTTTTGCAAAGTGGAGTCTTTTTCTATGGATGAAATCAATAATTTTTCTACTGCTAGCTTAATTACTCGTTCAACAAATGATATAACACAGATTCAAATGTTTATGGCTATGGGACTTCAGGTTTTGATTAAAGCTCCTATTTTAGCTATTTGGGCAATTATAAAGATATCAGATAAAAGTTGGCAATGGACTGCCACAACAGCAGGAGCTGTGTTATTTCTTTTAGTTGTAAATATTATTATTATAATTTTTGCTATCCCTAAATTTAAAAAGATTCAAGGGTTAACAGATAATCTAAATAGAGTTACTAGAGAAAATTTAACAGGGGTTAGAGTTATAAGAGCTTATAACGCAGAAAAATATCAAGAAGAAAAGTTTGAATATGCTAATAATGATTTAACATCTACAAATCTTTTTGCAAGTAGGATAATGGCTATTATGAACCCTAGTATGGGACTAGTTATGAATGGATTAAACTTAGCAGTTTATTGGATTGGAGCGTATATAATACAAAGAACTGATGTATTAAATAGATTGTCTTTATTTAGTGATATGGTAGTGTTTTCAGCTTATGCAGTACAAGTTGTCATGGCTTTTATGATGTTAACTATGCTTTTTATAATGCTTCCAAGAGTTTCAGTTTGTGCAAAGCGTATTAATGAAGTGTTAGATACTAAACTTACTATTTTAGATGGTGATAAAGATATCGGACAAACTTCATTACAAGGTGAAATTGAATTTAAAAATGTTAGTTTTAAATATAAAGATGCTAAGGATTATACATTAAAAGATGTAAATTTTACTGCAAAGAAAGGAGAAATTGTTGCTTTTATTGGTTCAACAGGAAGCGGTAAAAGTACTCTTGTAAATCTTATTCCAAGATTCCATGATGTAACAGAGGGAGAAATTTTAGTAGATGGAATAAATATTAAGGAGTATAAACAAAAAGATCTTCATGAAAAGTTAGGTTATGTGCCTCAAAGGGCAGTTTTATTTAGAGGAACTGTAACATCTAATGTGGCTTATGGAAAAGATGAGGATAATGGTGACGTTTTAGATGGAGTAAAAAAATCTATAGAGATTGCCCAAGGCACTGATTTTATAGAAAAAATGGAAAATACCTATAATGGAAAAATTGCAGAAGGGGGAACAAATGTATCAGGGGGGCAAAAGCAAAGGATTAATATAGCAAGAGCTATTTATAAAAGACCAGAAATTTATATATTTGATGATTCATTTTCAGCCCTTGATTACAAAACAGATAGAAATCTTCGTTTAGAACTTAGAAAAGAAACTAAGGACGCAACCAATATAATAGTTGCTCAAAGAATTGGAACTATTAAAAATGCAGATAAAATAATAGTTTTAGATGAAGGCGAAATTGTAGGAATGGGAACTCATAAAGAACTTTTAAAATCATGTAAAGTTTATAGGGAAATTGCATATTCACAATTATCTAAGGAGGAGCTTGAAAATGAGTAAGGGTAGATATAATGAAGGAACATCTAGAAGAAATCATAGACCAGTAGGTGGGCCACCAGGTAGAGGTATGGGAGCTTATGAAAAGCCAAAAAATTTTATTAAAAGCTGGAAAAAATTAATAGTATATTGTAAGTCATGTATACCTCAAATAATAGTAGCTTTTGTATTTGCTATAATAGGCACAGTTTTTACTATAATAGGACCTAATAAATTAAGTGAGATTACTGATATTATTACAGATGGATTAGTAAGTAGTATAGATTTAGATGGAGTTAAAAGAATAGCTATTTTGCTTTCTATACTTTACGGATTAAGTTTTATTTTTAGCTATATTCAAGGATTTATTATGGCAACTGTTACCCAAAGACTTTCTAAAAGCTTAAGGAGTGATATTTCAGAAAAGATAAATAAATTACCTCTTAAGTATTTTGATTCTACAAGCTATGGAGATATATTAAGCCGTGTGACAAATGATGTAGATACCATAGGGCAAACAATGAATCAAAGTATAGGGATGCTAGTAACTGAGATGACATTATTTTTAGGTTCACTATTTATGATGTTAAAAACGAATTTAATTATGACATTTTCAGCAGTTGTAGCAACCATAATAGGTTTTTTATTTATGATAATAATTATTTCAAAGTCACAAAAATACTTTTTAGGACAACAAAAGTATTTAGGAGAAATAAATGGACATATAGAAGAGATATATAGTGGGTTAAATGTTGTTAAAGTTTATAATGGAGAAGAAAAAGCTAAAAAAACCTTTGATAAAATAAATGAAAAATTATATGAAAGTGCTTGGAAATCTCAATTTTTATCAGGGCTTATGATGCCTCTTATGGGGTTTATAGGAAATTTTGCTTATGTAACTGTGTGTGTAGTAGGAGGTGCTATGGTTCTTGATAATAAAATTACTTTTGGTGTTATTGTAGCTTTTATGATATATGTAAGATTATTTACAAGACCGTTAGCTCAAATGGCACAAGCATTTACAAGTATGCAATCTACAGCAGCAGCTAGTGAAAGGGTTTTTGAGTTTTTAGAAGAGAAAGAGCTAGAAGATGAAAGCTATAAAGATAATGTATTAACAACTTCTAGAGGTGATGTTGAGTTTAAAAATGTAAGGTTTGGATATAGTCCAGAAAAAATTATAATAAATAATTTTTCAGCTCACGCATTTCCAGGGCAAAAAATAGCAATTGTAGGCCCGACAGGGGCAGGTAAAACTACAATAGTTAATCTTCTTATGAGATTCTATGAGCTAAATAGTGGAGAAATAAAGATAGATGGTGTAAACACAAAGAGCATAACCAGGGAAAATGTTCATGACTTTTTCTGTATGGTTCTTCAAGATACTTGGTTATTTGAAGGAACCATAAGGGAAAATATAGTTTATAGTAAAGAAGGTATAACAGATGAAGAGGTTATAAGGGCATGTAAAGCTGTTGGAATTCATCACTTTATATCAACACTTCCAAAAGGATATGATACTATTTTAAATGATAAAGCTAACCTTTCAGCAGGGCAAAAACAACTTATAACAATTGCAAGAGCTATGATAGAAAATGCACCTCTTCTTATACTAGATGAAGCTACAAGTTCAGTAGATACTCGTACTGAAGAGCTTATACAAAAGGCTATGGACAAATTAACAGTAGGTAGAACTTCTTTTGTCATAGCTCATAGATTATCAACTATAAGAAATGCAGACCTTATTCTTGTAATGAAAGATGGAGACATTATAGAAAGTGGAAATCATGAAAAACTTCTTTCTAAAAATGGATTTTATGCAGAACTTTATAATAGTCAGTTTGAGAAAATTTCATAATAAATTAATTAAGTTTTAAGAAATTTTTATCTATCATAGGTAAAGATAGATTATGGAAGAGATGTAGTTATCTTTATACATCTCTTTTTTTTAAGTAGTAATTTAAATAAGTATTGTTTTGTAAAAAAGTAAAATAATACTTTAATTAAATAAATAATGTAATAAAAATAATATATTGATATTTTTGGGTTAATATATTATAATCAAATAGTTAGAATTCTAGGTAAATTATAGGAGTAGTTTTATGAGGAAAAAAAGTATAGAAGAACTGATGAATAATAATGGGTTTATCATACATCAAATAGAACATAAAATAAAAATTAAGCATGATTCTAATTTAGAAAAGTATGGTGTAACCCTTCAACAGAGTAAAATAATAGCTCATTTACTATTAAATAAAAACTTAGATACATTTCAAAAGGATATTGAAAAAGCTTTCAATCTTAAAAGTTCCACAATAACAAGTATCTTAAATACTTTAGAAAATAAAGAATTAATAAAGAGAATAGATATAAAGGAAGATAGACGTGCAAAGAAAATTGTTCTTACTGAAAATGGAGAAAACTTGCAAAAAAATGTGTTTAAGTCTATGGATGATATTGAAGAGGAACTAGTCAAGGGTATGACAGAAAATGAAAAGGATATGTTACATAAACTATTATTAATGGTATATAGAAATATTTAATAAAATTTCTGTTTTGTGTTTTAAGTTAGAGTTAAAAAAAGTTAAGGGGGATTATTAAACATGAGGGATGAATTATTTGAAAAGGCACCTATACCAAAGGCTGTAGTGTCTTTAGCACTTCCAACTATGATTGGAATGATTGTAACTGTTGTGTATAATATGGCAGATACATTCTTTGTTGGTAGATTAAATGATGCAAATCAAGTTGCAGCAGTATCAATTACAATGCCAGTATTTTTATTATTAATGGCTATTGGAAATATGTTTGGAGTAGGTGGGGGATCGTATATCTCAAGGTTACTTGGAAGAAAAGATAAAGAAAGAACTAAAAAGGTTTCTGCATTTTGCTTTTATGGTGCCATGGTAGTTGGATGTATATGTATTATACTTGCTCTTATTTTTATGCCACAAATTTGCAATCTAGCAGGAGCCAGTACAAATACTTATGGCTTTGCAAAAGATTATCTTACAGTTATAGCCTATGGTGCACCAGCTGTTATTTTAAGTTTTGCTTTAGGACAAATTGTTCGTGCTGAAGGTGCAGCTACTCAATCATTAAAGGGAATGATGTTAGGTACAATACTTAACATTATATTAGACCCTATTTTAATCATTCTATTGGGCTATGGAGTAAAGGGAGCTGCTATTGCAACTATCTTTGCTAATGTAGTATCTACTTTATACTATGCTTTCTATATTATTAAAAAAAGTCAGGTATTATCAATTGCATATAAGCATTTTTCATTAAATGGAGATATAATGAAAAATATTTTTACAATAGGGATTCCTGCATCTTTAAACAATATGTTAATGAGTTTTGCAGCTATTATTTTAAATAACTTTGCAATGCCTTATGGAGATAATGTAGTTGCAGCACTTGGTGTAGTAAATAAGGCGAGCATGCTTCCTGCTATGCTTTGTGTAGGTCTTGCTCAAGGAATACAGCCCCTTGTAGCTTATAACTATTCTTCTGGTAATTTAAAGAGAATGAAGAGCATCATAAAGTTTTCAGCTATAATTTCAACAAGTATTGGATGTATTGGAACTGCTATTTTATTCATAGGTTCTAATGGAATTATAAGAGGATTTATAAATGATCCACAAGTTATAGAACTTGGTTCATTATTTATAAAAATGAGTATTTTAGGGCTTCCTGTAGTTGGAATACAAATGATACTTATAAGTACCTTCCAAGCTATGGGAAAAGCTAAACCATCGTTATTGTTATCATTATGCAGACAAGGCCTAGTATATATACCAATGTTATTTTTACTAAATAAATTTGTAGGACAAAATGGATTATCATTAGCACAATCTATTGCAGACATTGGTTCAGCAGTTTTAGCAGCTACTATTTTCACAATAATAATGAGGAAAGAATCAAACATAGATACTTTAGAAGATACAGAACTATCTTTTTAGAAATTTAAATAAATTAAGAAATAATAATCAAGATATAATGTTGTTTAGAGGAGAAAAGCTAAATTTAGCTTTTCTCCTTTATTTTTTTGAATTATTAGGAATACTATACCATATAAAACAAAACATGTGAATTATTAATATATATAAAAGAGTAATTATTAAAGCAAAAATATATACCATAGAAAGAATTAAATAATATAGAACGTATAGCAGCTTAAATATATAAGGTGCTGTTTTAAAAGATATATAGATAATAGAGAATATAGTTAAAGAAATAAAATACATAAATATGTGTAGAATAAAAAGCATATATAAATACACTTCCATAGGTACTTTTTATAGTATATGAGTGGAAAAATAAATGGGTTAAGTTAATATTCAGTTAATATAAATAATGTAAAATATTATCAATTAAAAAAAGGGGGAAGTTAAAAAATATGCTTACGTTAAAAAATATAAAAAAAAGTTATACTACGGGTTCATTTACCCAAGTTGCACTAGATGGAGTATCATTAAACTTCAGAAAAAATGAATTTGTGTCAATACTTGGACCTAGTGGTTCTGGAAAAACAACATGTCTAAATGTAATAGGGGGCCTTGACAGGTATGATAGTGGAGATTTAATTATAAATAGAAAATCCACAAAGGAATTTAAGGATTATGAGTGGGATGCTTATAGAAATAATAGTATTGGATTTATATTTCAAAGCTATAATCTAATAAATCACTTAGATATAATATCAAATGTAGAACTGGGAATGACTTTAAGTGGAATATCACCTCAAGAAAAAAGGAAAAAAGCTTTAGAAGTTCTAGAGAGGGTTGGACTTAAAGACCACGTAAATAAAAAGCCAAATCAATTATCAGGTGGGCAAATGCAAAGGGTTGCTATTGCAAGAGCTCTTGCTAATGACCCAGATATAGTATTAGCTGATGAGCCAACAGGAGCCTTAGATACAAAAACAAGTATTCAAATAATGGAACTTATAAAGGATATTGCAAAGGATAAGCTTGTAATTATGGTTACTCATAATCCAGAGCTTGCCCATGAATACTCAGATAGAATTATTGAGTTTAGAGATGGAAAGGTAGTATCAGATTCTAATCAGCTAAAAAAAGAATTTCAAGATGGTAATTATTCATTAAAGAAAACTAGTATGAACTTTTTTACTGCGTTAAAGTTATCTGGAACAAATATAAAGACAAAAAAAGGAAGAACATTTTTAACAGCCTTTGCATCTAGTATTGGTATTATAGGAATTGCAGTTATACTTAGTTTATCAACTGGATTTGATACGAAGATTCAAGAGGTTCAAAGTGATGCCTTATCGGAGTATCCAATTTTTGTTTCAAAAACTGCACAGGAAGTTACAGAAGAAACAATGGCATCTGCAAGAGAGCAAATGAAGGATAAGATGCTTGGAAGCAGTAATTATTCAGATGCAGAAGAAGTATTTTTATATGACTCAAGTGAAAACACAATACTTCATACAAATAATATAACAGATAAGTATATAGATTATTTAAATAAAATAGATACAAGTATATGTAATAGTATTGGATACACTAGAGTTGTATCAATGAATCTTTTAACCAAAGTAGATGATGCTATTAAACAAGTTACTTTTGATGGAGGTTCAAGTAGTTCACCTTTTTCAAATCCTATGATGTCGGGAGTTAGTGAATTATCATCATATCCAGTTATGTTAGATAGTAATTCTGAATCTTATTTAGAGAAGAACTATGATTTATTAGATGGTAGTTATCCAACAGAAAATACAGATTTAGTTTTAGTTGTAGACGCTCAAAATAGAGCAGATATAAATACTTTGAAAAATCTTGGTATAGATGTAGAAAATGTTGATAGCATAGACTTTAAGGATTTAGTAGGAATGGAATTTAAGCTTATAAGTAATGATGATTTTTATGAGGAAACAGGTTTTGGAACATATATACCATCAACAGCTTATGAAGATATGTACAATTCAAATAACAGCATAACTCTAAAAATAAGTGGAATACTTAGACAAAAAGAAGATTCAGGAGTAAGCATACTAGGGAATGGTATAGTCTATAGTGATGGATTAACACAATTAGTCATTGATAATAGCAAAAATTCAAGTATAGTAAAATCTCAAGAGAGTGCAAATTATAATGTTTTAACAAGAGAAGAGATAGATGATGAAACAAGAACAAGTTTACTAAGCTATTTTGGTGGAGACGGAACACCTTATGCTGTAATGATTTATCCAAACAACTTTGAAAATAAAGAATTAGTTATTGAATATTTAGACAAATATAATTATGGTGAAGATGACGCTGAAAAGATAATTTATACAGATTTAGCACAAAGCATATCAGATATGACAGGAGGGATAATGGATGGAATAACTGTTGTTTTAATAGCCTTTGCATCAATTTCATTAGTTGTATCTCTTATTATGGTTGGAATTATAACTTATATTTCTGTTTTAGAAAGAACTAAAGAAATAGGTATATTAAGAGCTTTAGGTGCTAGAAAAAAAGATATTACAAGGGTATTTAATGCAGAAACATTTATTATAGGAACATGTTCAGGAGTTTTAGGAATAGGAATTGCTTATGTTCTTACATTTCCAATAAATAATATATTATACAACATGACAGACCTTGAAAATGTAGCAAACTTAAATCCAGTTCATGCAATAATCTTAGTAATTATAAGTGTAGTTTTAACAATGATAGGTGGATGGCTTCCAGCTAAGATGGCTGCAAAAAAAGATCCAGTAGGGTCTCTTAGAAGTTAAAAATATAAATAAAAATAGGATGATGTTAAAATTTTTAATTTTAAATAACAGAAATAATATGTATACCTTATGAACATACTATTTATATATTTTTAAATATAAGGAGTAGTTTATTATGGAAAGACAACATTATATAGTAGATGGAATTGCTAACGAAAATATGAAAACTCAAATTAAAAATGCTCTTGGAAAAGTTCAAGGAGTAAATGAGGTTTGTGTTGATATGGCACGAGGAAGTGTAGAAGTGGTATATAGTAAACCTGCAACAAAAGAAGCAATTAAAAGTTGTATCCAAGAAACAGGGCATAAAATCCAATAGATAATTTAAATAGAACATAGAGTAAATCTATGTTCTATTATTTTTTATTAGGTTACTGTTTAGGTTTATATGACTTCATTTTTATAAAAAGGAGATTTTATTTTTAAATTTAACTATATAGTTACTTTGAGATTAAAGTATTAACTTAAGTGATTTAACTAAAGTTTATTATTTTAGAAGTCTTATTTATCATTAACAATTCACCTAATATAGTTTATGTAATTAGTTACTTAATTGACACTAAAATATTATGTTATATTAAATATTAATTAAACTATAACACAAGTAATAATTGAAAAGAAAATGGAATAATGATAAACTAAATATAGTTACGTTTACATACTATTAAACAATTCTTTGCACACGTGTGCTAAATGAGAGATAATATTTTTAAATTATGGGGGTATTTATGAAAGAAAAGAGATTATTTTCAGGGGAATTAGCTTTATGTTTAGGGTTGATTTTTAATGGTTTTGCCACAACTCTTATGGTTGAAAGTGGATTTGGAATAGCTTCAATATCCTCTGTACCTTATACATTAAGCTTAGTTTTTAATAAAATTACATTTGGGGTATGGAATTATTCATTTCAATGTTTTATAGTCTTTCTTTTAGTTTTAGTAACTAGAAGATTCAAAAAACAATATATAGTTTCATTTTTCTTGGCAGTAATTTTTGGATACTTTATAGATTTCTTTAATATATTCGTTCCTAAATTACCTAACAATATTTTTTTAAATACAATTTATTTTATAGTTAGTTTTTTTATCCTCTCACTAGGAATATGCCTTCTATTAAGATGTACTATGCCTATTTTACCTATAGATACATTTACAAGAGAAGTGCCAATACATTTTAATTCAACCTATAAAATAGTAAAAACAAGGTTTGATTTAATATCTTTAGCAATAACAGTTATTTTATCTCTAGTATTTTTAAAAGAGTTTAAGGGTATCGGTATTGGAACTGTTATATGTGCATTAACTACAGGAAAAGTTGTAACTTATATAGTAAGTTTTATAGATAAAAGATATTATTTTAAAGGAATAATATTTAGAAATAATAAGGATGAAATTAAAACTGAAGTTAAAAAGAATGTTATATCTTAAGAGAA
Organism: Clostridium perfringens; assembly: GCA_030526875.1. Classification (GTDB taxonomy): domain Bacteria; phylum Bacillota; class Clostridia; order Clostridiales; family Clostridiaceae; genus Sarcina; species Sarcina perfringens_A. The sequence goes on along the minus strand of JAUNBX010000035.1, from coordinate 14,675 downwards.
AATTTAAATACTGTCTATTTAAAAGTACATCCTAAGGTGTGCTTTTTTAAAATGTGTATAGTAATAGGAGTAATAATGCCTTTGACACTAACATTATTAATATTATAAAAAATAAAATTAACAAATCTAAGATTTTAGAAAAATTTTAAAGTAAGTTTTAAAAATAAGAAGGATATATAGTTTGATTTGTTGTTTTAGGAAAAATAAATAGATGATTTTTAGAGGAGACATCAAGATTTACTTTGATATATCCTCTTTGTATATATAAATTATCTTATTAGTAATTACTCTAATTGCTGTTTATTAAAATCATGAGCTTAATAATAGCTTATTTAATAGTCATAAAGACAGGGGATAAAAGTGAGTTTATATTAATATGTTTTAAAGAAATAACTATTTTTTTATCATTAGGTATATTATCGATTTTGAATAAAATATTATTGTTAATTATTTTAAATGATATAGTACATAGTATGTCTTTAAGGTCGTATTTGATAGAGTTAGTATCAATAAGAAATCCTTTTGGAATCTCATACCTATAAACAATATTTTTTAAGGGTGTCGAACCTATATTTTTAATTTCAATTTTATCTTCTTTAGGTTTTGTAGTTATTTTTAATGTAGGTTGATCAAGCTTAATTTGCATATCATTTAATTCATGGTTTATAAGGTTTAGTGACTTTAAGGATCTATTAAATGGTGAATTAAAATATTTTAAATTAAGAATCATATTAAATTTAATATCTAATGATTCATTAGGATTTAATGAGCCTATTGAAAAAATGTTGCAATCAAGGTTTTTAGATATATAAGACTCTTTAGTTGAGGTATTTCTTAATGAAGAGGGTATAATATTAAAAAGATTATCGTTACAAATTTTAAGTTTTATATTCTCTAAGGGAGTATCTAAAGTATTTTTTATACAGATATTAGCTAGTATAGTATCATTAGTTTTTATTTTTAAATAGTTAGAGGTAGTTTTTAAATTAAAGCTTTTATTTTCGTTAGTATAGAGTCTTGAAAGATTAAGTTCAATTTCATTATTTTTGTTTAAAAATGATGAATCTAAAAGAATCTCTTTTTTTATATTAATCATGAATATCTTCCTTAAAAAAATTATTATTATTTATATTATGTTTTAAAAAAATAAATGTGTACTTTTTGAATACAGCATACAAAATATATCATATTATTAATTATAGGAATTAATAAATTAGGAGAAATTTATGACTATTAAAAATGGGGATATAGTAAATTTAGCCATTTATCAAGAAGACGATTTATCTAATAGAACAGTTATAATTACTGAGGATATAACTAATATTACACTAACGAGTAACAGAAAACCCTGTGATTTTAGAGTTTTTGTTAAGAAAAGAAATTCAGACTTAAACATAAATATAGACAATTTAATTTTGAACTCACAAGATGAAGTAGCAATTAATTTTGCATCAGGTAAATATCATGATTATAAAAGTTATTTAAAGTTTTCAGGAGTTAATACTATAAGTAGCAAAAGTAATATAGGAATATGTATAACTAACAATCAAACGGTAGAAATAAAGGGAGAAAAGGATAGCTTTTTAAAAGTAAGTGGAGGTTCTGGTGTACCTGTAATAGGAAGTAGTTTTTATACAGAAGGGGCAGGAAACGTTGTATTTTCAGGTGAAGGTTCTATAGAAATCTTAGCTGGAAATGGTGATAATAGAGGGGAAGTTGAAAAAACTTTAGGTAGTGGATGTGGTATAGGATTTTATAATGAAAAGATAAATGATATTTCTTCAATAAGAGTCCTTGATAATATTAATTTAAAGATAGTTGGAGAAGATGGAATAGATATTCAAAGTATATCTCAAGATAAAATAGCTGGTAAAGGAGGAAATGGAGTAGAGATTAAAAATAATGGAATATTTGAAAAGAAAGGAAATGGTCTTTTAGAGATAAGTGGAGGAAATGGTGGAATATTAATTGGAGACTATAGTAGTGGAGTATGTGGAGATGGTGGATGTACCATAAGTTTTGGACAAGGTGAAATTAACATAGATAATAATACTCTTTTAAGGGCTGGTCATGGTGGGAGTATTAAAGATGAAGATGAATTTCCTATGGTAAAAGGGGGAAATGGTGGAGATATAATTTCATTATTAAATACTAACTTAGGGGGTATCTCTAAGATTAGAATAGGTAATGAGGTTGAGGTGAATTTAGGAAATGGGGGAAACTCAGGAAGTTTTATTGATGGGAAAGATGTAAAGGGATTTGATGGTGGAGATAGTGGAAGTTTAATTAATTCAAAGGATGCAGTAGTAAAAGCTGAAATAGGAGACATAAACATTAAGGCACCTATAGGAGGTTTAGGAGGAAATAAGAGTGATAAAAGTAATAAAGGGAAAAATGGTAAGATAGCAAAAAAATACTTAGGGAATAATATAGAACTTATAGAGTTTAAGGAAAAGATAGAGGATGAAGAAAATTTATTAGAGGATATGGAAAAATTACAAAGTGGAGAAAATAGTGAGATAGATAAAGAAATAAAAGAAGAATTTGAAGAGTGTGATGTAAATGATAATGAAATAGGAAAGAACCATGAACAATTAGAAAAAGACGAAGAAATAATAGGAAATTTAGAAGAAAGTATTAAAGATATTATTAATGAAGATTTAGAACCTAAAGATACTACAGCCATAGAAGAAAATATAATAGATATTGAAAAGAATGGAAATAACTTAGAAGTTTTGGAGGAAACAAAGGGGAGTGAAAAAGATAATAATTATATTGAAAACAAAGATTTAGAAAGTAGTACTAAGGAGAATATTAGTGAAAATGAAGATTTAAAAGAAAATAGTGATGGTTTTGATAAGGATAAGGATTTAGATAGTAATGATAGTGAAGAAGTAAATAGACAAAGTGATGATGAGGAAATAAGGGAAAGTACAGAAGAAAAAACAGAAGAAACTTATAAAAAATCTATTTGGGAAAGAATAAAAAGATTTTTTAAAGGAGAAAATTAAAGCTATATAAAATTAAGCTACCATAAATATAATGATGTTTATGGTAGTTTATACTTATGAAAGGTATTTGTTTTATTAACAAAATATGATTTCACTTACTCCCATAAGTTCAGGATATTCAAAATTAACGCATAGACGAAAGTGGTTAAGAGATGCTAGGGTTACAGGGTCTTTAGGATTAGAATTATTTATAAATTTTATAGAACCTTCAATATAAGTATTTTTATTGGTATATAGATTATAGTCATTAATATTATAGGGAATATTAACTGAGATAAATTTTCCAGATAGAGATATATATTGATTTGTGTTTACTGAATCTGTGTAAGGAATTGTTATTTGAAGATTTCCCTGTACTACTTTATATGTTATATTTAGGGCAGTTAATTCATTAGTTCCATTTGGTAAAAAGCAATCTGCATAAATGTGTATTTTAGGTATGGTAGCAACCCCTTTTTTAGATGGTGTTGGAAATGTAAGTCCAGCTGTGGGCTTTATAGTTAAAATATAGCAAGTATCAACAAGGACACCAGGATTAGTGTCATCACCATATGCCCCATTTAAAGCATTAAAACAAAGTTTAGCATTAAATGTACTAGCAGGTCTATAAACTGAAATGGAATATCCTAAAACCATAGGGCTATAATGATCTATATAAGGCATAGATAACTGAACTTTTGCATTTTTTGAAATTGGAATAATAGGAGGAGAAGTAATATTTGGCATTTCAACTAAGGTAAATACCCCTTTATTGTCTAAGGTTTTGCCAAGTGTAGTTAAATTATTTACTTGTGCTTTAAAAGTGATTTTTATAAAAATACTTCTACATAAACTATCAGCTTGTTTCATAATTTCAATTCCAGATGGAAGTATATATACAATTAATTCATTATCTGTTGATAGGTTTATAAAGTAATTTATAATAAGATTTCTATCATAGTTTTTAAGAATTTCTAATTGTTTATAGGGTGTAGCTTCATAATCTGTAGAGTACCATACTTCTACAGAGCCAACATTAACAATAGAAGTTAGATGGCTATTTACAAATATTAAGCCATCTTGTAATATATCAGTAAATCTAAGGCATACTTTATCAGTAGTAAGACTTGTAGTAGAAACTTTAACTGTAGATTGAAATGTTAGTATTGAGTTTTTAAGTACTTGAATTTTACTACATGACATTAATAAGATACTCCTTTATTAGTATTTTCAATAGAATATATATTATTAAATTAGTTATATTATACAAAATCATATATGATAAATTTAATGTTTTAGAGTAATAGGTTGTATAAGATAATAAGTATAAACTACTACATATAGAGTTTATACTTATTACAAATCAACACAATATATTTTTCCCCACAGCCATAAGAGTAGAACATCTAGAGTTAACGCATAAACAGAAGCTATCAAGTGATGCTAAAACATCCCCGTTAACGGTGTTTATGAGCTGTATAGAACCTTCAATAAAGAAAGGCGATGTAATACATTCATTAATGGAACATGGAATAGTAATTAAAATAGTTTTACCACCTATAGAGCAGTTAAGATTAGTATTGTCATCAGTAATAATATTAGCTGTACCAATGTGAGGAATTGTTATAACAAGACTATCATCATCCATCTCAACAAAAATATTTTCTATTTCAGTTCCATGACATAAGCAACTATTAGCTATAGAAATCTTTATTTTTTTAAAATCCTCTTCTGTGGTAGGAAATGTAACATTGGTAGTAGGATTTATTGTTATAACATATTCAGCTGTATCTGTAAATGAACCATTATCACTATAAATTCCATAATCTCCACTTATAGCATTAAATAAAAATGTAGCATTAAAATCTTTTTTAAATCTTAATTCTTCACTCAAAGAATATGAGTTAAGGCATTGAGAACAAGGACTAATACTCTTTAAGGATGAGTTACAAGAGTTGGTGCAAATATTTAAAGAATATCCTGCTAACATAAAATCATATTTTTTTATTAAATAATATGAAGTAATACTTTTCTCAAAATCTGATGGGTCTAAAGGTAACCAAGAAAATGAAGAAAATGTAGACTTATTAACTAATATACAGTTAGGAGTATCTATATTGGTTACTAAAGCTTTAAAGTTAATTTTTAAAAGAGTATAGTCATAATCTATAGATTTTGGAATAGGTTGATCAAATATGATTGAAAGTTCATTAGAATCAAAAGATGGACCATCGAAATTTTCTAGTCTGTTATAAGTACCTCCACAATCAGTTGAGTAAGATACTATTACACCAAAATCTTCAATGTATTTTGCACCTTCTGATAAATAATCTGTAAATTGTAGAATAAAAGAATTAGTAATATCATTAGAAATATTAGCTATACATTCAAAGGTTAATATTGAGCCATTAACTACTTTAAGTGTAGTAGTGTTTTTTTTACATATATTAGGCATAGGTAGAGTATCCTTTCATTTTATTTTCATTAATATTCTAAATAAAAACAGCATATGTTTAATATAGTTAGTGTTTTAAAGTAGCAATAATATATAGTATGATATGCCATAAGCCTAAGTGATTTTAAGTTAAAAAGTTATAAAGTACAAAAACAAACCACCATAAACGTAAAAACATTTATGGTGGTTTTATTTATAGAGGGGTATTTAGTTTAAGTTATTAGCAAAGTATTGTTTTTCTTACACCCATAAGTTGTGAACATTCAGAGTTAACACATAAACAGAAATTATCAAGTGATGGTGTAGGTGTAGTACTACCTGGAGCTATAAGTTGGATTGAACCTTCAATAGTAGAAGGTGATTCAGCACAATCATCAATTTGATATGGAATAGTAACTAAAATAGTTTTGCCACCCATATCGCAACCAGTAGCAGTTGTTCCATTATGAGGAATTGTTATTACAAGATTACCTCCTTCAACAGTAGCAGTAGCAGTTTCTATTTCAGAACCATGACATAAGCAGCCACTAGCTATAGAAACTTTTATACCATCTAAGTCAGCAGGAGTAGTAGGGAATTCAAATCCCTCAGTAGGTCTTATTGTTATAACATAATTAGCTTGAGAATCTGGATCAGTAGGGTCACCATAATCACCATTCATAGCAGTGAATAAGAATGCAGCAGTAAAATCTTCACTAAATTCATTGTCTGAAGAACCGTTACAAGAATCAAAAGATTGTCCACAAGGAGTAACTGCTTCTAAACAAGAACTACAGGAATCACCACAAACATTTAAAGAATATCCTGCAACCATAAAGTCATATTCTTCTACTATTGATCTACATAAATTAACTTCTGCAGATCCAATTACTGCAGGAGTGGCATCAAGCATATTGAATGTACCTGTATTAGTTAGGTTACAATCAAGAGCAGCTACATCTGTTACTTGAACCTTAAATTGAATTTTTACAAAAGTATATTGAGAGGTAGTAGAATCTGGAATGTTTCCCTCTGGTATATTTACAGTAAGAGTTGCAGGGTCGGTAGCTGTAGCAGTAAAAGTATAACCTGGAGGAGTAGCATCAGGGTCTAGAGGTATATAAGCTCCGCAATTAGTAGAATAAGAAACTGTTAAATCTGGGTCGGTAATATTTGGATAAAATGTTAATCCAGTTTGAAGTTCGTCTATAAATTGAAGAGTTTCCATAGTATTAGGACGATCATTAGAAAGTTTAGCTATACATTCAAAAGTTAATATAGAGCCATTAACAATTTTAACTACGTTAACGGAAGGTGTTTTACATTCAGCCATAAATAAAATCTCCTTTTTTATCTATTTCGTATTTTTATTAAGCAACAGACATATGTTTAATTTTATGTGTATTGCTAAATTAGTTATATTACATAGTATGAGATGGAATAAATTTTGGTACTTTAAAAGTTTTAATTTATATAAAATTTAAAAATTGAGGTGTTATACAAAGAATAAAGGTGATAGTTTATTAAATTTAAAAATAATATAGAATAATAAGTTAATAATTCAATTTATTTAGTAAGTAATAGTATATTTAAGAAACTGAGGTACTTAAAAGTGCTTACTGTACAATATTAATAACACATACTATTATTGTAATGTAAAAAAAAGTAAAAAAGGTGATAAGTAATGGAAAATTTAAAAATGCCCTCTTGTAAAGAGTATTTTCAAGAATTAAGAAAGATTAAAGATGTGGCTTTTGCAACTGTTGATGAAAATTTAAATCCTCAAGTAAGGATTATTGATGTAATGATAGCTGAAGATGAAAAGTTATATTTTGTTACCGCAAGGGGAAAAGATTTTTATAAGGAGCTTGAGAAAACTAAAAAAGTTTCTATAGTTGGGATGAATGAAAAATATCAAACAATTAGATTGTTAGGTAAGGTTAAAAAAGTAAGTCAAAGCTTATTAAATAGGGTGTTTTTAGAAAATCCATCTATGGATAGTGTATATCCTAATGATAGCAGATATATCTTAGAAGTATTTTGTGTTTATGAAGGTGAAGGAGAGTTTTTTGATCTATCAAGGATACCAATTTTTAGAGAGAGTTTTTCTTTTGGAAATAAAGGGATTTATAAAAAGGGTTTTATAATTTCAAAGGATTGTATAGCTTGTGGAACTTGTAAAAAGATATGCCCACAAAAGGCTATATCTAAGAGTAATATATATAATATAAATCAAGAAAATTGTTTGCATTGTGGGCTTTGCTTTGAAAAATGTCCAATAGGTGCTATAGAAAGAAGAGGTTAAAACTAAAAACAGGGGGATTCATGATTATTAAAGATGTATTTAAACTATATGTTAATAGAGGAGATTTTTTTATAAATCTTATAATTCAGCATTTAAAAATTTCAGGGTTATCAATTTTAATAGCATTTATTTTAGGAATGATTTTAGGAATGATTATTAGTCATTATAAAAAAACTTCACTAGTAGTTTTAGGAATCGTAAATTTTATTTATACAATACCATCTATAGCTCTTTTAGGTTTTTTAATACCTGTTTCAGGTATAGGAGATACAACTGCAATAATAGCTTTAACAATCTATGGATTATTGCCAATAGTTAGAAGTACCTATACAGGAATAGAAAATATAGATGCATCTATTGTTGAAGCTGCAAAGGGTATGGGAAGCACTCCTTTTCAGATAATGTACAAAATAAAGTTACCCTTAGCCATACCAGTTATATTATCAGGTCTTAGAAACATGACAGTTATGACTATTGCCCTAACTGGTATTGCTTCCTTTATAGGGGCAGGAGGGCTTGGAGTAGCTATATATAGAGGAATAACAACAAATAATTCAACTATGACCGTTGCAGGTAGTTTATTAATAGCAGTTTTAGCATTAATAGTAGATTTTATTATTGGACGGATTGAGAAAATTATAAAGAAAAAAAGAAAGTTAATATAATATTTTAAAAATGGGGAATGGGGATATAAATATGTGTTTAAAGAAGTTTTTAGGAGTAGGGTTATTAGTTACAACAATGAGTATTTCTTTTTTAGGATGTGGAAATAATAGCAAAAACACAATAAGAATTGCTACAAAGCCAATGACAGAACAATTCATATTAGGAGAAATGTTAGGCTTATTAATTGAGAATAATACAGACATTAATGTGGAGATAACTAAAGGTGTTGGAGGTGGAACAAGCAACATACATCCAGCAATGATAAAAGGTGATTTTGATTTATATCCAGAATATACAGGAACAGCATGGAGTTTTGTATTAAAGGAAGAGGGTATACCAGACCAAGATACATTATATAAGGAACTAACAGAAAAATATGAGAATAATTATAATTTAAAATGGATTGGTTTATATGGTTTTAACAACACCTACGGATTAGCAATAAGAAAAGATTTAGCAGAGGAGTTAAATATAAGAACATACTCAGACCTTGCTAAATATGCTAAAGAACTTAATTTTGGTGCAGAATATGATTTTTATGAAAGAGAAGATGGATTTGATGCACTATGTGAAACTTATGGATTAGAATTTAAAAGTACTAAAGATATGGATATTGGTCTTAAATATCAAGCAATAAATTCTAAAGAAATAGATCTAATGAATGTATTTACAACAGATGGACAACTTTCTGCATCAGATGTAGTTCTTCTTGAAGACGATAAAAACTTCTATGAAACTTATTACTGTGGTACTGTAGTTCGTCATGAGATTTTAGAAGCTAATCCTGATTTAGAAGAAGCATTAGAGAAAATGGATAATATAATAACTGATAGTGAAATGGCGAAGCTAAACTATGAAGTGGAAACTAATGGGTGTGAAGAAAAGGAAGTGGCTAAAGAGTTTTTACAAAGTAAAGGTTTATTAGAGTAAGGAGGTTATTATGACAGAAGAAACAATTATTCATTTTGAAAATATTTCAAAAAGTTATAATGATCATTTAATATTAAATGACTTTAATTTAAAGATAAAAAAGGGAGAGTTTATAACTATAATTGGGAGTTCTGGCTGTGGAAAAACTACAGTGTTAAAGCTTATTAACGGTCTTTTAACACCAGAACATGGCAGTATATTTATAAATAAAAAAAATATATCCCATGTAAATCAAATAGAATTAAGAAGAAAAATTGGCTATGTTATTCAAGATATTGGGCTTTTTCCACATATGAATATAGAAAAAAATATTTCATATGTGCCAAGTCTTATTAAAAATAAAGATAAAAAAGAAATTTTATGTAAAGTTAATAATTTAATTAAAGTTGTTGGAATGGATAAAGAGATTTTGAAAAGATATCCAAGTGAACTATCAGGAGGTCAAAGACAGAGGATAGGAATTGCAAGGGCATTAGCAGCATCTCCTGAAATACTACTTATGGATGAACCTTTTAGTGCAGTAGATGAAATAACAAGGAACTTATTACAAGAAGCAATTTTAAGTATATACAAAGCTTTAGATATAACAATTATATTTATAACTCATGATATTAAAGAAGCATTAAAGCTTGGGACTAAGGTAATAGTTATGGATAAAGGAAAAATAGTGCAATATGGCACGTCTTTAGAAATAAAAGAAAAACCTAAAACAGACTTTGTAAAAAAACTTATAGGAAATAATTTAGTAAATTAAATATTGTATTTTATAAAAAAACAAGCCCTTAAAGTTAAGAATTAGGGCTTATTTGGGTTGTTTGTTTCTTTTTTATAAGGGAATATAAATCTGTTAATTAGCGTTGCAATAACTATTCCTAAAAATGTTTCAAGAACACGAGTTATTGTATACATATAGCTAGGTTCATTTTTTGATAAAACAGTATTAGCAAGTAAAACTATACAGGCAATTGTAACGGAACCAGGCTTATTTAAAATATTGCAACAATAAATAACAGCTATACATAAAAGAGAAATTAAAGCGGCATCAAAGTAATAGTTGTTGTATGTAAAAAATACAAAGGTAGCAAAAATTCCTGCAACACCTCCAATTATAGTTCCAATCATTCTATTTTTACCCATTTTAATAGTGTTTTCATAAGAATCTTGCATACAGATAACTGCTGCTATGCAAGCATAAAAGGGAGACTTTCCTCCAAGTAAATGAGAAATTATTATGCAAGTAAATACTGCAAGGGCTGTTTTTTGGATCCTTGCACCAACCTTTGGGAACCTTAATTTTTTTTCCATAATATAAATTACCTTTCAAGAGATTAATATTTCTAATAAACTTATTTTATTCTAAACTTTAGGAAATATAATTTCTACAATATAAATGTTAAAAGTTTTTGAATATTTATATATGTATTGACTAAAAAGGTAGAGATTTTTATAATAAGTATTTGTATATAAATAATAAATATGTAAACGATTGTTTGGAATTTATAGTTATGTTATTATTAATATATAAATAGATATTAAGTATAATAAGATATAATTGTAGTATTGGAGAAGTTTAGGAGGATTTAAAATGATTTATACACAAGGTTCTGATAGACAATATCATATAGCAGTAGCACCAGGAGAGGTTGGAAAATATGTAATTATGCCAGGGGATCCAAAAAGATGTGAGAAAATAGCAAAACATTTAGATAATGCACAATTAGTTGCAGATAGCAGAGAATTTGTAACTTATACAGGATATTTAGATGGACAAATGGTAAGCGTAACATCAACAGGAATTGGAGGCCCTTCAGCCTCTATAGCCCTTCAAGAATTAGTTAATTGTGGAGCAGATACATTTATAAGAGTAGGTACTTGTGGTGGTATGGATTTAGATGTAAAGGGTGGAGATGTTGTTGTTGCAACAGGTTCTATAAGAATGGAGGGAACTACTAGAGAGTATGTTCCAATAGAGTTTCCAGCAGTAGCAAATTTAGATGCTGTAAATGCTCTTGTCAGGGCATGTAAGGATTTAAAAAAGAACTATCACGCAGGAGTTGTTCAAAGTAAAGATTCATTCTATGGACAACATTCACCAGAAAAAATGCCAATAGGCTATGATTTGATGAATAAATGGGATGCATGGGTTAGATGTGGATGTTTAGCTTCAGAAATGGAAAGTGCAGCTTTATTTATAGTTGGAAGTTATTTAAGAGTTAGGGTAGGTTCAGTATTTTTAGTTGTTGCAAATCAAGAAAGGGAAAAGGCAGGACTTGAAAATAAACAAGTTCATGACACTGAAGGTGCTATAGAAGTTGCAGTTCAGGCTATTAGAAATTTAATAAAGGAAGACAAAGAAAATAATAAACAAAATAGTTAAGCTCTCTTTTAAGTAAGTGTTGATTTTAGAAAGGGTTTAACAATTAGTGAATAATTAAAAGGTACTGCAAAATAAAGTACCTTTTAATTTTGAACTTATGTATTAAGATTAGTTTAGTTTTTAGCTATACATATTATGGGCTTGCATATAGTTATAAATCTTTTCACCATGTTCTTGTTCTTCTTTTTGAATATGATTTAAAACTTGTCTTGCGTTAGCATCTTTTATTTCAAAAATAGTTGTGTTATAAGTTGATGATACATATTTTTCACCGGCTAAAGAATCTTGACATAGTATTTTATCCCTTTTAAAAGTAATCTGGTTTTCATTAGTATTTATGTTTTTAGAATTATTCCTTTGAGTTTGTTGGTTTTGTTGCATATTTGGATTGTTTTGTTGTTGATTTTGTTGATTATTTAAAGGGGGAACAGTTCCAGACAACATTTCATTAAGAGTTTTTAGGTGGTCTTGTTCCTTTGTCATAAGATCTTTAAATAAATTTTTAAGTTCTTGGTCTGAAGCCTCTTCTGAATATTTTCTATATTTTTCAATACAAAGTTCCTCTCCAGATTTTTCATCTTCTAGTAGCATTCTTTCTTTATCATTTAAATTAAGCATAAAAATACCTCCTAATAAATATAGTTTTCTTCTATAATTTATAAATTATTCAGTATTTTTAGATATAAATAATATTGGGAAAAATTATTATAAGGTGTTTTTAATAATCTTTTTTATATAATTTGGAAAAAATAATTATATAAAAAAAGCTAAAATTTAATTTAACTTTTAAGGCTTTTTCTAAGTAAATATTCCTCATTAATTTCATTAAAATAAGATTTAATGAACTCTATAAAAAGTTGACATGAATTAGATAGATGTCTGTTTTCAGGCCATGTTATATAGATTGATCGCTTACAAACTGCATCTTTAATATTAAGTAGTTTTATATTTTCTGTATTAGAAATTTTCCAAGAGATTAAGGGGAAAAAGGCTACTCCTTTTCCAGTTGAAATTAACCCTCTAACAGTTCCAGGGTCATCACTTTCAAAAATAGTAGTAAGTTTTAAATGTTCCTTGCTACAAAAAATATCAGTAAGCTTTCTAAGTTCATGTCCTGATTTTAATCTAATAAAGTTTTCATTTTCTAAATCTTTAAGATTTATATCAGTTTTTTCTGCTAAATTATGATTCTTAGGAACAGCAAGGCCTATTTCTTCAGTTAAAAGAGTAATACAATTATTACTTTTAGGTGGTTCATAAGATGAGGTTATACTTAAATCAAAATCAATGTTGTTAGACGGTGAAAGATGTTGAATTAAGTTAAAATAAATATTTGGGTGAAGTTCGTTAAACTTATCTAATATGTCAGATAAAAAGCTTGAACCAACAAGCATTACAAGATTTATGGTTCCAGTTTCACAATTAGCAAGATCTTTTAATTGCTTTTTTGAATCATCTAACAAGGAAAATATTTTATCTACATTTTTTAAAAAAGTTTTCCCGTATTCATTTATGTATATCTTTTTTCCACGTCTATCAAATAAATTAACACCAAGTTCGTTTTCAAGTTGAGAAATAGTTTTACTAAGGGATGGTTGAGATATATATAATTCATCAGCAGCCTTTGTCATGTGCTGAAATTTCGCTACAGTTTGAAAATATTTAAGTTGTAATAAGTCCATAAATGTCCTCCTATGTATTATGTATATAGATAAAAATATATAAATATCATATTAAATTATATATTAGACCATAGGCATAATTCAAGAATATAATGTAAACAGACACATGGAATAAAAAAGAAAAAATATTGACATAAACTAAATTAACTTTAATATTCTTAAAGTTAAAATAAAAATATTTATATTTTAATGAAATTTTAATTGAATATAAGTTTATTATTTTAATTAAATTATATAATCACGAATAAAAAAGTCATTAATAATTTTAATAATTAAGGTAAGTCTAATAAAATCAATTAAAAATTTAGCCTAGGAGGGGATAAATATGAGTAATGTTATAAAAAATTATTATGAAAAAAATATAGAGCTAAAACCTCATGACATTATAAAAGTAAAAGACATAAATAAAATTATAGAAAATATAAAGGATTCTAAGTGGATAGAAGAAGCTTTAAGGAAAGCTCCATTTGTTGTTGTAAGGCGTGGAGAGTTTATAAATGGAGATATTCCAATAGGTATAAGAGGGGCAACTAGAGATGAAAGATATGGTACATATTTAAAAAAAGAGAACATTTTAGAGGCTATATCTCCAGAAAAAATAGCACAAAAAAGGCTATGGCTTGATAATAATCATATAAAAATGAGTAAAATTTTTAATGCCCTTGAAATAGTAAACGATGTTTTAAAAGATAGTGATTTAAAATGGGGTCCAACAGGTAGTACAGCCTTTGAACTTGTAAGTAATATTGAAACAATTAACGAAAATAGTGATTTAGATATTTTAATTAAGACGCCAAATTTTTTAGCTGTTGAAAGTGCTAAAGAAATTAATGAAAAGCTTCAAAAAGTACCTTGTAAAATGGATGTTCAGCTTGAAGTACCAAAAGGAATAATAGCTTTAGTTGAATATGCAAGGGGAGATAACCCAATACTTTTAAGAACAAATAAAGGATATAGTTTAGTAAAAGATCCATGGGAGGAAGGTAAATAAATTTAAGAAATAGAGGTGATTTTTATGGAAGCAGTTAATTTAATAAATGGGAAGGAAAGCATAAAAGAAAAACCAAAGGCATCAGCTGTAGATATATTAAGGGTATGTGCAGTACTTGGGTGTATGTGGCAAGCTCTTATAGTATTATTAAGTAAAGGGACAACAGGAGCTGATTTTACTCATGGGATAATGTTTGAAACTATAGTAAAATATACAGCTGCAACCTTTATATTTGCCAACGTTTTTGATTTGGCAAAACTTAGGAATATAAAATATGGACCACACATGAAAACTAAAATA
>JAUNBX010000003.1:41564-86347 GCA_030526875.1 Clostridium perfringens | reverse complement strand
ATTAAAACTGTAAATTTAAGTACAATACATTTAAATTAAGAAATATAAAATGCTACCTATATATTATCATAAATATCTAAATAAATATTTAAATTTAACTAATTAATACTTTAGATGTTACATTAGAATTTAATTGATATCCTCAGCATATATGCTATTTGTAATACTCTCCTCAAAGAACATTCTAAAGACAATTTTATCTTTATTCTTATCATAAAAAAATTTAAAATCATCTGTGCATATAAAATTTATAATTTCTTTTTTTAATTTTTCATTCTTAGCCCTTTTTCTCAGTTTTGATATATAAAGTGTAAATTCATCATATTCTTTTAGAGAATTTTCTATTTTATCTCCTAAAAGTTTAGATATTTTAGGAACTCCAACCTTTGTACTTACTGAAAAGCTTAGATTATTAAGGTTTCTTTGTGAAGGTATAACCCCCATACCATTTTTAAATTCTGTAGAGTCTATATATATTTTATTTAAATCTTCACAATCTTTTATTATAGTCTTACATAACTCTTTATCATCTACAGCAATTAAAACTATATGACAATTAACTAAAAAATCTTTATAGTAATTTCCTTTAATATATTTTATATTATAATCTTTTAAACTTAAAATTTCTTCTGAAAAATCCCTTGATAAAACTTCTATACTGCATCCATTTGTGCAAAAAGTTTTAGCTTTTATAGCTGCACCTTTTCCTGCTCCAATTATTTTTATATTAATTTTATTTGAAAAAAAATTTAGAGCAATATATTTATTATTATCCATAACTACACCCTATTACTTAAATTTATTTAATATATAATATTAAATAATTACTATCATATAAAATTTATTATATATGAATTTTTTTATCTATTCCACCCTATAAATATAAAAAAGGCTGTTTTTTAAAAAACAGCCTTTTTCTACTTATTTGTTTGCGTCTATTATTTCTTGTATTTCATCTTTACAAGCACCGCATACAGAACCTGCCCCTGTTGCTTCCTCTATAGCATCAACAGTCTTTGCTCCATCTTTTACTGCTTTAATAATATCATCATCTGTTAATCCTAAACAAGTACAAACTTCTTTACTCATTTTATCTCCTCCTAATTTAAATTGGGTACATAGTATATTTTGCTTTTATTTTTAAAATTTATTCTTAAAATATCCAAGTAATAATTTGAATTAGAAGTAATAGATTTTAAATTATCTTATAAAATGAGTGAATACTTTATTTGAAGCTTCTGGCTCCTTAACAATACCTTTTCCATTTTCAACTAACTTCATAAGCCATGCCATATTTTGTCCAAGAAGTGACATTATTTGTTTTCCTTCATCATCCTTTGAAACTTCTCCTGGAGCTGTTCCATGTATAACATTCCAATAATTTGATGTTGGCATTAACATTTCTGAATAATTTAAGAAATTGTTTAATTGTTCAAATGTGGGAACTCCACCTGAACGTCTAACAGCTGCAACTGCTGCTCCTACTTTATGTCTATACATTCCTCCATTACAGCTTCCAACATAAAATGCTCTATCTAAGAATGATTTCATAGTTCCACCTATAGCTGAAAAATGAACTGGGGAACCTAAAATTATTCCATCTGCCTTGTCCATTTTTGCAATCCATTCATTTACATCATCATTTGTCATAACACATTTTCTATCTTGATTTTTAGCACAGCCATTACATGCCATACAACCTCTTACAGTCTTATTCCCAACATGAACTATCTCTACTTCTATTCCTTCTTTTTCCAATTCATCTGCTACCATTTTTATAGCGTGGTATGTATTCCCTTCTTTTTTAGGGCTACCATTAAATGCAACTACTTTCATATCTTTTACTCCTATATATAAATATTTATTCTATTTAAATTCATTCATTCTAATATGAACAAACAAATTATAGCACATTATTAAATTTATATCAATCTACCTAAAACATGAATTTATTTAAATAAAATTATCACAATACATTAAAAAATATTTTTTAATGTATTGTGATTTTTTAGCTATCTATTAAATTTGTGCTAGAATATTAGTATCTAACTCCACTCCAATAAACATTATCTTTTATTACAGCTTTTGGACCTGGATTTACATCTTTCATAGCCCACTTTTTAAATTCCATAAATCCTGTTCTATCAACAATATATCCTATATGTTCTTTTCCACCTGGAGAAGTTCTATCTATATATTGTTCAACATAGTCATATGTGTTTTCTATCATTTTTACTATACTATCTTCATCAATCCAAATTGCAAAATCCTCTGCAATTCTTGGGTTTTTCTTACCTGTTCTACCCATTATAACTAATCTATAGTATTTTTCTTCACTTCTAGTCCATGCACTTGTTGGGCATGCCATTACACATTCACCGCAACCTATACATTTTTCAGTATTTCTAACTACTTTATGATTTTCAAATTTTAAAACGTCTGCTGATTTTCTCTTACAAGCATTTATACATGCACCACAAGCTACACATCTATCTTTTTCATATTGTGGTTCTGTCATTCCTATAATACCAAAGTCATGCATTCTAGCCTTTATACAGTCATTAGCGCAACCAGTTAAAGCTATTTTCACATGCAAATCACTTGGGAATATAACTTTTTCTACTCTCTTTGCAAACTCTGTTGTATTATAATTTCCGTAAGGACAATATTTGTTTCCTACACAAGATGTTACGTTTCTTGTTCCTGAAGCATCATACCCTGTTCCTGGAGTTTCTTGATTTATTTTAAGTTCTGCTATAATTGGTTGTAATAACTCATTAACCTTTGGTATATCTTCCATTTTTATTCCTGGAAGTTCAAAACCTTGTCTTGCAGTTATTTGAACATTACCATTTCCAAATTTCTCTGCTATTTCTTGAATTCTTGCAAGGTGCTCAGCTTTTAAGTATCCACCTGGCACTCTTATTCTTGAAGCTGTCATTCCTCTTTGTTTAACAACTCTAAATGCATTCTTTTTAAGTTTTTTAGTATTTATATCTAAAGACATATTAAGCTCCTCCTAGTCCTTTAAAAGTTTTCCTTTTGTATAGTTAAATACTGGTCCATCTAGACAAACATAAGTTTCTCCCATTCTACAGTGTCCACATTTTCCAAGTCCGCAACACATTTTTCTTTCTTGAGATATCCAAATATTTTCTTCTTTGATTCCAAGTTTTAAGAACTCTTGAACACTAAACTTCATCATCATTGGAGGTCCAACAACTATTATTTGAACATTTTCCATGTCTTCTATTTTAACTTCTGGAATGTATTTAGTTACAAGTCCAACGTTTCCCTTGTATCCTTCTTCAGCTGAGTCTACAGTGATTACTACATCAATTGTTTTATCCCAAGCCTTTATATCTTCTTTGAACAACATATCTTTAGGAGATTTAAATCCAGCAATTAAAGTTGTACCTTTGTTTTCTGAAGGATTTTTAGCAAAGTGATCAACTACACCTCTAACTGGTGAAAGTCCTGTTCCACCTGCTACCACTATAAGTTCTTTTCCTCTATAGTTATTAAGGTCAAATCCGTGTCCATAAGGTCCTCTCATAAATAGAGAATCCCCTTCATACTTTTGGAAAACTTCGTTAGTTACAAGACCAACTCTTCTTATAGTAAGGTCAACATAGTTTTCACCAATACCACTTACTGATATAGGAGCTTCCCCAAACTTTGGTATAGATACTTCAAAGAATTGTCCAGGTTGTACGTCCCCTACATATTCCATTCTGAAAGTGTATTCTATTTCTGTATGTTCTATTACTTTTAATATTTTTGACATAAAAGGAATGTATTCATTTTTCATATTATTTCACCTCATCCATAGCATCATTAAGTTTGTTTACACAATTTGAGAAAGATATATATTCAGGGCATATATCATCACATCTTCCACAACCTACACACATGTTGTAACCAAATCTTTCTTTATGGTCATAAACTTTGTGCATAACCTTAAATCTCATTCTTTGACCTTTTTCTTGTCTAAATGAGTGACCACCAGCCATAGTAGTATATCCATCAACTTCACATGATGCCCAAACTCTTCTTCTTTCTCCTGTTTTTTCATTATCTTTATAGAAGATATCTTGCATTGTAAAGCATGTACATGTTGGACATACAAAGTTACATCTACCACAAGCTATACATCTTTGAGAATATTCTTTCCACATCTCAGAATCCATAACCTTAGGGTTTAAATTTTTTGGAATATTTACTCTTACACTATTTTCTTCAACAAATTGGGGAGTAACATCTAAAGATTCAGTTTTTAATTCTTCAAAAATCCCCTTTAAATATTCATCCTTAACATCTAAATAAACGTCCCCATCTTTAAATCCCATATATGCATCATAGCTATCTGTTTTATTACTGTTCATATCTACGCAGAAGCAGTTTTCAAAACTTTCCTTGCATCCTATAACTATGAATTTTGCACCTTCTCTTACTCTTTTGTAATATATATCTTCAAAACCATTGTTTAAATACATATCATCAATTCTCTTTAAAGAATGCATATCACAACTTCTTAAAATAATTACTGCATTTTTCACAGGTTCTTTTGGTTCACTAAAACTATCTTCTGTAAAATAGAAAAGAGTTTGAGTTATTGGAAGTAATACTTCTTTGTAAGAAAAATCAGACTTTTTATTAAATTCTATTTCCTCTATAGCCTTTACTTGTCCATATCTCACCATATCAGTTTCTGAACTTCTGCCTTTTCCTACAAAAACTTTAGGGGCATATACATTGTAATTTTTTGACAATTTTTCTAATGCATTATTAAAGTTTTTAGCACTTAATTTGAATCCCATTATAACACCTCTTTGATTTATCTTATCGCTTTCTATAGATTAAATTGATATTGTTAAAATATTCACTCTATTTGCGTCATCAACTTAATTTCTTAACTGTTTAAATTATATGATTAATACAAAAAAAATAATGTGATAAAAATCACATTATCCCATAGATATTGTTTTTTAAGTAGATTTTTTTAAAATTTAAATATATTTAGGTGGTTTTTTCTATTTCAAAGATAATTTTTATTTTAACTTTTAAAGTACTCTGCTAATCTTTCACGATTTAATATAATTATCTGTTTATTTCTCATCTTTACAAATCCGTTTTCTTGAAGTATTTTCATAGATCTTGAAATAGTTTCACGAGTTGCTCCAAACATATCTGCAATATATGTCATAGTTATATTTAAATTTATTAAAATTCCTTCTCTATCTTCAACGCCGTAATCTTTAGATAATTTCCAAAGCTTAGCTGCAAGTCTTTTTTCTATTTTTATAGGAGTTGCATTTTTAAGCTGTCTATAAAGCCTTCTAGTTTTATTAGAAAGAGATAATATAATACTAGTTGTTAAATCAAAATCCTCTCTCATAATATCTATAAAACCCTTTCTATCAAAACATAAAACCTCAGATTTTTCAAAGCATTCACAGCTAATAGATGCGGATAACTCATCTAATATAACTTCATTTAATATTTTATCTCGCCCTAAAATAAATATAACTCTTTTTTGAGCATGTTCATTCATTTTATACATGGATACTTTTCCTTTATATACAACGTATATCCTTTGTTCTAACTCTTTATCTCTAAATATATGTTCTCCTTTTTTATAGGATCTTTTAATACATACATTACATAATCTATTTAATGTTTCTTCCTTAAGATTGTTAAACAAAGTAAGTTCCATTAATTCAGAAATTTTCACATCATCCATATTTTTTTTAGACAAAAATAAATTTTTGTCTTACTTATCTCCTCTCTAGGTACTTAAATTAAAACATCTTATAAGTTTTAATTTTTTATCTCTTGTAAGGCTTTTTATAAAGTATTCTCTACTTTGAGCTTCTCTTTTATCACTAAACTCTTCAAAATAAACTAGCTTTACAGGAAGTCTTGCTCTTGTATATTTAGCTCCTTTTCCACTATTATGACACTTTATTCTGTTTTCTAAGTTATTTGTCCATCCAGTATACAAAGTGCCATCACTACATTCTAAAATATAAGTATAGTTCATGTAAATATCCTTTAATTATAAATTTTAATAATATTATTTGTTATTATACCACATTAATTACTTTAGTATGTTAATTAAAAATTTATCAATGAATGACAATGAGATTATATTTTACAACAATTTTAAAATTATTTTTGTAAAATATAATCTCATTTAACCTTTTATTTATCTTTAGCTATATAATAAAGTGGAAGAGCTACTAATAAAGTTCCACCTATAAAATTTCCAAGTGATACAAACAATATGTTATAGAAAGCTCCACCTAATGTTACTGTAGTATTTGGTAAAAGATATGCTATTGAAAATAAAGTCATATTAGCAATACTGTGTTCAAAACCTGCTGTTATAAAAGTGAAAAGACACCAAAATATCATTATAAGTTTTCCAGATTCACTTTTAAGTTTATATGAAAACCATGCTGCTAAACAAACTAAAACATTACAAAGCATTCCTTTTAATATTAAATCGAAAATAGGGGTATTTATCTTGCTTTGTGCCATACTTATCATGAATTCTTGAACATAGCTTGTTCCAGAATTTGAATAAGCATATATTGCTCCACCTATTATTGAACCTAAAAGATTTCCAATCCAACTTACAGATAATATTTTCAAAAAATCTAACCATGTAACTTTTTTATAAAGTGCTCCAATTAACATTACTAAAGAATTACTTGTAAAAAGATCTACTCCTGCCATAATTACAAAACTTAAAGCACAACCAAAGGATATTCCCATAATAATTTTTGTTCCCCCAAAGCCTGAGTGATCTAAAATTCCTCCTACTGTATAAAGAAGCATTACAGCAAGGCCAACAAAGAATCCACCTAAAGCTGAAATTATCAAATATTTTGAAATACCCTTATTAAGTATTTTCACCTTTTTTTTTGATGCGTCACAAACTGTTTGCATTTCATCAGAAAATATTTTTATGTCATCTACTGATACTATACCATTTTCTAAACTTCTATTTAACATTTAAAATCTCCTATACTGTAAATTATTATATTATTTAAAATACATTTACAATTTTAGCACATTTATTTGTAAAATCAATATATTTAATAAATTTTTAACAAACTTAATTTTATTTAATTTTCTATTTAAGATATAATAGTAATAAATATTATTTAAAGAGGTGAATTTTTTGAGAAAGGAATATATCACATATCCTTATGATATGCCAATTTCAGTTTCATTTTTATCCATAAAAAACTACCCAATTCACTGGCATAATACTATAGAAATTATATATGTTTTAGAAGGCAATTTACATGTTGACATTAATTCTACCTCTTCTAAAATATTAGAAAATAATATAGAAATAATAAACTTAGATGAAGCACATAGACTATATTCAGAGGAAGAAAATAAGGTACTTTTATTTCATATAGATCCTTATTTTTTTGAAAAATACTACACTGATATAGAAAATATGTTTTTTTATACTGATACTTCTAATGAAAACTCTCAAAACACTGAAGCCTATGATGAGCTAAAAACCTTTTTATCTATTATAGTTTGTGAAGTTGTTCAAAAAAGCTTAGATTATGATGAGGAAATTGAAAAAAATTTAATAAACATTCTTTTTCATCTTATAAATAACTTTCACTATTTAACTTATGATAATGAAGAGATTAAAGATGATGAAAATTTACTTGAAAGATACCATAGAATTGCTAAATATATATTTAATAATTATAACAATAATATAACACTTAAGGACATAGCAAATAAGGAATTCTTAAGTACTCACTATCTATCTCATGAAATAAAATATGCAACTGGTCTTAGCTTTACAGACCTTGTGAATTTAACTCGTGTTGAAGAATCTATAAAACTCCTTTTAGATACTGATAAAACAATCTCTGATATATGTGAGGAAGTTGGATTTTCTCATAGTAGATATTATAATAAACACTTTAAAAACTATTATGGATTAACCCCTCTTCAATATAGAAAGAAGTTTAAAGTATCTGAAGCTATATATAAAAAACAAAAGATAGTAACTGAGTATCCTTTAAATTCCTCTTTGAAATTTTTGTCTTATTATATTGATGACTACGATAGATTTAATTATGAAAATAAAATTAATAAAATCACTATAGATATGAATGATGATCTAGGCATTTTTAATAAAGAATTCAAAGAAATTATAAACGTTGGAGATGCTTTTGATCTTCTTATTGAAGACAATAAAGATACTCTAGAAGAACTTCAAAAAGAGATAGGATTTAATTATGTTAGAATGGTTAACATATTTTCTCCTGATATGGGTGTCTTTCCAGGTGGCAAGTTTTTCAATTGGATTCGTGCCTATGATATTTTTGAATATGTAGAAAATCTAGATTTAAAGCCACTTATTGTTTTAAATTTTAAAAATTTTTCAGACTATGAAATCTTAGCAACACTAACTTCATTTTTAGAATATTTTAATGACGTAGAAACTTTAAACTTTAATGATTTTAAATTTCAATTTGATTCTAAAATTAATAAAGACTTAGCCCATGAAATAAAAATAATTTTAGAAGAACAATACAATCTAGAAGTTTTAGATAAACCCTATAGCCTTTTTGACTATACAAATTCAATATATGATACTGCCTATATGCTTCCTTATATAATTTATAATAGCATATATAATATCTCCTCTTTATACTATATAAAAGCCTTTGATACCTTAGATAAACAGGTTAACTTAACTAATGAAGTATTCTTTGGGTATCCTGGGCTAGTAAATAGCAAGGGTATAAAAAAGCCATCATATTATGCTTATTATCTTTTAAACATGCTTGGAACAAACTTAGTTGCTATGGACAAAGGCTATATAGTTACAAAAAGTGAAGATGAATATCAAATTTTAATATATAGTTTTAATGAAAGCTTTAATAACTTGTTAGATCTAAGAAATATTAATAAACTTAAAAAAACTCAAAATATAACTAATAAGCTTTCTATAAATATTTTAAATATAAGATCTGATGCTAGAATAATAGAGTATGATATAAGTGAAAAATCAGGTTCTTCTTATGATTACTGGATATCTATGGGTAAACCTAAGCGACTAAAGAAAGAAGAAAAAGAAATTCTCCATAAATCATCCTTTCCAAAAATAAATTTTAAATATACAAAGAAAAGTATAGTATTAAATATTCAAGGAAGTTTAGAAGGCTACGGCGCAAAACTTATTATTTTAAAAGAAACTTAAAAATGTACTGCAAAACTTTGCAGTACATTTTATTTTAGTATAATTTTTTTTCAGCCTCTGATGACATTGTTAAATATTTTAGTGCTTCACGAGTTTCACCAATTACATGATACATATTTGCCATTTCTAAATATCTATCATGTTTTTGAGAATAGCTACCAAACTTTAGAAGTAAGTCTATAGATAGATTCATATACATTTCCCATTGAATAAAACTTCCCTGATATTTAGCAATTTTCCCCTTAAGGTAATAACTATTTTCTATAAATACTATATTATCTAGCTCAATTGCAACTTGCAAAGCCTTATCTGTATAATCTGTTGCTTTTTCATAGTCTTTATCATCTATTAAAATTTCACTTAGCATAAGAAGAGTATCAACATACTTAGATAAGTTTTCTTTAGATACGCTTTTTTCTAAATTTTCTATATGTTTCTTTGCTTCATCTTTTAAGCCTTTACTAATTAAAAGCTTAACTATGATCATTTTTATCTTATTGTAATAATAATCATCTTCACTTCCATGACTATCTAAATCATGTAAATAATCTTTATATTCCTCATCATGTTCTAAAGCTAAAATAGCTAATATTCCATTTACAATTGAGAATAATACTTTTTCATCTCTACTTTTGCTTAAAGCATAAAGAGGAGTTATTATATTTTCTGCTGTTTTTAAATCCCTTGTTTTATAATAGCAATATGCTTTTGAAATTCCTATTGCTACTTTTCCATCAATATCTTTATCTTCTCTTGAATACTCTTCTAATTTTTCTAGCCAAGTGATGGCATCTTTATAGTGTTCTGTTATTATGAAATACTTTGATAAATCTCTGTAATAAATCTTTGAACACCCTTCATTATGCTCATGAAGTGCATCATAATCATTTAAAACCTTATGCATTCTATAAAATTTTCTGTTATTTATATAAAATTCAAAAAGAATGTGAATAAGTTCTGCACCTAAATCATAATAACCCTTAGACACAGCATACTTTATATTATCTGTAATTTCTATACATTCACTTTCTCTTAATCTATCATTTTTTAAACTATATTTCTTTATATTTCTTTTTATCTCACTTACATCATCACAAAGAAGATAGTCAAGATCTAAGTTTAATCTTTTAGCTACTAACTCTAAAACCCATCTATCAGGAACAACCTTTCCATTTTCTATACAACTCATTCTAGATATAGATATGTCTTTTTGACAAAGCTCTTTTAATGTTATCCCTCTATATATTCTAGCTCTTTTTATTTTTTCCCCTGTTGATAAAAAATTCATATTAAATCACCTATTCTATGCTATTTTTTTATTATTTCAGCTTTTTTAAGAGTATTTATTCCATAATCTAAATATTTAGCTGCTTCATAATCTCTTTTGTATTCTAAATAAAATTTCCCAAGCTTTATAGCTATATCAGCTTCCTTTTTATAAAGCTTATGTTCATTTGCCATATTTAAAGCGTCTAATAATATAATTTCAGCTTCTTCAACATTATCTTGCAAAATATGAATTCTAAAACATAAAATATTATACTCTATTATTTTTTCTACATTTTCCATAGATAAATTACTTTTTATAACCTTTAAAACTTCTATACACTTAGTTATATTCTTTATTTTAATGTAATTTTCACATATATTAATTAATGTATCTAATATTTCTATGTCTTTTGAATCTTCTCTTATTTTTTTTGCTCTTTCATAATGTTCTAATGACTCTTCAGTATTATCAAATTCATAGAATAACTTTCCTAAAGAATTTTCTATGCTACCCATTTTTTCTAATTGAGTTATTTCCTTATAGACATCTATACTTTTTTTAGAATATAATATAGCATTTTTCATATCACCAATATTGCTATATTCATTAGCTAAGTCTCCTAGACTTTTAGCATAACTTCTTCTATCATATAACTTTTCAAATTCATCCTTTGAAAGCAATGTAAACTTCTTTGATTTTTCTACATCCTCTAGAAAATAATGGTTTTTTGCTAAAAGATAATATATTTCTCCTAAGATTATATCTTGACTTAATTTATTTTCTAAATATATCTTCTCTGCTTCTTTTAAATAAGAATTTGCGGAGTAATAAGCTTTAGCCTCGATACTTATTTTACTTATATTTAAGTAAGTATTTACAATATCTATATGGCTCCCTGTTTTTATAAAAAGAGAGTTTGCTGACATAAAATATTGTTGAGCCTTTATAAATACTTTATCGTTTAAATATATAAGACCTTTTAAGTATAAGCACTTAGCTTTTCTATATTCTAATTTATATTTTTTTGCATAATTTAATGCATTTTCTATATATTCTTCAGCCCTTTTAGTATCCCCTGAAAGTATTGCTCCCTCTGCTACTTGCTCAAAGTATAGAGAAATTTTTTCTGCCTGAGTTTTTTCAGTTTCCATTAAATACTCTACTGATGTATTTAATGAAAAAGCTAAATATTCTAAAAGGTCCATTGAAGGGTTTGATCTTCCTGACTCTACTAGACTTATTTGTCCTGGAGTAATTCTATCTCCCGCTAAATCCTTTAAAGTCATATTTAGTTCTTTTCTTCTTTTCTTGATTTTTTCTCCTAATGATAATATCTCCATATTTAATCTTCCTTTTAATAGTTTGTAATACACATTTCTAAATATATATATTATATCATAAAATTCGCCATTTTTTATTATTAATTTTAAATTATATTAAAAATAATAAGAACTGATGATAAGAAAGCTATCTTATTATCAGTTCTAAGTATTTTTAACTCTAATATGAAATTACATCCAATCCATAGAATGTTCTGTCATATCTTTAACCCTTCTTCCAGCTTTTCTTATAGCTCTTTGGGTTCTTCTATCTAGGCTTGGCATAACCATCATTCCAACTGCCGCACCTACTACCATACCTACTGTTAAACTTCTTACTATTTTACCCATAATAAACACCTCTTTTATAATATGATACACTAATATCTTTTACATTTTAGAATTTATTATAAGTGGAAAAATTAATTATTTATTATATATTTTGCCCTAGAAGCTTTTCATTAAATTATTTTTAATACTTTTGCTGGATTTCCTGCAACTATTACGTTTTTAGGGACATTAGATGTTACCACTGAACCTGCTGCAATAATTGAATTGTCTCCTATAGTTACTCCGGGAAGTATTGTTGAATTTCCACCAATCCAAACATTATTTCCTATTATTATTTTCATTCCATAACCACTTTTATTTCTATCTTTAGGCTGAATATTATGTCCCTCTGTATATATATTTACACTTGGTCCTATCATGCAATCATCACCTATCTTAACTTCTGCTATATCAAGAACAGTAAAGTTATATCCAGCATAAAAATTATCTCCAACATAAATATTATATCCTAAATCACAATGGAAATTATGTTCTATGTTAGGGTTTTTCCCTACCTTGCCAAATAATTGTCTAATAATCTCTTCTCTTTCATTAAAGTCCTGAGCATTGCTATCATTAAATTTTTTAATAAGGCTATGGGCAAAAATAGTTTTTTCCCTCAGTTCTTTTGTACTTCTATCATAATAAATTTTATTCTTATCTTTTTCCTCTTTTGTGTTTAAATTTACTATTTTTTCTTCTTTTATATTATTTATATCCTCTATATCTCTTACTATAATATTCTCTTCTTTTCCTTTAGCTAATTTTAGAATCTCATCTTTTAAAGCATTATTAGCTACATATATTTTATTTTTAGATAACCATTTTGAAACTGTTTTGTCTGACTCAATTCTTAATGCTTCTTTACATTTTTCATCAACTAGTTCATTATAAAGGTCTCCTGTATGACTATCAACTTTAACAAATGTAACTTCTATTCCATCTTTAAAAAACTTATTCATTTTTTCATAATACTCCTCTGAAGATCTATCATTTCTAGCCCAGCTTCCTGTGGCGTGATGAAAAATACCTTCATAATCATGAAATAATATTATATGCTTTTCTCCAATACTTTTAGCGTACTCTAAAGCTTTAACTGCACCTTGAAGTTCTCCTGCAATTTGCCTAATATTTCCCTTAGCTTTATGTGCCTCTCCTTCTATATGCTCAATTACATTACACCTTACTGCAACTAATCCATAGGAGTATTCTTCCTTAGAAACACTATAGCTACCGTCAACATAAATATGTAAAAGGTCTTTTGGGTATTCATGAAGCCCTTTTTTTAAAAGCTTTTTAGTATCATTTAGATAACTATTAGCCTCTTCTAAACTTTCAAAGCTTTTATATTTAGCGCCTTTAACACCCTTTACCTTCTTTAAACACTCAGCCCAAGTATTTACTATAATATTTTCAATTCTTTTATCACTATCAAAATCGTAACCTTCTTTTATAGCATAAACTTTTTTTGCCATTTTATTTTCTCCTTATAAAATTCATTTCTCAATGAAATCCTAAGTTTTAACTTCTTTTTTAAAATTCTTTTCATAATTATAGCATGGTTTTAACATTAACAAAATAACCATTTGTATAAAAAGATTAAATCATAGAACCTACAACTTCATATATCGCCTCTAAATTTTTAGCACTTGTAAATCCTGATAAAAAGTCTAATCCATTTTTTAATACTAAAACAAAAGAATTCTTGCCTTGCCAATTTTCAAGAATTATTTCTATAGGAACATCTTTAAGAGTTGTATTTAATGCAAAAAATATTAAAGTAAGTTCATCTAAACTCCCAATTATAGGTAACTTATCTGGAAGTATATCAATTGGAAGCACAGAATATCCTAAAGCTGATGCTAAAATAATCTTATTTTTCATAGGAACTCTTTTATCCTTAAATAACCTAAATATAAGAGCTACTAAATCTGGAAGTATCATTATATAATCCTTATACTCTTTAACTTGTTCTGGAATATGATCAATAGCTACTTTACGTCCTTTAGTATAGGAATCTTCAACCTTATTAACATCTATATGCATTATATAATCTTCATCTTTAACTTGTCCTTCAACCTTATGTTCAACAGCAACTTCCATAGTTGGCTCTGTCATCTTTGATAGTGAAAAATCTATTTCTTTAACATTTACCTTTATAGTTTTATCTTCTATGTATACCTTGTCCAATTTTAAATTAACAAAAGGTACCTTTTCTAATATTTTGTTTATGTCAACTATTATCTCATCCCCATTTACTGTTATTCCTTGCTCTTTAAATCCCTTTAGTCCTACTTTTAAAGCTAATTTTCTAAAAGGTTTTATTATTCCTAAACTCATAAGACTTGCGCTAAATAGTTTTATTCTAAGCTTATTATCCTCCACCCCTGTTATTGTACATGTAGCTTTAAAGCCTATAGCTAATCCCTTTTTAAATTCACCATTCACACTTAGCCCTTTATCTATATCTAACTTAGTTATACTTAAGCCCTCTACTTTTACAAACTCTTCTATCATACTCAAAATATCACTTGATTTTAATTCCACATTAACAGCAGATACTTTCATTATTCCCCGCTCCTCACCTTAAGATAATTTTTCATTATTTAGTATATCTTATTTAATAATACTTTTAAAGTTAATTTATTTATTTGTTCCACTTAATCCACAACTTACATTGGTAAAAGTTATGATTTTCATTAGACTTTTAT
The DNA here is from genome assembly GCA_030526875.1 of Clostridium perfringens. GTDB lineage: Bacteria > Bacillota > Clostridia > Clostridiales > Clostridiaceae > Sarcina > Sarcina perfringens_A. The sequence goes on along the minus strand of JAUNBX010000003.1, from coordinate 71,467 downwards.
TTTAAAACCTATATAATTTATATCACAGCCAACGACTTTTAGGAGGTATTAAATGCAAGTATTAAAAGATAAAAAAATCATTACTTTAATAATTGTAGCATTAACTTCACTTTCTTTTTTAATATATTTTAAATATATTACCCCAAGTATCTCCCCTATTAATTACGGGACATTTGTAAATGACTTAAATAATAATGAAGTAAAAACTGTTAACATAATTTCTGATAATGAATTAAAAGTAGTACTTAAAAATGATTTATCCTATATAACTAATAATCCTGATAATCCTGATTTTAAAGAAAATTTATTGATGAAGGGGGTAACTATTTCTGAGAATAATACACCACCTTTAGGAACTACAATACCAGCTTCTGTCTTTACTTTATCTCTTGCTTTAATGTTTTTAGTTTTAGCAGGAAAAGGACAAGGACTAGGTTCCATGTCAAAATTAAATGTGAAAGATCAAAATGAAAACTCTTCTTTAAATTTTAATTCTGTAGCTGGTAATGAAGAAGCTAAAGAAAGTGTTAAAGATATTGTAGACTTTTTAAAAAATCCTGAGAAATACAAAAAATATGGTGCTAGAATGCCCAAGGGTATAATTTTATACGGTGAGCCTGGAACTGGTAAAACTCTTTTAGCTAAAGCTGTAGCTGGTGAAGCTAACGTTCCGTTTTTTGCAATGTCTGGTTCTGACTTTGTTCAGATGTATGTAGGAGTTGGTGCTGCTAGAGTTCGTGATTTATTTAAAAAAGCTAAAGCTAAAGGAAAAGCTGTTATCTTTATAGATGAAATAGATGCCATTGGTAAAAAGAGATCTGGTGGTAAAAATCCAGGTGGCAATGATGAAAGAGATCAAACATTAAATGCACTTTTAACTGAAATGTCAGGTTTCTCTGAAAAAGAAGGCATAGTTGTTATGGCAGCTACAAATAGATTAGATACTTTAGATTCAGCCCTTTTAAGACCTGGTAGATTTGATAGACACGTTGAAGTTTCTCTACCTGATATTAATGCTAGAGAAAAGATTATAGCTTTATATCTTGAAAATAAACCTAGTAAAGATATAAATATAAGAAGTTTAGCTGAAAAAACCTCTTATTTTTCTGGTGCTAAAATTGAAAGTTTAATAAATGAAGCTGCTATTTTAGCTGCTAAAGAAGATAGTGATTTTATTTATGAACAACATTTAAGCCAAGCATTTTCTATTGTTATAGCAGGATATGAGAAAAATGATACAAGCTACATAAAGGAAGGAGACAGAAAAATAACAGCTTTCCACGAAGCTGGACATGCTCTTTTATCTATGGTTAAACTTCCAGAAGATAAAGTATCAAAAATAACAATAATTCCAACTACAAAAGGTGCTGGTGGATATACTTTAACTATCCCTGAGGATAAATCTTATCATACAGTTTCATATTTGAAAAATCGTATAATGGTTTTACTAGCTGGAAGAGCTTCAGAAGAACTTATTTTCGGACAAGATAAAATAACAACAGGAGCTCATAATGATATAGCTAAATGTACATCTATGATAAAAAGTATGATTACTGAGTATGGTATGGGAAGTACTTTAGGACTTTTAAACCTAAATAGCTTAGATAATATTCAAAGTGGTTTTAGTGCAAATTTAGTTGAGGAATTCAAATCACTTTCACAATCTTTATATGATGAAACTAAGCTTATTTTAGAAGACAATATGGAAATTTTAAAAGATTTATCTAATGAGCTTTTAGAAAAAGAATCTTTAGAATACTCTGATTTAGAAAAATATATATCTAAAATTAGATAAAAATAAAAAACTGCCTTAAATCACAAATACTTTAAATTTATTTAGTGATTAAGGCAGTTTTTTTATTAATGTAAACCTAAGTTAGAATTTTAATAACATATAGTCTATAAAAATGATTTCTTTAAATAATTATTTTTATAAAGTAAAATACCTACTAAAAATCCTATAATTAAATCAATACTATGAGATTCATAATAAGTTTTAGAAGATGTTACACCTATAATGAAATTGATAAATATTATAGCTAATATATTTATTAAAACCCAATTTCCTAAACTTTTTCTTTCCCTAATAGAAAACAATAATGTTAATCCCAAAATTCCTAGCATAGATCCTGTTATAGAAATTGTTAATGACACATACGGTAGAAAGAAAAAATTAAATATTCCTGCAAAAAAACCTGAAATTAAATAAGCAACTACACATTTACTTTTATCCATAAAAGAATCTATTATCCCTATAATTATGTATAATGCGTATAAACTAACAATTAAGCTTATTATTCCATCATGTAAAAAAATACTTTTTATTGCCTCATAAATTCTATGTGAATTTATCAAACTTATAGAAATAAAAACTATCTTATGTGCTATAGTAAATACGCCAATAGGAGTATTATTTGCTAGCATAGAAATATGATTTTTATCTACATATAATATTATAACAATTCCTATAAGTGATAAAGATACTAAAACAAATATTACTGATTTTGTAAATTCATTTATACCAAAACTCCTATAATAACTACTTTTATCATTTAATTTTTCACCAAATATAGAGTTTATTATTCCCTTTAAAAATATCTCATGTTCTTCATCATTAGAGTATACTTTTTTATTATGTAGATCTATTAAGATTTCATTATACTCCCTAGAGGATATAATTTTTTCTTGAATCTTTTTATTAAAGACTACTATATTAAAAAGAGAGAATTTTACTTCTCTCTCATTTAGATATTTGTAAGCCTTATTTTTATTGCTCTCTTTATTATTTTTATCTGATATTATTATAGAATAGATATTACCATTTTCTAAAGTTTTCATGGCAATCCATAAAGAATTATTTTCATCTCCTATTTCTTCTACAAAAAATCCCTTTGAAGTTATTAGAATATCAAAAAATTCTTTTTGAAACTTACTTTTATTAAGCATCTATAATGTCCTCTAGCATATCTAAAAGTTTGTTAAACCTTCCTATAGTAGATTCTAAAGGTTTTTCTGTAGTCATATCTACTCCTGCCATCTTTAACGTATCTACTGGATATAGTGAGCCTCCTGCTTTTAAGAATTTTTTATAAGTTTCCACTGCATTTTCTTCTTTATTTAATATTGAGCTTGCAAAGGAAGACGCTGCAGCATATCCTGTTGCATATTGATAGACATAAAAATGACTATAAAAATGAGGAATTCTTGCCCATTCTATCTCTATATTTTTATCGATTATTATTTCATCTCCAAAATACTTCTTGTTTAAATCAAGCCATATTTTATTTAAATCCTTACTTGTTAAATCTCCACCTTCTTCTAAAGTTTTGTGAGTTACAAGTTCAAATTCTGCAAACATAAGCTGTCTAAAAACAGTTGTTCTTATTTGCTCTAATTCTTGATTTATAAGATATAATTTTTTATTTTTATCAGTTTCTTTATTTATAAGATAGTTTATAAGAAGAATTTCATTAGTAGTTGATGCAACTTCTGCACAAAATAAAGTGTAGTTCCCATAAACATATGGTTGATTTTTTCTTGTATAATATGAATGTATTGAGTGACCCATTTCATGAGCTAAAGTTGATACATCATTTAAACTATAATTATAGTTTAAAAGAACATATGGCATTGTATCGTAGCTGCCCCAAGAATAAGCCCCACTTCTTTTTCCTTTATTTTCATAAACATCAACCCATCCATTTTTAATACCTTCATGAAATATACCTAAATACTCTTCTCCTAATGGTTTTAATCCCTCTTTAACTAAGCTTACAGCGTCATTAAACTCTATATGTTCTCTTGGTGTATCTATAACAGGAACATAAAGGTCATACATATGAATTTCATCTAAATTTAATAATTTTTTCTTTAATCTTACATATCTATGAAGGGATTTTAAATTTTTATCTATAGTAGCTACAGCATTTTTATAAACATCAACTGGTATATCATTAGGATTTAATGAAGCCTCTAGTGTTGAATTATACTTTCTTGTCTTTGCTATAAAAATAGCACTTCTTATAGAACTTGTAAGAGTCTTTGCTATAGTATTTTCATATTTTTTATAAGTATCAAATAAAAGTTTAAATGACTCTTGTCTAACTTCTCTATTTTTACTCTTTATAAAATTTGAATAGTTCCCTTCTGAAAGTTCTACTAAGTTTCCTTCATCATCTTTTATACTTCCAAAGGATATATCCGCATTTGTAAGTATTGAATATATACTCTCTGGGGCTCCTAGAGAATTTGAAACTGAAGCCATAATCTCTTCAACTTCCTTTGATAATATATGAGGTTTTTCTTTAAATATTGTTTTAAATAATGTTTCATAAATTTTTAATTCTTTATCATTATTTATCATAGAATAAACTTCATTTTCATTTAAAGATAAAATCTCTGGTATGAAAAAAGCTGTATAACTTGCAAATTCAGCCATAAAAACATCTATTTTACTTGCAAGACTTTGAAACTCAGTATTTTGGGTATCTTCATGGCTTTTCATATGAGCAAAAACATAAAGTTTCTCTAAAGTTCTAGATAAAGACTCATCTAAAGCTAAATACTCTTTTAAGCTATCTTTATTTTTAAGAGTTCCTTGAAATTTAATAATACTTTTTGAATTCTCTTTAAGATTTTTAAATTCATCCTCCCAAGCCGTAGAGTTCTTATAAATCTTTTCTATATTCCATTTATATTCATTTGGAATTTCTTCTCTTGATTTTAACTTTTTAACTTCACTCATTAAACTTCACTTCTTTCTATTTGTGATAATTTTAGATTATTCTCTATACTCTTCTTCTTTTCCTTTTATATCTTCAAATACTTTTTTCATATTTTCATCTATAAGGTTACATAACTCATTTAATATAGCTCTTGTTTCTTCATGTTCTTCATTAAAATCAAAATAAACAATCCAAGTTGGATTGTATTCATCATCAACTTCCTCTATAACATAATCTAAATTTTTAAAAGATTCTTTATTAAAAAGATCAAATATAGCTGAGTATTCCCACTCTTCTACATCCCTATCTGTATCAAAATAAAGACTTACTTTATTATCTGTACATTTAAGCTTTTTAACAAAATTTGCCCCCTCTCCTACTGTATAACTTCCAAGTTGCCCTTTAAACATTCCCGATTCTTTATCCGTCTCCATTATTACTAGTGATGAAAAATCCATAATATCATCCTCTCTTTCATATTCTTAGTATAATTATAAGTTATATTAAAAAATATTTTCAACATTATAACAAAAATAAATATTGGTAATTTGAAAAATATCACTTATTACCTTTAATATTTTTCTATAATTTGTTAAAATATTAAATATATAGGTATTTCAAGGAGGGTGATATTATTAAAACTAAAATTTTCAAAAAAGGAAGAACTATTAAAATTGTATTCTTAGTATTATTTGTATTTTTTATTGCATTTATGTGTAGCAAAACCTATATAAATAATAAATGTAAGGATTTATACTTTGCTACAGAATATTTTTTAACTAAAGGAAGTAATAATAGACTCCTTAGAGTACAAAATTTTGAACTTGTATTTTTAGATAACAATATGGCAATAATTGAAGCCTTTGGTCTTAATAAAGAATCTCCCCACGAAGAAGTTACTCTTCGTGCTACCTTTAAAAGAAACAATAAACATATTTGGAAACTTGATAAAAATAGTATAACTAGGAGTTGATTTTATGATAAATATAAAACACATGTCTTTCTCCTATAACGGGACTAGACCCTATGATTTAAAAGATATAAATATTAAATTTCCTAAAAGTTCATTTACATCTATAATAGGTGAAAATGGAAGTGGAAAAACAACCCTTTTGAAACTTATTTTAGGCTACCTAAAACCTACAGAAGGAGAAATAGATATAAATTTAAAAAGTATTGGATACGTTCCTCAAAAAATTGACAATTTTAATCAGCAATTTTCCATAACAGTTTATGAAATTCTAAAAATTCATGGAAATGCGTTAAAAATAAAAAATATTAAAGATGAAATACTTAGGGTCTTAGATATAGTAAATATTAAGGAATTAAAGAATAAATTAATAGGTTCTCTATCTGGTGGACAACAACAAAGGGTTTTTATAGCCCGTGCTCTTATGGGTAGTCCCAATACTTTAATACTAGATGAGCCTTCAACTGGCTTAGATGAAAAAACACAAAATGAAATATATGACCTTTTAAAAAAATTAAATATTGAAAATAATGTAACTATTTTATGTGTTGAACATAACAGAGAAAAATCCCTTAAATACTCATCCCATATTTTAGAAATTAAAAATAATATGGGGATTATTTATGATAATTATAATGAGGATAAAAAAAATAATTATAAAAGACGAAAGGCTAGATAGGTTTTTTAATGTTACAATTTCAATTTATGCAAAATGCCCTAATAGCTGGAACTATTATAGGACTTCTTTGTCCTTGTGTTGGACTTTTTCTTGTTCTTAAAAGATATTCTATGATGGGAGATACCCTTTCCCATTCCTCCTTTGCTGGAGTTGCTATAGGTCTTGTATTTGGATTTAATCCTCTTATAACATCTTTTTTATTTACATCTATTTGTGCTCTTATTATAGAATTTCTTAGAAGTTACTATAAAAGATATGCAGAACTTGTTATGTCAATTGTTCTAACCTTTAGTTTAGGTCTTGCTATTGTTTTAATAAGTACAGGTAAAGCTTCAACAAAGGTAAGTTCCTATCTTTTTGGAAGTATACTTACAGTATCTAAAGAAGATTTATTTATAATAAGTATTATTTCAATTATATGTTTTATAGGAATTATTCTTTTATATAACAAGTTACTCTACACAACTTTTGATGAAGATGGAGCTAAAGTATCTGGTATAAATGTAAAACTTATAAACTATATATTCACTGTCATGGTTGGTGCAACCATATCTGTTTCCATAAGAATTATGGGCATACTTGTTATATCATCTATTATAGTTATTCCTGTTGCCACTTCCCTTCAGTTTAAGAAGAATTTTAAAGTAACTCTTTTTCTTTCTATGATTATTGGAATATTTGATGTTTTACTTGGACTTATTTTATCCTATATTATAGATTCTGCACCAGGTGGTACCATTGCTTTAACTGCTGTTTTTATTCTTATTATATCTCTTATAATAAACAGAAAACAACTTTAGATTTATATTATATATTTAGGGCTTGTATCATTTAATTAGTTTTAATTTGATACATCCCTTATTTTTTATATTTAATTTTAACTAAACATTATTTTTAAAGCTAAAAGTATTAATATTATTCCTCCTAAATATCCTGTATATTTTTGAGAATTATTTATTTTATTGATTCCCTTTCCAAGCAAAAAAGCCACAGATGTTAAAGTATAATTAATAATTCCTCCTAAAATACAATTAAATATTATTGCTCTATTAGCATGTTCATAGCTTAAGGCAGTAAATCCTACAACGACAGAATCTATATTTACAGAAATCCCAAGTACTATATATACAAAAAAATTATCTAAAATGCATTTACTATTATCATTATTCTCCATGGCCTCTTTAATCATCATAACACCAACAAATGCAAGAACCATCCCCCCTACAACGTTTGGTATTGTAGCTACATATTTTTTAAACATAATGCCAAAATATACACCAATTAAGGATAAAATAATTTGAAAAATTGCAAAAGATAGTTTGAAACATATCTTCCCTTTCTTTGATATATTAGGTTTAACACCTATGCAAAGTGATAAGGCAAAAGCATCTAAGGCTAATGCTACCCCTATTAAACAGACCTCAATTAAAGTCATATAAACTCCCCCTAGTTTCTATACCTTATAAAAATATTATTTTAAGTTAAGGTTGTATTTTAAAACATAAATTATGTAAAAAGTTTCCTCTATTATCTTATGCTAAGATTATGTTAATATTATTAAATTTATAAAAAAAATGTTTTCAAAATATTATTTCAATATAACTCATATTTTTCTTTTTATGCACTTTATTTTTATCTTATTTTATTGTATATTATTAATTAGAGTATGTTATTAATTAAATAGTATATTACATATAGTTTATATTAAGTATTAAGGAGCGATATTAAATGAATTGTATTATAGCACAATCTGGTGGTCCAACTTCTGTTATTAACTCTAGTGTTTACGGTTTAGTAAAAGCTAACAATGAACTTAAAGTATATGATAATGTTTTTGCTGGATTAAATGGAATTGAAGGTATTTTGAATAAAAAGATAATAAATCTTTCTGAAATGGATGAGGAAAGATTAGAGATTTTTAGGAAATCTCCATCATCAGGTCTTGGTTCATGTAGATATAAACTTAAAGACTACAAAGTAGACTCTAAGGAATATGAAAACTTATTTGAAATATTAAATTCTTTAAATATAAAGGCATTTTTCTACGTTGGCGGAAATGACTCAATGGATACTATATCTAAACTTAATAGCTTTGCAAAAGAAAAGAATATAGATATAACATTTATTGGTATACCTAAAACTATTGACAATGATTTAATGTATACAGATCACACACCGGGGTTTGGTAGTGCTGCAAAATTCATTGCAACATCAACTTTAGAAACATATTTAGACTCTAAGGTATACACTGAAAATGGCATATTTATAGTAGAAACCATGGGAAGAGATACAGGATGGCTTGCAGCATCTGGTGCACTTGCCTCAGTTAATAAAAATCAATGCGCAGACTTAGTTTATCTTCCTGAAGTGGCTTTTTCAGTAAGCGAATTTTTAAATGATACAAGAGAGTTATTTAAAAAAAATAATCATGTTTATATAGTAGCTTCTGAAGGATTAAGAGATGAAAATGGAAACTTTGTAACATCTGTTGCCTCTCAATCCCACGATAATTTTGGACACTCACAATTAGGTGGAGTTGGCCAATATCTTAAAGAGTTAATTATTAACGCTGGAATAACAAAAAGAGTTAAAGCACTAGAACTTGGAGTTTCTCAAAGATGTTCAATGCACTGTGCATCTTCTATTGATTTAGATGAAGCTGTTATGGTTGGATTTGATGCTTTAAAATACTCAAAAGATAAAAACTCTTCTGGTTTTATGGTTGCTATAAAAAGAGAAAGCAATACTCCTTATAAAAGCTCTTCATTCTTAGTGGAAGCTAACAAAGTAGCAAATAATGTTAAATATTTCCCTAAAGAGTGGATAAATGAGCATGGAAATAATATAACAGAAGACGGTTTAAATTATTTAAGACCTCTTATAGACCTCGATCATGAGTTAAATAATGAAAATAACTTACCAATTTATCATAGTTTTGTTATTTAATTTTAAATTAAGTGTTCCCACAAACTTTTTTTGTGGGAACTCTTTTATTTAATTATAATATCTTCTAAAGTATTTAAGAATTCATCTACCTCATAAATATTATTGTATAACCCTAAACTAAGCCTTACCATTCCTGGTCTTACTTTGTCTGAATACATAAGATATTCGCAAGGTTTACTTTCAATTAAGCCTAATAATCTTATTGCATAAGGATGTGCACAAAAGCAACCTGATCTCACAAAAATTCCTCTATTATCTGAAAGACTTTCAGCTATACTTTCATGACAGATTCCCTTAACATTAAAACTTACAACACCTATTTTATCTTTATCATTTATATCCCCATAAATTTTAACACTTGGTATATTTTTTAAACCTTCCATAAGATAATCTCTTAAACAATTTTCATGCTTTTCTATATTATCCATTCCTATTTTTGCTAAAACATCTAATGAAGTTTTAAGTGCAACTACACCTAAAAAATTTGGTGATCCCGCTTCAAATCTCATAGGTACATCCTCCCAATATACCTTATCATCTAAAACAGTATCTACAATTCCTCCACCTTTTAAAAGAGGGCTTTTGTTTTCCAATTCTTCTTTTAACCCTACAATAACTCCACTGCCAAAGGGTGCATATATTTTGTGACCAGAAAAAACTAGAAAGTCTATATTGTCGTTCTTCCCTGTACCTTTCATATTTATTTTTTTATGCCCAACTAACTGCGCCCCATCTACTATTATTTTAGCTCCATATTTATGAGCTATTTTTGCAATTTCATTTATAGGATTTAAATATCCTGTAACATTTGATGCCCCTGTTATAGTTAAATATTTTATACTACCTTTTTCAGCTATAAAATTAGATTCTATATCATCTAAATTTACTTTTCCTAAGGAATCTACTTCAACGTATTTAATATCTGATGTAAATCGCCATGGAAGATCATTTGCATGATGTTCCATTCTAGTTGATAAAACCTTATCTTTTTTATCTTTAATTAGTATATTAGCCAAAAAGTTTAATCCTTCAGTAGTATTTTTAACATATATTACTGCATAGTCATCACTTACATCTTTTAAATTAAAAAACTCCTTTACCCCTTCCCTTGAATCCTCATAAAATTTAGTACAATTCTTAGAATATTCTCCTGCACCTCTTCCTATAGACCCATAGGCTGACATAAATTTTTTAACATTTTCACAAACTTCTTTTAAAGGAGGGGTAGTTGCTCCATTGTCAAAATTAATAGGAATAACTTTCTTATTGTTTTTTATAGTTATTTCACTATCAACATTATACATATATTCTCTGTAATCTTCTAAAATTTCCATAAAACTACCTCCAAATATATATTATTATATTCACAATTTATTTATAGTGTTCTACTGTGTTTATTAAACCTATTAAAATTGCTCAAATATATCTTTCCTAGTATAATTATAATATGAAAAACCGTAGAAAATTATAATATGAAAAACATACAATTTGTAGAAATAGAATAGGAGTTTTGTAATGATAGTTTTAAGCTGTAGAAATATAAAGAAAAGCTTTGGTATAGATGAAATATTAAAGGATATTACATTTAATATAAACGAAGGGGATAAGGTGGGTCTTATTGGACCAAATGGTCAAGGTAAATCTACTCTTTTTAAAATTTTAACTAAAACTTTAGATAGTGACTCTGGAGAACTTTTTATAGACAAAAGCAAAAATTTAGGTTATTTATCTCAAAATCTTTCTTTAGCTAACGAAATCACAATATATGATGAAATGTTAAAAGTATTTTCATCCCTTGTAAACTTAGAAATTAAACTTCATGATTTAGAAATTAAAATGAATGAACCTTATGACGCATCTAAAGAAGAATACCACAATAAACTTATTAGGGATTATACTCTAAACAATGAGCTTTATGAAAATAGAGGTGGTTATACCTTTAGAGGTGAAATATCTAGGATTTTAAAAGGACTTGGATTTTTAGAAAATGACTTTGACAAAGTAATTAAAAACTTAAGTGGTGGTCAAAAAACAAGAGTTGCACTTTGTAAACTTCTTTTAACAAAACCTGATATCTTACTCTTAGATGAACCTACTAACCACTTAGACTTAGATGCCATTGAATGGCTTGAAGAATATTTAAAATCTTATAAAGGAACAGTACTTGTAATTTCCCATGATAGATTCTTCTTAGATGCTGTAACTAACAATACTTTTGAACTTATAGGTGGGAAAATAAGCTGTTATAATGCAAGTTATACTAAATTTTTAGAACTTCGCGAAAAAGATTTAGAGGCTAAACAAAAAGCCTATGTCCTTCAACAGGCTGAAATTAAAAGACAAGAGGAAATCATAGAAAAGTTTCGTTCTTTTAATAGAGAAAAAAGTATAAAAGCTGCTGAAAGTCGTGAAAAAGCATTATCTAAAATGGAAAGAATAGAAGCTCCTGAAACTCAAAAAGAAGCTTCAAAAATAAAATTTGAAACTCAAATAACAAGTGGTAATGATGTATTACATGGAGAAAATTTATCAAAAAGTTATGGAGATAAACTTCTATTTGAAGATATAGGTTTTGATCTAAAAAGAGAAGAAAAGGTTGCACTTATTGGGGAAAATGGTCGTGGAAAAACTACTCTTTTTAAAATAATTCTAGATAAAATAAAATCAGATTCAGGCTCTATTACTTTAGGCAAAAATGTTTTTGTAGGATACTATGACCAAGAACAATCTAATCTTAATTTAGATAAAACTATAATTGATGAAGTTTGGGATGACTTTCCTAAATTAACTACAACCCAAATAAGAACAGCTCTTGCATCTTTTCTTTTTACAGGAGATGATGTTTTTAAAAAAATATCTCTTCTAAGTGGTGGAGAAAAATGTAGAATAAATCTATTAAAACTTATGTTATCTAAATCAAATTTACTTCTTCTAGATGAACCTACAAACCATTTAGATATTATGTCTAGAGAAGCTTTAGAAAAAGCTATATTAAGTTATAATGGAACCTTAATTGTAATATCCCATGATAGATATTTTCTAAATAAGGTTATAGATAAAATTTGGGAACTTAAACAAGATGAGCTTAAAATATATCTTGGAAATTATAGTTATTACTCTGATAAAAAGAAAAATCCTAATAGATATGAGGGTATTGAGGAAAGTACTCCTGGAAAGACTAAAACTCAAATAAAGGACGAAAAAAAGAAAAAAAGAGAACTTGAAAAAGAAGCTAAACAAAAAGCTTTAAAACTTAGAACAATAGAAAAAGAAATTTCTCTAGTAGAGGAATCTTTAGATAAACTTCAAGAAGAACTTTGTAAAGAAGAAATATATTCAAATCCTGATGAAAGTGTAAGAGTTAATAAAGAAATATCAGATACCCAAATCAAATTAGACTTACTTTATGAAGAATGGGAAGAATTATCATCTTCTTTAGAATAATTTATATCTAAAATATAAAAAGGCTATACTAAATAATACTTTAGTGTAGCCTACATACTTTTATCTATTCCTTCAGTTCTTTCTTAAATACAGCAAACTCACCTTTAAAGGTAACTAATTCCCATCCTTCTTTTCCTAATTTATTTAGTTGTTCTTCAGCATTTAATATAATTTTATCTTCAGTAAAACATATCCTCCCATTTAGTTTCGCAACTTTATATTCAAATTTTTTCATTATTTCTCCCCTTATATTGCAAAATTCATATTCAGTTTAACTATAAGATTTTAATAAAATATTTCCATACATGTATTTATGTCTAAATCTATATACAAAAACCACCCCTAAAATTAAAGTTAATATTTCTGAAAAAGGTACAACAAGCCAAACTCCATTTACTCCAAAAAAACTTGGCAATAGGGTAATTCCAATTAAAAATAATATAAGAGTTCTCATAAGTGACATTGCCCCAGATATCTTTCCATTTGAAAATGCAGTAAACATACCTATAGTAAATATATTTAATCCACCTAATAAAAAGCTAATTGAAAAAATATTAAAACCATTTAAAGCTATATAAAAAACACTGCTTCCTCTAACTGCAAAGGCTCCTATTAAAGTAGTTGCCATAGTCTTAGATATAATAAAAGAAGTAAGTGAGAATATTAAAATGTACAAATAACCATATTTTACCACTTTCTTTAATTGAATTTCATTTTTCTTTCCATAATTATAACTTATCCAAGGTGCCACTCCTGATGTAAAACCTAAGTACACAGAAACCAATAAAAACTGCACATATAGTATAATAGTTATAGATGCAACTCCATCTGGTCCTAAAAGTTTAATCATAACTATATTGTATACAAATGTTGTTACAGCAGAGGATAATTGAGTTACCATTTCTGACGCACCATTTAAGCAGCTCTCCTTTATAAGATTAAAGTTAAATTTAGGCTTAACAAAATAAAGTAAATTATTTTTCTTAAAGAAATAACTTAGTCCTATAAGAGATGGAATTGTATATCCAATACATGTGCCAAGGGCTGCTCCAGATACCCCCATCCTTAATAAAACTATGAATATATAATCTAAAACTATATTTAGCACTCCTCCAATTATAGCAGTTATAAGACCTAATTTAGCATTTCCAGCTGTTACTAAAAAATAATCAAAATACATCTTTAAAATATTAAACGGAGTAAATATAAGCATTATAGATAAATAATTATAGCAGTTATTATAAAGACCCTCAGTGGCTCCTAAAGCTAAAATAATAGGTTTTATAAATAAAATACATATCCCCCCAACAATAGAACCTAAAACCAAAGCACATATAGTAATAAATGTAAATTGTTCTTTGGCCTTTTCAATATCTCCCTCTCCCATAGTTTTACCTACAATAGCACTTCCTCCTGTTGCAAACATAATTCCTATGGCAAAAAGTAAACTCATTACGGGAAAAACTATATTTGTAGAAGATAAGGCACTAGCTCCTACAAATCTTGATATAAATATGCCATCTATAATTGTATATAAAGATAAAAATACCATCATTATAACAGTTGGCAAAGTAAATCTTATAAGAGAAAAAAATGTAATTTCCTTATCAAATAAATTTTTCATAAAACTCCCCTTTGTAAATTATTAAATTCATGTATAATATATACTAAAGTATCCTCTAAGGTTATAGTCAAGCAAGGAGATTAAGATGTCTAAAATTAAGAAAATTTACTTCTCCACAGGAGAATTTGCAAAATTATGTGATGTAAGTAAAAAAACCCTTTTTTATTATGATGAAATAAATCTATTTAAACCTGAAAAGGTATTGTCTAATGGATATAGACTTTATTCAAATAATCAAATAGAATTACTAGGTGCAATATATACGCTAAAAGATATTGGTATGAGCCTTAAGGAAATTAAAAAATTTATAAATAAAAGAAATCCTAAAAATATACTTAATATTTTAGATTTTGAGGTTAATGAATTAGAAAAGGAAATAATAAAATTACAATTAAAAAAAGAAAGTTTATTAAATAAAATTAGTATTATAAATGAAGGTGAAAATTTTAATAATAATATTCATGTAGAGCTTCAAGAGGAAGATCACTTAATTTTTAGTAAAAAACTAAATACTGATGAGGACCATTTTGATATTAAAGAATATATATCTCATCTAACTTATTGCTCTTATAATAATTTAGATATAGGTTATCCTGTAGGTATCACAGTTTCAAAGGAAAATTTAGAAAAAGGTAATTTCACTAAATATGATAGGTATTTTACCAAAGTAAATAAAAATCCCTCAAATAAAGAAATTGTAGTTAAACCAAAGAGTTTATATGTTGTAGGGTATTCTAAAGGGTATTATGATAAAACTCCCTTACTTTATGAGAAAATATTTAATTTTTTAACTAAAAATAATTTACTTATTTCAGGGTGTTCCTATGAACAAGTTTTAATTGATGAATTTGTTACACCTAATATTAATGACTATATAATAAAAATATCTATACCAATTAAAAATAAATACTAATACGCAGTGTATATTTTCAATTATTGATAAACTTGAAAATTAATTATATGTTTTTTTAATATATAAAGGCTATACTTTAAATCACTTAAAGCATAGCCTAAAATATCTAAATTAAATTATTTATTATAAATATAATTATTTTACTCCTGTGCTTCCAAAACCTCCACGATCAGCATTTCCAAAAGATTCAACTTCTTCAAATTCAATATCTGGCATAACTTCCATTACTCTAAATTGTCCTATTTTATCTCCTTTTTTAATCCATGTTCCTTGTATTTCTTCTCCATTTTCTAGATTTCTATTATTTTTTCCTTGAAGGCAAAATATTGGCATGTGCCACTGATCATTATCTCCTATATATGTATCATCTACTACTCCTACTGAATTTGTTTGAATTATCCCCCAAGTTTTAAAAGTAGAACTTCTAGGTGCTAAATGACCTTCCCATCCACTTGGAAGTTCTAATGCAAATCCCAAGGGAACCATTGCTCTTTCTCCTACTTTTACAAATATATCTTTATTTGCATATACATCTATCCAGTTTCCCTTTGTTATTTTTTGTAGCTTTACTGCATCTTCAAAATACTTTATTCTAATCTTCATATATTTTCTCTCCTGTACTATATCCTATTTTATATTAGTTATATCTTATATTGCATACATCTATAAATCCTATTTATATAAAATATAATTTTTAGTAATTATAACATATAAATAAGACTCATTTATAGCTTTTAACTTATATCTTTACAAAAAAATATATAGCCTCTAACTAGGTGTTAAAGGTTATATATTCTAAAACTTTTACATTTTTCTAACAACTACATTTATCATTATTACAACGACGTGGTGGTAAATTTATAACTGTTATGCAACCCTCAGGATCACTATTTGTTAATTCTATTGTAAAATCACTATAATACTTTGGAATTAGGCAGTTATGAGGAACTATTTCCCTAATTGCATAACATTCACCAACTTCTAAGCATCTAAAAATAACTTTTCCATCTTTATCTGTATATTTACAATCTATAAGCTTAAATCCTGGCGCTTTACAATTACTAATTAAATATAGTTCTATTGCAACATCTTCTAATGGCTCTCCATCTTCACAACACAAAACACTTTTAACTATTATTCTGCCTCTTCCGCCTTCTGGTGGGTCCCATTGATCACACTCTTCATCTACGTCATAACTACATATATGATATGGGTCATATCCATTTTCTAGATATTTTACAAAGTCATCTAAGTTAATATCTTTATCCAAAACACAAACCTCCTAAACAATCATCTTAATACAATATATGACATTTATTTATCGGTTGTGCTAAATTTTTATGTTTACTTTTATAGATTAATGTTTCATAATACTACTTAAACCAGTCATCTACAATCTTTTCGCAAAGCCTTTTATATATATTAGCTTTTGCTGCTAAATAAATTAACAAAAGAAGCTTTTCCTCTTCTGAATCTAAACTTCCAAGTTCCTTAGTTATAGACAAAATTTCTTCTTTTATAAGAGAATCATTTTTGTTTATCATTTCTAAATGTTTTTTATAAAACACCTCTAAGTCAAGCTTCTCTTCATTTTCTTCATCATAAGTTTTAACAACCTCACTAAATGCAGTTTTTATATCTGGTATAGACATAACACCTTTAAGTTCATATATAAGTATTATTAAAATTATATGGTTTTTACTATACTTTTTATTTTTTATATTCATAAAAAGTTTACCTTTAGAATAATTATTTATCATGGTTTTAGTTAATATTTTATCTTCATCATTTCTTTTTAAATAGCTTAACTTATTTTCAAAAAGTTGAATAACTTGATCCATATAAAGATCTATACTTGGTATATCTTCTAAAGTAATAAATTTATTTACTTTAACATCTTCTATTAATTCTTCTATACTCTTCATAAATCAACATCCTTTTCATATAGTTTTAAAAACTATGTTCTACTTTCATTATATCTTATTATTTATTTATTATAAAATCAATATTTTCCTATAAAACTTAATTTTTATAAGATAACTCTATGTAAATAATACAAATATATAAAAATTTAATAGGTTCATCATATATAATCTTTTTTATTAATATAATATGATATAGTTTTAAAAACTATATATTGCTTTTAAGATATCTATATGATACCATTATTATATAATTGGAGGATTGTTATGAAAAAATATTTAAGAGAGCCAATAAATAGCCTAACCCATATGTTTGGAGCATTTTTATCTTTAATTGCACTTGTACTTATGCTAATAAAAGCTATAACTTTAAATAGTCCTATACTATCTTTAATATCAGTTACAATTTTTGGTGTAAGTTTAGTTTTATTATATTCAACATCATCTATTTATCATCTAGTTATTGGGAGTCCTAAAATTATATCCTTTTTTAGACGACTTGACCATTCAATGATTTTTATTTTAATTGGTGGAAGCTATATGCCCTTTTACTTAATTCTTTTACAAGGAAAGGATAGAATAATTTTTACTAGCATAATAGGTACATTAACTATAGCAGGAGTTTTATTTAAAATGCTTTGGTTTAACTGTCCAAGATGGCTTTCAACAGCCCTTTATATAGGTATGGGATGGATTGCACTTTTTAGTTTCCCTTTATATAGCGTAATAAGCTCTAAAGCCTTTTTTTGGTTACTTTTAGGTGGGATATTTTATACCATAGGTGGAGTAATTTACGGAATGAAACCTAAAATATTAAAATTTAAACACTTGGGTTACCATGAAATATTCCATGTATTTATAATAATAGGAAGTCTTTGTCACTTTGTTTCTGTATTTTATTATGTACTTATTTAATAAATGTCTTTAGTAATAAAAATAGTATATCACCTTTAGATGCTATACTATTTTTATTGTAGTATTACTTTTTTATTTAAGATTATATTCTATTATAGAATCGTCTATATCATATCCTGCAACTACTACTTTTATTTGCTTATAATTACTCTTATAAGATTTTACTAAATTATTTTTCATAGTTTTATCAATATCATTTTGAATACTAATAAACTCATTACTCTCTAAGTTATAAATTACTGTACTATAATCTCCTTGAATCCTAAGGTATAAATATTTATCATCTATATCTATACCAAAGAATTTACATTCCTTTATTCCCTTATCTTTTAGATAATTAACTATTTTACTATTTGCAAAAAAAAGTTCCCTTAAACTATCTTCATTTATATCATATAAAAGTATTGAATCTGCCATCTCATTATTCTTATATTGAGCTGTCATAACTATAGTATTCTTATACATATTAATGCTATTTACGTTATAATCTTCTGATATAATCTTTGTTTCACCAGTTTTTATATTATGCATATAAGCAATATTTTCCTTATAAATACTTCTTCCTGTTTCTTGATAATTACTTCCCTTTTCATAGCACACTATATCTCCATAACAAACTGGAAAGAAGATAGATTCACTTCCTATTTTATCAGCTCTTGCAACTTCTTTTAATTGTTTACTTTCTAAATCATAAAACATAGCAGTTGTTACTATTCTATTATCTGTTTCTCTTTTATCAACACCTCTAAAGGTTACCTTATTATCATCTGATATAAAAAGGTCTGTTGGCTCATAATATTCTATTCCCTCTAAAGCAATGTTATTTTTATCATATTTTGTTTTATCTACAATAAAAGTTTCTCCACTTTTAAAATCCTTAGCTACAATTTGCCACACTATAGGGCTATATCCTTCCCCTACTATAGCTTCTTCATCACCTTCTATCCAAACAATATAATTTTCATTAATAACAAATTCCTTTATATAGTTTTCTTCATCTAAAACAGTAATTAACTTTTCTGCAGTATCTGCTTCTTCATCATATACAGACAGGCTTTTATACCCTTCATCATAAAGAACTTTTTTATCATTTATATCCTTCAGAGTATACCTTGTATCTATATCTTCCAATATAACTTTAGAATTATAATCAGATTCCTCTAAATCTCTAACCTCACTATCTTCTAATGTAACATTTTCATTTACAACACTTTGAGAGCTAATACTATTTATATTCGTTAATGAATTAATATCATTTATTCCGCAGCCTACAAATCCAGTTGCCCCTAAACTTATTGTAACTATTAATATTAATTTTCTTACCATATTACTCCTCTAGATATGGAGCTTTTTGCTAGACTATAATACCCTGTGTCATATAGTCTACTTCCTGTCATATAATTATTGCTATCACTTATATAAACTCTTCCATCTGAATATCCATAGGCTGCTACATAATGTGCTACACTTTTTCCTGCATAAAAATCATTTACACAATAAGCTGCTGATTGACTTCCATGATATAAATTAACTACAACCCCATAATTCCCCGCTTTATTTATTGTATAGGGCATTATATTTCTAAGCTTAGTTTCCCAAGTAGCTTGAGTAAAACCTGTTCCTAATTGAAGAGTATAATTATTTCCTGGAACATATTTATTTAAAACATTTACAAATGTACTGCCTAAAGCTGTACCAGATGTAGTTGTTCCAAGTTCTTTTATAAGAGTTGCTTCACTTGGAACAGTTCCTCCATTTTTGCTTACATATCCTTGAGCTAAGTTCCTAATAGTAGCTGGTCCACAAGAATAATTTTTTTCTTGTCTGAAATTTCCTATATAATTTATTTTACTAGTAGCTGTTATGGCCCTTGCACTTTTTTGGGCTATATTATATTTTAAATTATTCTCTTCTAGTATACTGCTATCTATCTCTTCAATAGTACTTCCTCCTATTATTTCTGTTGGAACTGTAGCCCCACTTGCACAAACTGTCGTTAAATTTACTAAACAAAAAGCGCTAACTAAAACTCTAAGTATTTTCTTTTGCATAATAAAATTCCCCCATTTTATCCTTTTTAAACTATTATTTTATATAGTTTACAATTATAGTATAACTAAATTTTATTAATCTTCAGTAAATACTTTATTAATTTTTAGTAAATTTTTAATAGTTTATTATTTTATTACATGAATAATCTCCCTTCAATTCTTCTCTCATAATCACTCCATTTACCCTTTTCAACGTCTTTCCCTACTATATTTATTTTATTTAAAGTGGCATCTACATAATCTGCATAATGAACTATATAAGATTCTTGAGTATTTGGAGATTTTGGAGAACCAAATTCAACTTTTCCATGATGTTGAACTATTATTGCTTTTATTCTTTGTTTAAAGTCTTCAGTATAAATATTAGGATTTTCCTTAAAGGCCTCTTCAAGCATGGTAATTCCAATTACTATATGCCCTTCTAAATCTCCTCTTAAACTATATTTAAAAGGCCCATTATAGTCCATTTCATATACCTTTCCAATATCATGAAGTTTTGCACCTAAAATTGCAATCTCTCTATATCTTGTATGATATCTATCGCATAAAACCTTAGTTAAATATGTAACCCCTAAAGTATGCTCAGCAAGGCCTCCTAAATAGTTATGATGTTGGTATACCCCCCCTATAGCATCTTTAAACATGGACATAAACTCTTCATCTTTAAAAAAATAATCATTTAACGCCTTAGCTTCCTCACTTTTAAATTCCTCCTCAGATATTTTATTTAATTCTTCTAAAATACTATCTAAAGAAGTCTCAACAGAGGGTAAATAATCCCTAAGTTCTATAGCTTTAATCTTTTTTATACTATCTATTTTGTAAGTATCAGCTAAAGTTCCTTTAGTAGATAAAATATCTCCAACATTTATATCGATACCTTCAGTTTTAAAAACACTTCTAACATCACCTGATTTGTCTCCTAAATAAGCTGTCATATTTCCATCTCTATTTAAAATTTTATTTACCATAAGAGATACTTCTATTTTTCCTGCTTTAAATTCTTTCAAATATTTCTTCATAAAAAACACTCCTTTTAAAAAAACTAATAATAGTTTTAGCAAAAGAAGTGTTTTTATTAAACTTTTATATTTTATTAATCTCCAGTAACTCTTCCATCTTCACCAACAGAGTAGTAGTATCCATCATTTTCTGGATATCTCTTATCCTTCACTAGTATTAAATACCTCTTTGACCCATCATCTAAAATCTCTACAGGTGCATCCTCATATATATTATTTTCATCATAATTAAACCATAATTTTAAATATTCAACTGCAAGATCAAAGGTAAACTCTTTTTCTCCTCTTTCAGCTATTTTGTTTTCTATTTTACTTAATAAATCATTTGTTAATTCTATCTGTTTATTAGATGGATTACTTCCTGTAACATTATATAAAACTACCCTTGCTAATTCATAGCTTCCTGATTCATAAAGTTCCTTAGCTCTATTTATATAATCATAAAGTCCCATATAATAATCTAACTCTTCTTTAAAAAAGTCTATTTTAGCTAATGCCTCCTCATTTGTTATAGTATTATATAATCTTGAAGCCTCTTCATAGTTTCTCTCTTGAAAAAAATCCTCTACCTTATAAAATATTTCGTATCCTTCTAATAAGGTCTGTTCCTTGTTTTCTTCTATATCTATAAATTCATCACTACTACTTTTATTATCTTCTATTTTCTCACTCTTATCATCTAAATCTTTGTTATTTTCTTCACTATCCTTATCTAAGTTACTTACCTCTTCATTCTTACTTATAGCATTTGTTTTGTTAGTAATAAATAACATACCCCCACCAATAGTAGTACCTATAGTAATAACTATTATTGCAATTACAGTTCTTCTTTTCATTATATACTCCCCTTAACAATATTTATAATGCCTATCTTTTCATCTATCTCTTTTGCCCTAACATAGGAGTTTTCTACTATCTCTTTATTATACCCTATAACCTCTAGTAGCTTTATAGCATTTCTTGTGTGAGAAACTCCTTTTTTTATTTTATAGTCAAAACTTAATTTATTATCTTTAACTGATTCACTAAAATGATAAAACTCAAAATTCTCCTTTAATATTTCTACAAGTTCTCTATCATGAGTTGAAACTATAGAAATACTATTTCTTTTATTTATATATCTTAATATTTCTCCTGATGCTGCAATTCTCTCTACAGGATTTGTTCCTCTAAATATTTCGTCTATAGGACAAAATACAGGAATATTTTTATCTAAGGCATTTATTACTCTTAAAAGAGATTTAGCCTCTGCTAAATAAAAACTTTTCCCACTTTCCAAATCATCATTTGGCGCTATTGAAGACACTACATTTAAAAAAGGTGCCTTATATTCTTTTGCTAAAACAAAGTACAGACTTTGGGCTAAAATAATATTTATTCCTACCATTCTTAAAAATGTTGATTTTCCAGACATATTTGTACCAGTTAAAATTATTCCCTTACTATTAATATTTATAGAATTTGAAACTCCATTTTTTAAGAGTATATGAGAACCTTCTGTTATTTCTAAGGATAAATCCTCAGTAAAAATTGGTGTTGTATAATTTTTATCTAAATTTGTTTTAAAACTGGAAATTGCAATAAGGGCTTCTATTTCTCCTAATGTTTCATAAAGACTTAAAATATTTTCTTTATTTTCTCTTAAAAGAGGTGCTATTTTATAATACATTGTTTCTTCTAATAAAAAAGGTATGGACAAGAATTCAAATGTTCTTCCCCACATATTTATAAATTTTATCACCTTTGTTTTATTATCAATAACCTTTAATCTTTTATTACTCTCCTTTAATTTTTCTGTATAATTCTTTAATCTTTTTTCTTTAATGCGAGATATTTTTTTAGATGTATCAAGAATATCCCTTAAATAAGAAATCCCATTAGAATTTATCTTATATTTTTCTTTTTCATATATATAAAGATTTGCCATCATTAAAAACATTAATGATGGTCCAAAATTCTTATTATAAATAGTTAATAAAAGAAGCATTATAGGTAAAAACTTTCCCATAAAAGTGTACAAACAATATTTAAATTTATTTTCTAAAAGCTTTGAATTTAACATTTCTAAAAAGCTATTTTTCTTATCTCTACCTAACATTAAAAATCTATATTGTATATTAGTTCTAACCCTTTCATTACTCTTAAAAAATTTAATTGTTTTGTCTCTATTTTTAAGTTTATTTTCATCAAAAACAGGATTTCTAAGAATAGAATATAAAACTGACTGTCCTAAACTACTATAGGTTTTATCCATCTTTTTCAAAACACTGTCCATATCAAAATCATTCCATGTTTCATCATCTATAGCATATTCATCTTTTTTTCTCATATTATAAAATTCTTTTATATTTTTATAACTTCTATTTTCGTGATGATCTTTACCATACTCATTTCTAATAAATCTTTTATACCTAAGATTCGGTATTATTAGTTCCTTTAACTTTCTCAAAAATACATTTTCACTTCTTATATTTAATCCTTCTTCTAACACATTTTTCTCTCCCCACCTATAAAATCTAAATTTATTACAATAATATACATTATATCATTTTTTTGTATTATATCAATTTTATAATTATTTTTTATGTTTTGTTTACTTATTCATATAATATTTTTATAATTTCATAATAATATTGTATATTTGTAAAATATATTTATTTTTTATATTAAATGGTATATAATGTTTATGAATCTTTTGATTTACTTTAATTTTTAATAGTAGCTATAAAAAAGGAGAATAATCTTGAAATGTCCAAATTGTTACAATAAATTTAGTTTTCTTCAACGAATAAAATCAAGTATTCAACATTCAGGAAGAATTAAATGTTCAAAATGTAAAAAAATTTATAAAAAAACCTCATCAATTTTTAATTCTTTATGTATTGGACTTTCGTTTTTTACATCTATTTGTATTATTGAAATATTTTTAAATATAAATGATATAAGCACATTTTTATTAATGGTTGTATTTGTATGTATTTTATCTATTATGTTATATCCTTTATTCGTGTTAATATGTGATAATTTTACAAGTTATGAAGTAATAGATGATCATGATGCTACAATAAAAAATAATATGCTATACCCTAAATAACTTTCTAGAGTATAGCATATTATTTTTTATTTCACTGTTATTTAAAAATTTCTAAAGCCTTGTTAGCCATTCTCTCACCAAAAAGTTTTGCTCTATCTCTTTGAAAATCATCTCCTTTTTTAACTGTTACTGCACCTATGTGAGTATAAGGTTGTCCCTTAGAACTTCCCGCTGAATATACTAACATGCCCTTAACAAGCATCATACCAGCAAGACCAATAGCAGCCATTTCTGCTCCACCACCTATATGATTTTCTGTTACAAATATTCCGCCTAACTTATCTGAAAGATTAATCCCCTCTTTTGATGCTGTTTCATCAAACCATTTTTTTATTTGCCAAGAATATGTAGCATAATATGTAGGACAACCAAATATTATAGCCTGTGATTCATTAACAAAATCTTTATCAATAGATTCTAAATTCATAGCTTTAGTTTTTATATCTCCTACAGATTTTATTCCTTCCTCTATTAAACTTGCTACATCACTAGTATTCCCAGTTTCACTGTGATAAATTATTGATATTTTCATAATATCTCCTTCTTTCTTTGCTTAATTATATTTATCTAAATAACTTTATATATTTTAATTTAAATAGATAAACCTTCCATATTATTATAACACTATGATATAAATTCCTATAAAATATTATAATTAATATCTACAAAATAATTAAATATAATATTCTTCTACTTATTATATTTAAAGATACTAGTCGTTTAGAACAAAAAATAAGAGGCTGTACAATACAACCTCTTTATTATTAATTAATCTCTTTTACTATTTTAGTATTTCGTGATACTTTTAACTTTTCTTGCTTTCTTACATGGACTCCAGCTTTTTTTCGTGAGTATGCAAAATAAAATATAAGTATTACAGCTAAAAATATTCCAAATTCAATCCATACTGCTAATGATAAACTAACCATTAAAAATCCACAACATAATATTGAAAGAATAGGTATAATAGGTACTAATGGAGTCTTAAAACCTCTCTTAAAATCTGGATTTGTTTTTCTAAAAACTATAACAGATGCAGATACTAATAAATAAACTAAAAGAAGTGATATAGTTGAAAGGTCTGCTAATTGATTAAGATTTGCAAATCCTCCTAAAATAGCTCCTATTCCACCTACAACCCATAAAGAAACTATAGGTACATTTTTAGAATTTTTCTTTTCTAAAGCACCTGGTATAAGTCTATCTTTGCTAAGTGCTGAAAGAATTCTAGATGTTCCAAAACTGTTAGCAAATATTATAGATAAAAGACCAATTACTGCTCCAACTGATAATATTCCTGCTGCTAAATGTTGTCCAACAAATTGAAGTGCATAAGCTAGAGCATCTGATTTATTAAGATCTCCAAAAGGAACCATTCCTGTTACAATTAAAGATACTATTATATAAATTATAGCACATATAATTATAGATGATATTAAAGCTATTGGAAGAGTTTTTTGAGGATTTTTACTTTCTTCTGCTGCTGAAACTGTAATATCAAACCCGGTATACGCTAAGAATAAAGTTGATGCTCCACTAAATACTCCTGTAAGACCAAAAGGCATAAATACAGCCCAATTGTTAGTGTTAACATAGAAAAATCCTACACCAATAAATACTATAACTACACTTATCTTTATTAAAACTACAATGTTGTTAAACATTTTACTCTCTTGTGTTCCTAAAGATAATATATAAACTATAAAAATAGTAACTAAAACTGCTGGTAAATTTATGAAACCACCACTTCCAATACCTAATGAAAGATAACTTGGAAGGTGTATATTAAAATCTGCAAGTAATCCTTGAAAATAAGCTGACCATCCACTAGCAGCCAGACCTAAAGATAAAATATATCCAAAGACCACAGAAAGACCAGAAACATAGGCAAAAATTTCACCTAGTGCAACATATATATATGTATAGGATCCGCCTGCACTATGAATTGAAGATCCAAACTCAGCATAACATAGAACAACAAATATAGAAGCTATACCCGCTATTATAAATGATATAATCTCAGCTGGTCCTGCTGTTGTTGCAGCTACAACTCCTGGTAAAACTAATACTCCTGTACCTATGACTGCCCCAATACTCATAAGAGTTAAATCAACAACTCCAAGTCCATGCTTATTTTCTTTCTTCCTTTCTCCTCTAAACATATGAGGGTCTTGTTTTCTTATTAAACTCATTTAATCAACCTCCAATGTCCAACGTTTATGAATAATTTTCTTTTTAAATAATTCATATGAATTATTCATTTTAAATTTATTCATAACTATCCTTATATCTAAAAGTCTTAATAATATTTTTAGCATGAATCTTAGCTTTTACATAGATAATATAGTATTTATTTCATCTTTAAAATCCATATCACGTTGTCCTTATGCATAAATTTTATATTATTCTTGCATTTATTTCAAGGAGAAATTTCTTCCTTTTTGAATTTTATTTTATTTAAACCTGTTTTAATTATTAAATTAATAATTTGAAATAGTTTTCTTTTTAATTAAATTTATAAATGAATTTTTCATATTATTTTTCATTCATTTTTACTAGAATTAAAAATTATTTTATAATTTAAAGGTTACAAATATAGCTAATAAAAGCCATCTTAAATCTAAAGTAAGATAGCCTTTATTCTTTGCTTAGGTTTTAATTATTTAATTTTGAATTTTTATTTGAATAAACAAAATAAAAAACTATAACAATTAATATAAATATCCCAAAATAAACCCAAGTTATTAGAGAAAGATTTATCATTAGAAATAAACAGCATAGTATTGCGATTATAGGTATAACTGGACCAAAAGGAACCTTAAATGCTCTCTTAAAACCTGGATTAGTTTTTCTAAATACTAAAACTGATAATGCTACCATAAGGTATACAAATAGTAGCGCCATACTAGATGCATTAGCTAAACTATTTAAATTTACAAAACCTCCAAGCAATGCTCCTATTATACCTATAGTCCATAAAGATATCATTGGTACCCCTTCCTTATTCTCTTTTGCAAAAACTTTAGGTATAAGTCTATCCTTTCCAATATTTGAAAACATTCGAGATGTCCCAAAACCTACTGCAAAAATTATAGCTAATATACCAAGTATTGCTCCAACTGATAAAAAGCCTGAAACAATATTTTGTCCAACTTTAATCAAAGCATATGCCAAAGCATCTCCTTGATCAAGTTCTTTATAAGATACCATACCCGTTAAAACAAAACTTACTAAACAGTAAATTACAATACAAATAACTATTGATAATATAAGAGCTATAGGTAATGTTTTCTGAGGATTTTTAGTTTCTTCAGCTGCTGATGCTGTAATATCAAATCCAGAATAAGCTAAAAACAAAGTAGATGCGCCACTAATGACTCCTGTCATTCCCATGGGTAAAAAAGGAGACCAATTCTCTGGTTTTATGTAAAAAATACCTACAATTATAAATAAAATTATTACTAAAACCTTAGTTACTACAACTATATTATTGAAAGTTTTGCTTTCTTTCCCTCCTCTAGACAATACAAATATTATGAAAAGAGTCACAAGTATAGCTGGTAAATTTACAACACCACCTTGGCTTGGTATCTTACTTATTACATCTGGAAGTACTATATTAAAAACCTGTAAAAATGAATTTAAATATGATGCCCATCCACTAGATACAATTCCTAGTGCTAAAACATATCCAAACATTACAGCCATTCCTACAATATATGCAAATAACTCCCCTAAAGCTACATAAACATATGTATAAGAACCTCCTGCACTTGGCACTGATGATGAAAATTCGGAATAGCATAAAACTATAAATATTGATGCAATTCCTGCTATTATAAATGATAAGACCTCACCTGGACCTGCTGTAGTTGCTGCAACTACCCCAGGCAAAACTAGTACACCTGTTCCTATAACTGCCCCTATACTCATAAGTGTTAAATCTAAAGTACCTAATGTTCGTACTTTATTACTATTTCTTGATTTTGAAACTACCTTATGAACATTTTGTTTTCTAAACAAATTCAATAGCCATTCCTCCTTTTATTTTTCTTTAGTTAGTTTTTCAAATTCAGTTTTAATTATGTATTTATATGAAATTAAAATTATTTAACATTTTAATAAAATATCAATTTTTTCTATTGTTTATAATTAAAACATTATTTTTTTCTCTCATTTATTTTTAATTTATTATATATTTCTAATTTACTTCCGTCAATTGATCATTTATTTAAATTCTATATGAAAACATTTATATTTGTTAAATTAATAAATAATTAACTTTTTATTTATTAATTATTTACAAAAAAGAGTTTGCTTAAAGCAAACCCTTTTTTATATATCCTCTCATTAAATATACATATTCTCATTCTAAATTCTCTTAAACCTCACAATTAAAGGACTTATAAGAATAAGTACAATTAAATAAACTATATATACACTAAAATTATTACCTGGGATTTTAAAGAAAAACCTATTAAATATTAACGGAGCTCCTATTAAAAAAACAATTATATTCCTTGATAAAATAGCTATTTTATAACTGCTTTACAACTTTCACATTCTACTGGCTCATAGCCCTTAAAATTCCAAATAGAAAATAGTATACCTAGATAATTAAATCTTTTTCTACACTTAATACACTTTTGCATTTTTCACCCCAAAATATATTGTAAAACAAAGCATAAAATATTTTTAACCAAAAATTTCTTTTTCCATTTCTTTTAATTTTTCCTTATCCATAGGTTCTAGACCCTCTAATCTATATTTTATACCCATTACATCATACTTATTGCATCCTAACACATGGTATGGTAAAAGTTCTATCTTTTCAACATTTTTTAGCGTATCTATAAACTCTTTAACCTTAATTAAATGTTCTTTACTATCTGTAATTCCTGGAACTATAACATGGCGAACCCACATTTTTGTATTAGCTTTTTGAACAGCTTTTAAGAATTTTAAGGATTCATTTATAGAATGCTTAACTAAATCCTCATATTTTTCAGCATCTATATGCTTTATATCAAATAATACAAGATCTGTATATTTTAAAATCTCTTCATAATTTCCATTCCCAACTCCTGCTGTATCTATAGTTGTATGAATCCCTGCTTCTTTGCAAAGTTTTAATGTTTCAACTAAAAATTCTCCTTGAAGAAGTGGTTCTCCCCCTGAAAATGTTACTCCACCACCTGATGGTTCAAAATATGGCTTATATTTTTTAATCTTTTCCACAAGTTCATAAGGGGTGTATTCTTGTCCTCCCTCTTTAATCCAAGTATCAGGATTATGGCAATATGCACATCTTATGTTGCATCCTTGCATAAATACTACAAATCTTATTCCTGGTCCATCTACAAGCCCCATAGTTTCTATTGAATGAATTTTTCCTTTTATCATGTTTTATCTCCTTTAGTCACAAAAAATTTACTTCTATATATTCTTCTTTAAATACCTGTTGATTTTAAATAGAATTGTCCCTTAAGACAGTATTGATTTTAAAATTAATTTACTTAAAATCAATATGTCTATAAAATAATTCCTTTTATAAGTTAAGGGCTGTATAAACCCCTAAACAATCTTTAAACTTACTTTA
>JAUNBX010000003.1:38780-41464 GCA_030526875.1 Clostridium perfringens | reverse complement strand
CCTTTTATAAGTTAAGGGCTGTATAAACCCCTAAACAATCTTTAAACTTACTTTATCATAAATTTAAATATCATTTAAGCTTTTAACACAGCCCTTCTATTTTATATCAATCTATTATTACAATCTAAATCAAAATTATCTTGAAGTATGGAATGTTCTGCTTATAACTTCTAATTGTTGATTTCTAGTAAGTCTTGTAAAGTTAACTGCATATCCTGAAACTCTAATTGTTAAAGTTGGGTAGTTTTCAGGGTTTTCCATAGCATCCATTAAAGTTTCTCTATTAAATACATTAACATTTAAATGGTGTGCACCTTGTTTAAAGTATCCATCTAAAAGTGCTGAAAGATTAGAAACTCTTTCTTCTTCGCTCTTTCCTAAAGCATCTGGAACTATTGAGAATGTGTTAGATACTCCATCTTCACAAACTTCAGCATAAGGTATTTTAGCAACAGAGTTTAAGCTAGCTAGTGCTCCACTATTATCTCTTCCATGCATTGGGTTAGCTCCTGGTGCAAAAGCTTCTCCTGCTTTTCTTCCATCTGGAGTTGAACCTGTCTTTTTACCATAAACAACATTTGAAGTTATAGTTAATATTGATAAAGTATGTTTTGCATTTCTGTATAAAGGATGTTTCTTAAGTTCTGTAGAGAACTTCTTAACAACTTCAACAGCAATATCATCAACTCTATCATCATCATTTCCGTATTTAGGGAAATCTCCTTCTATTTCAAAGTCAACAGCTATACCCTCTTCATTTCTAACTGGTTTAACTTTAGCATATTTTACAGCACTTAATGAGTCAGCTACAACTGAAAGTCCAGCTATTCCAAATGCCATAAGTCTTCCAACCTTTGTATCGTGAAGAGCCATTTGACCTGCTTCATAAGCATATTTATCATGCATAAAGTGTATTACATTCATTGTATCTACATAAAGATTTGCAACATATTCTAAAACCTTATAGTAGTTTTCTTTTAATGATTTATAATCTAAAACTTCGTCAGTTATTGGTTTTAATCCTTCAATTACAACCTTACCTGATTTTTCATCCCTACCACCATTAATTGTATAAAGAAGTGCCTTTGCAAGGTTTGTTCTAGCACCAAAGAATTGCATTTGCTTTCCAACTTGCATTGCAGACACACAACATGCTATTGCATAGTCATCTCCATACATAGGTCTCATTATCTCATCATTTTCATATTGAATTGAATCAGTTTTTATTGATATTTCAGAACAGAAATCTTTAAATCCTTTTGGTAGTCTATCTGACCATAAAACTGTAAGATTTGGTTCTGGTGCTGGGCTTAAGTTTACTAATGTTTGAAGATATCTAAATGAGTTTTTAGTAACTAATGGTTTTCCATTTACTCCCATACCTCCAATTGATTCAGTTACCCAAGTTGGATCTCCTGCAAATAAATCATTGTATTCTGGAGTTCTTAAATGTCTTACAAGTCTTAACTTCATTATTAATTGATCTATAAGCTCTTGAGCTTTTTCTTCTGTTAAAACTCCATTTCTTAAATCTCTTTCTATATATATATCTAAGAAAGTAGAAGTTCTACCAAAGGACATTGCAGCCCCATTATTTTCTTTTATAGCTGCTAAATATCCAAAATATAGCCATTGAACTGCTTCATTAGCATTTGTAGCTGGATTTGATATGTCATATCCATATTTTCCTGCCATTGATTTTATAGCTTTTAAAGCTTCTATTTGCATGCTAACTTCTTCTCTAAGTTTTATAGTTTCTTCAACTGTTGTAGCTTCTATATTATTGTAATCTTTTTGTTTCTCATTTATTAAATAATCTATACCATAAAGTGCTATTCTTCTATAGTCACCTATTATTCTACCTCTACCGTAAGCATCAGGAAGACCTGTTAAAAGACCAGCGGATCTTGCAGCTCTTGTTTCTTTAGTATAAGCATGGAATACACCTTGATTATGAGTTTTTCTATATGAATTGAAATGATTTCTTATTTCATCATTCATTTCAAATCCATACTCTTTTAAAGATGTTTCTACCATTCTCATTCCACCAAATGGATTTACTATTCTTTTAAGAGGTGCATCTGTTTGAAGACCTACTATAATTTCGTTGTCTTTATCTATATAACCTGCATCATAGTTATCTATTCCTGAAACTCTATCAGTTGAAACATCTATAATACCTTTTTTTATCTCCTCAACTATTAAAGCTTGTACCTTATCAAAAACTCTTTCAGTCTTTTCAGTTGGCCCTACTAAGAAACTCTTATCCCCTTCATAAGCTGTGTAGTTCTTTTGTATAAAGTTTCTTACGTCTATCCCTTCTGACCAATTACCTAAATTAAAGCCTTCCCATTGTTTAAACATTAAAAAATCCTCCCCTAAACTATTATAGAGCTTAAATCTTGTCATATTTTTAACAAAATAATTGAAATACAAAAAATTTCATTCTCACTTTTATATTATCATATTATCCTAATTTTGTAAAGATATCATATTTTTATATAATTAATTTCTGTGTAATTCACTATATTTTCTGAATATTTAGAATAAGGAATTTATTTTAAGTGTATTTTTATTTTTTTATGTTGCAAAAAATATTAGATGAAATTAATACTTAATTATTCTGCATATTGTTAATTTATTATTTATCTTTAACTCTATGCTTAGAATAAAACTATAGAAAC
>JAUNBX010000003.1:0-38680 GCA_030526875.1 Clostridium perfringens | reverse complement strand
ATCAAAACTGTTTACTATTTATATTTTTTGTATTTCTATAAAAAACATATTTAAAAATATTAAATTTCAAGTTCCAATTATTTTTATATCTAGTTATCTATTCATATATTGTGTTTTAAATTAAAATCTTTAACATAAAAAAGGTATAAACTTTTAATATTTAAAAAGTTTATACCTTTTTTTATATACTATCTATTTATTTTTTAAAAGACTATTTTATATTTCTGCTACCTGGTTTTATATAAGGTATTTTTCCTTCTTTACATAAAGGACAGTTTTCTGGTTCATAGCTTTCTATGTCAAGTTTTACTGCACTAAACATTGGGAAATCTGTAACCTTTGTTGATGTTCTATCAACTATACAAATAACTGCTACAACAACTCCCCCTTGTTCTTCTATAACTTTAGCAGCTTCTTTAAAACTCTTTCCTGTAGTTACAACATCTTCAGTTATTATAACTCTTTGGCCTTTGTTTATTTCAAAACCTCTTCTTAAAGTCATTTCTCCATCTACTCTTTCAGTAAATATAGCTGGTTTTCCAAGTTGTCTTCCAAGTTCATAAGCAACTACAACCCCTCCCATAGCAGGTCCTACAACTAAATCACATTCTATGTTGTTTTCTCTTATTTTATCTGCTACAACTTCTAAAACTTTAGCAGCTTTATCTGGATGTTGTAATAACTTTGCACATTGACAATATCTATTTGAATGTCTTCCTGATGATAATAAAAAATGTCCTTCTAGTAATGCTCCAACTTCTTTTAATGTTTCTATAACCATTTTTACGTCCTCCAAAATATCTTTTAATATTTATATTTTACTATTTTTAATATATCTATTTAAACAAGTGTAAACACATCTTATTTAATACAACCTATGATTTCAGTTATACTCTTTAGTCCTTCTCTTTCACAGTACTCTTCTAAACCTCTTATGATTTCAATTCCTGCTCTAGGATTTACAAAGTTTACTGTTCCAATTTGAATACCTGTTGCACCTACCATTAAAAACTCTAAGGCATCTTGCCAAGTCATTATTCCCCCAAGTCCAATTACAGGTACATCAACAGATTTTGCAACTTCATAAACCATTCTAAGGGCTACAGGCTTTATAGCTGGACCTGAAAGTCCTGCTGTTACATTGTTAAATACAGGTTTTTTAGCATTTATATCTACTGCCATAGCTTTTAATGTATTTATAAGAGATATTGAATCTGCTCCAGCTTTTACACAAGACTCTGCCATAGCTACTATATCTTCAGCATTTGGTGATAACTTTACCATTAATGGTTTTGTTGTAACTTTTCTAACCTTTGATACCACATCATAGGCTACATCACTTTTTATTCCAAAAGCCATTCCACCTGACTTTACATTAGGACATGATATGTTAAGCTCTATCATATCTACATCTGTTTTATCTATTTTAGATACGGATTCTTCATAATCTTCAATTGTAGCTCCACCAATATTTGCAATAACTATATTGCCAAACTCCTTCATCTTAGGAAGCTCATTTTTTATAAATGCGTCTATTCCCGGATTTTGAAGTCCTACTGAATTCATTATTCCCTGTGGAGTTTCAAATATTCTAAGTCCATTATTTCCTTCTTTCCCTAAGAGAGTAAGGCCTTTTGAACTTATTCCTCCTAAAGCTCCTACATCATAAAACTCATTATACTCACTTCCAAACCCAAAAGTACCTGAAGCTGCAATAACTGGATTTTTAAACTCTAAGCCGTTTATATCAACCTTTAACATATATTTTATCCTCCAAATCTAAAACTCTACTACATCTAATCCATTAAACACTGGACCATCTTTACAAGTTCTTTTGTTTCCTGATTTTGTTTTACATGTACAAACTAAACAAGCACCAACGCCGCAAGCCATATGTTTTTCCATAGATACATAAACATCTACACCTTGTTCTTTGCACATAGAAACTACTTTTCCCATCATTACAGAAGGACCGCAACATAAAACTGTATCATATTTTGAAAGATCTAAAATATCTGTTACAAACCCCTTATAACCGTACTTTCCAGAGTTTGTAGAAATTTTTATCTCATCTACATATTTTATTAAAATATCATGTAAATAAACATCATTTCTGTATCCACCATAGAAGTCCATTTTTATATCACTATTGTTCTTTCTAAGTATTTTAGAAAGTTCAACAAGAGGTGCAACACCTATTCCACCACCAACTAGGGCAACTTTTCCATAATCTTTTCCACAGTCAAAACCATTTCCAAGAGGCCCTATAATTTCTATAGTATCTCCTTGTTTTAAAGCTTTAAACTCTTCTGTTCCTTTTCCAACTACTGCATATACAAATGTAACTTCACTTCCATTAACCTCACATACACTAATTGGTCTTCCTAAGAAAGCATTTTTTGGTTTTAACATGTAGAATTGTCCTGGTTTAACAATAGCTTCATGAGTAACTTTTAATGAATAAATTCCATCGCATATCTCTACATTTTCTTTAACTTCAGACTTTAAGTAATCCATATTCATATCCCTTAGCTCTCCTTATCCTTTGTTATTTTAATTTTAACACTGCATCTCTTATAGAATCTCTCATAGCTATTGCTTCTTTTCTTGAACACTCAGCAAAATGCTTAGGGTTTTCCATAGCTTTATGAGCTAAAAGAATTTTTCTTGATGAATTTACAACTCCACCATTTCCATTTTTTAAATACATAGCAACATCTGATGCTGTTCCACCTTGTGCACCATAACCTGGTATTAAAAACATCATTGTATTTAATTTTTCTCTCATTTTTATTGCTTCTTCAACGTGAGTACATCCCATAACTCCACCAATTGAGCTATATCCGTTTTTACCTAAGAATTGTTTTCCCATTTCATGTACTTTTTCACCAACTACTTCGTAAACTCTACTGCTATCTTTAGTTTCCACATATTCTATATCTTTAGCACCACTATTTGAAGTTCTAACTAAAACAAATAGTCCTTTATCATTTTTTTCAACATATGGAAGGTAAGGTTCTATACTATCCATTCCCATGTATGGATTAAGAGTTATAAAGTCACTTTCAAAATCTCCCTCAAAATGAGCTTTAGCATACATTGAAGCTGTTGCAGCTATATCTCCTCTTTTTATATCTGCAATTATAACTGCGTCTTTTTCTCTTAAATATTTTAAAGTTTCTTTATATGCGTTAAGACCCTTAAGACCTAAAGCTTCATAATAGGCTATTTGAACTTTAAAACATGCTGAAACATCTAGTGTTGCATCTATTATCTCTTTATTAAAGTTAAAAAGCATATCATCTTCACTTGTAAATTTAGATTTAAACTCCTCTGGTATATAAGCTAAACTTGTGTCTAGTCCTACACAAACTACTCCATTTTCTTTAACTCTGTCATATAATTTATCAGCTATCACTTTATAACCCTCCTAAAATTCACCTTTATATACTATTTTTCCGCTCTTTATAGTTAAAACTACATCTCCATAAAACTCTTCTCCATGAAATGGTGTGTTTTTACTCTTTGATACTAATTTTTCTCTATCTATTTTTATCTTTTTATCTAAATCTACTAAGACTAAATCACCACTAAATCCTATTTCAAGTTTTCCCTTGTTTAAACCTAAAATTTTTCCTGGATTATAACTCATAACTTTACTTAAATTATTTAAACTTAATCCATTATTTTTAACTAGTGTTGTATAGCATATTGGAAATGCTAGTTCTATTCCTGTCATTCCAGGTGAACCCTTAGCCTTTTCTTCATCAGTATGTGGCGCATGATCTGTTCCTATACAATCTACATAGCCTAGTTTTATAGCATCTATTAAAAAACTTACATCTTCCTTTTCCCTTATAGGAGGATTTACTCTATAGTTGCTCTTTGTACTATCTAATCCTATATGGTGTGGAGTAACTTCACAAGTAATATTAGCTCCAGATTTTTTTCCTTCTATTATACATTTCATAGCTTCTATTGTGCTTACATGGGCCATATGAAGTCTAGCCCCAGTGTATTTTGCAAGTTCTATATCCCTTGAAGTCATCATATTTTCAGCAAGTCTCATATCTATTTTAGAAAACTCTTCACTTTCAGCATGGGACATAACAATCCAGTTATTTTTCTTTGCTATATTCATAGCCTCTAACATAACCTTAGAATCATTAACCCCACGTCCATCATCTGAAATTGCCTTAACATCTTCATTTCCAAAAAAGCTTTCTAAATGACTTAAATCTTTTCCCTTTAAATCTTTTGTTATAGTTATAACAGGATACGAATCAATAAGTCCAACCTCACGAGTTTTATCTATTACATAATTAAATACCTCTAAAGAACTGCAAGTAGGCTTTGTGTTTGGCATTAAAACAACTGTTGTATATCCGCCTCTAACTGCTGCTTTTGAACCTGTTTCAATATCTTCTTTATGAGTAAAACCTGGATCTCTAAAGTGAACATGGGTATCTATAAATGAAGGCATTAGTGTTAACCCCTTAGCATCTACTGTTTCACAATTTTTTTTCAAATCTTTCCCTATTTCTTTTATTAAACCATTTTCTATGTATAAATCTCCATAAAAATTATGACTTAAATCTGTTACATTAGCATTTTTAATAAGTAAATTCATTTTACTTACCTCCTAAAAGTTTGGCAATTAATGCCATTCTCACATACATTCCAAAACGTGCTTGTTTAAAATAACATGCTCTACTATCTCCATCTATTTTAACATCAATTTCATTTACTCTTGGAAGTGGATGCATAACTATTGTATCCATTTTAGCTAATTTCATTTTTTCTTCATCTAGTATATAAACGTCTTTAAGTCTTTCATACTCATCTTGATCTTCAAATCTTTCCTTTTGAATTCTTGTCATATATAGTATATCACTATATCTTATACCTTCTTCTAGGCTTTCTATCTCTAAATATTCTATATGATTTTTATCTAAAATATCTTTCTTTATATAATCTGGTAATTTAAGTTCTTTAGGTGATATCAAAATAAACCTATTATTTTCATATCTTGAAAGGGCCTTTATAAGTGAATGAACAGTTCTACCAAACTTTAAGTCACCACATAGCGCTATTGTATTTCCATGTAACTTTCCTTTTAAATTTTTTATAGTTAAAAGATCTGTTAATGTCTGAGTTGGATGTTGATGACCACCATCTCCTGCATTTATAACTGGAATACTAGACGCCATTGAAGCTTCCTTTGCTGAACCTTCCTTTGGATGTCTTATTGCAATGATATCTGAATAACCACTTACTATTTGAATTGTATCGCTTAAAGTTTCTCCTTTAGAAACTGAACTTGAATTTGGTTCTGAAAAACCAATTACTTGTCCTCCAAGTCTTAGCATAGCAGCTTCAAAAGAAAGTCTTGTCCTTGTGCTTGGCTCATAGAAAAGAGTTGCCAAAATTTTACCTATACATAAATCTTGGTACTTACTTGGATTTGCTATTATATTATTTGCTAAATCTAGAATTTCTTCTAGTTCTTCTACTTTAAAATCTTGTGGATCTATTAAATGTCTTCCTTTTAACATATTGTTCACTCCTTTTTAACCTCTCTGTGTTAAATTTAAAGAAGAAAAGTTATACAAAAAAACGTCTTCCTACCTTAAGGAAGACGTTATAACCTCTAAATTTATCAATTTACGGTATAATCTCAATTATATAACTTCCTTACTGATCTCTCTGGATCTACTTAAAGGTATGTTTTAATTGGACTTATACTATCATATATTTTTTCTTTTGTCAAACAAATAAATCTTTAATCTTTTCTTAAATATCTACAACTGTAACAGTAACATTATGTAATTCATCTAATTTTTCATAAAGTTCTTTTATAGCACTTTCTTCATCTAACTCTAGTCTTAAAACTATAAGACCTGTACTTTTATTATCATGGGTTTGATGAAGACCTAATCTTGTGTTTATTATATTTCCATACTCTGTTAATATTTCTTGAACCTTTGGAGCATTTTCTGATCTGCCTCCAACTTTTATAAGCATTATTTTAAACATAAAATCTCCTCCTTAAAAATATAGTAACGATTCTATTATACACTAATTCAACACAATTAATGTAATTTTCTTTAAAAATTACTAATATTTTTTTAAGTATTGTTTTATAAAACATATTTTAATAGATAGAAAATCCTTTTTATTTATTTTGAAGGAAAAATTTCATTATGAATAATATTTTTGACAATATTTCATTCATTTTTCACATTAAACTTATTTTCATATTTTTTCACATTAAATTTGCTAAATTCATTATTTATATATATTTTTTTTTATTTTTATCTATATCAATGAAATTTTTAAATTTATTCCTTGCATTTTTTCTTGCATTTTATAATTTTTTATCATATAATTAAGTCAATTATTACTTTAATTGTATTATAAGGAAAGAGAGGGGTTATGATGGATTTATTAACTAGTATAGTTACAAATGTTAACGACTTTATTTGGACTTATGTGCTAATAGCACTTTTACTTATAGTTGGTATTTACTTTTCTTTTAAGACTAA
The DNA here is from genome assembly GCA_030526875.1 of Clostridium perfringens. GTDB lineage: Bacteria > Bacillota > Clostridia > Clostridiales > Clostridiaceae > Sarcina > Sarcina perfringens_A. The sequence continues at coordinate 32,135 of JAUNBX010000003.1, read as the reverse complement.
ATTTGTTCAATTTAGATATATAAAAGAAATGTTTAGACTTTTAGGAGATAATGGAAATAAAAAAGAAGGTGGGGTTTCTTCTTTTCAAGCCTTTTGTATAAGTACAGCTTCTAGAGTTGGAACTGGTAATATTGCTGGAGTTGCAATTGCAATAGCCCTTGGAGGTCCTGGTGCGGTATTTTGGATGTGGCTTATAGCATTAATTGGTGCTGCTTCAAGTTTTATAGAAAGTACTCTAGCTCAAATTTACAAAGTTAAAGATAGTGATTCTTTTAGAGGCGGTCCTGCTTACTATATTGAAAAAGGTCTAAAAAAGAGATGGCTTGGAATTATTTTTGCTATCCTTATAACTATTTGCTTTGGTCTTATATTTAATGCAGTTCAATCAAATACTATATCCGCAGCTTTTAATAATGCTTTTGGTTTTAATAAATTATTTGTTGGAATAGTTATAGCTATCTTAACATCTTTAGTTATATTTGGCGGAGTAAAAAGAATAGCTAAAGTTTCTGAAATAATAGTTCCAATACTTGCAACAGCATATATACTAGTAGCAGCTTTCGTTATAGTAACTAATTTTTCTCAACTTCCATCTATATTTAAACTTATCTTTGAAAGTGCTTTTGGATTTAAACAAGTAACAGCAGGTGGTCTTGGTGCAACTATTTTATATGGTGTAAAAAGAGGTCTATTTTCTAATGAGGCTGGTATGGGTAGTGCCCCAAATGCCGCAGCCACAGCAGATGTTTCTCATCCTGCAAAACAAGGATTAATACAAACCTTAGGAGTATTTACAGACACTTTAGTAATATGCTCATGTACAGCATTTATAATTCTTTTATCAGGTTCTTATGCAGATAGCAACCTAACTGGAATTGAACTTACACAAAATGCCCTTGCCTCTCACTTAGGAGTATTTGGAACTTATTTTATTGCATTTTGTATTCTTTTATTTGCTTTTAGTTCTATAGTAGGTAACTTTTATTATGGACAATCTAATATTGAATTTATAAAAGAAAATAAAACATTCTTAAACATATATAGAATTTTGGTGATAGCAATGATTCTATTTGGTTCTGTTACAAGTGTAGAAATTGTTTGGACATTAGCTGATGTATTTATGGCCTTTATGGCAATTGTAAACTTAATAGCTATAGCTCTTTTAAGTAAGTTTGCCTTTGCTACTTTAAAAGATTACACCTCTCAAAAGAAACAAGGCATAAAGGACCCAGTATTTGATCCCTCTAAAATTCATGGTTTAGAGGGTGCTGAATGTTGGGAAACAGATACTAACTATAGAGAAATCATATAATAACAAAAAAGCCATTGATAAATAACTTATCAATGGTTTTTTACTGTATCTTTCTACTGATAGCTTTATTTGTTTATTACTCAAATAATTTATCTTCTAAGCTATCATACTCTAGTATAGTTATACTATTTCTATCAAATTCTATAATATTTTCATTTCTTAAATTTATTAACTCCCTTGACAAAGATGGTCTAGGTATTCCAAGGTAAGCTGCTATCTCCTCTTTACTCTCCTCTAACTTAATTACATTTGAATCTGAACCTTCATTTCTATCTAATATGTAGTTTACAACTTTATGTTTAACACTTTTAAGAGTTGTACTTTTAACTTTATTATTTAGCATAATTACTTTATCGCTTAAAAGGGTAATAAAGTTTTCTAATATTTTTGTATTACTAGAACAAAGCTTAATTATTTCTCTTCTATTTATAAACAATATTTTACAGTTGCTTTTTGCGATAATAGTAGCTGGGTATAAAGCTGTACTTGAAATAACTAAGGCCTCTCCAAAAACATCTCCCTTTGATAGCTTATTTAAAACTATACCTTTGCCATTTGAATATATTCTTTCAAGTTTAATATTTCCTTCTTCTACTATACCTATATTTTCACAAATATCTCCTTCTTGAAATAGTATTTGGCCCTTATCATAGTTAATTTCTGAGTATTTTATATGTTGAAATATTTCTTCTATTTCTTCATTATCCAACCCTTTAAAAAGAAAATTATTATTCAATTTATTTTTACCTCCTAAATCAAAATAATTATAATTTAAAATAAGCCAATGACTTAAGTTAAATCATTGGCTTATTTATTATATTTTAATATAGTATCTTAAGTTTTACAACATTTATAAAATACTTATTTCTATACCTTCTAAAGGTATATATTAGATCATTCAAAATTAAAAACTTATTAATTAATTATTAGCTAATTTATTATTTACTTTAAAAACATCTTTAAATCATCTTCAACATTTGTAATTCCACCAATTCCAAAATTCTCAACAAGAACTTTGGTTACATTTTTTGAAAGAAATGCTGGAAGTGTTGGTCCTAAATGAATATTTTTAACTCCTAAGTATAATAGGGATAATAATACTATAACAGCTTTTTGTTCATACCATGCTATATTAAATGCTATTGGCAACTCATTTATATCATTAAGTTCAAATACTTCTTTTAATTTTAATGCTATCAAGGCTAATGAGTATGAATCATTACATTGTCCTGCATCTAATACTCTTGGAATTCCATTTATATCACCAAGGTCCAATTTATTATACTTATACTTTGCGCATCCTGCTGTTAATATTACTGTATCTTTTGGCAAAGCCTTTGCAAAATCAGTATAGTAATTTCTAGACTTTGCTCTTCCATCACATCCTGCCATAACAAAGAATTTTTTTATAGCTCCAGTTTTAACAGCTTCAACTACCTTGTCAGCTAATGCAAGTACTTGATTATGAGCAAATCCACCAATTATTTCTCCATTTTCGATTTCAGTTGGAGCTTTACACTTTTTAGCTTGTTCAATAATTACTGAAAAATCTTTATTATCTTCAGACTCACCTTTTATATGAGTAACTCCTACAAATCCAGCAGCTCCAGTAGTATATAATCTATCTTTATAACTATCTTTTGGAGGCACTATACAGTTAGTTGTCATAAGTATTGGTCCATTAAAGCTTTCAAACTCTTCTTTTTGTTTCCACCAAGCATTACCATAGTTTCCTACAAAGTGAGAATACTTTTTAAATGCTGGGTAATAGTGAGCTGGTAACATTTCTGAGTGAGTGTATACATCTACTCCTGTACCTTCAGTTTGTTTTAATAATAATTCTAAATCCTTTAAGTCATGTCCTGATACAAGTATTCCAGGATTTTTTCTTACACCTATACTAACTTTAGTTATTTCTGGGTGGCCATAAGTTCCAGTATTAGCTGAATCAAGTAATGCCATACCATCAACACCTACTTTACCAGTTTCTAAAGTTAAAGCTATAAGATTATCTATGCTTAAAGAATCATCTAAAGTTTTAGCTAAAGTACTTTGCATAAATGTATTTATATCTTCGCTATCATATCCTAATGCATTAGCATGTTTCATATATGCAGATAGTCCTTTTAATCCATAAATAATAAGCTCTCTTAAACTTCTTATGTCCTCATTTTTAGTTGTAAGAACTCCAACACTTGTAGATTTTTCATCTAATATCTTATCTACATCTACTTTTTCTCCGCTACCTAATATAGCATTTTTTATTTTAGAAAGCATTGAAACTTTATTATCTATTTGTGAATTTGAAGTTGCACTCCATAATGCAGCCTTTGATAAATTACTTTTATCCTTTAAAATCTTTAATAACTCTTCTTTAGTTTTTAAAGTTTCCTTTACTCTTGTGTAAAATACAGCATCATCAAAGTTAGCATTAGTTATTGTAGTAAATAGATTTATAGTTACTAAATGGTTAACTTGTCCATCTATTTTCTTTCCTTCTTTTCTAAGTCTTGTTGTTACCTCTGATAATCCTTTAGTTGTATATATTAATAAATCTTGCATTCTTGCTAAGTCGGGCGACTTACCACATACTCCAAATTTAGTACATCCACTACATCCTGCTGTTTCCTGACATTGAAAACAAAACATCTTATTTTCCATAATTACCTATTCCTCCGAACTTTTAATATTCACTTCATGTGCACATTTTACGTTATATTTAACTATAAATCTGTAACTTTAGTTACACTTCTATCTATATTTAAAATATTTATTGATTTAATTTAAATAGTACTATATAGTACTATTATAGATAACTTATTAAAAGGAGATTAGAATGAACAACAAAGGTGGTTTTCTAATAAATAAAATAAACTTTACATTAGGAAGAATATTTAATAAATTTATAAATAATTACAAATCTATAGATATAAACCATGCTCAAGGTAGGATATTGTTTATTATAAGTAAATATAATTCATTATCCATAAATGACTTATGTAAAGAACTTTCAGTTTCTAAATCAACATTAACTAGTATGTTAGATAGGTTATATTGTAAAGGATATATATCTAAAGAAGTGTCTCCTTTAGATAAAAGAATAATTTTGATTTCTAATACAGAGAAAGCTAACAAATGTATTGAAGTTTTTAATAACATAGTCACTGAAATGGACAATACATTTTACAAAGGGTTTACTAAAGAAGAAATAATTCAATTTGAAACATATCTATTAAAAATATACTCTAATTTAGAAAGTATAGATTAGGAGGCTTGTTACTATGGCAAAAATTATAGCTTTTATTGGTAGTCCAAGAAAAGGTGGAAATGTAGATATACTAGTATCTGAAATTTTAAAATCAGCAATTATGAAAAATATAGATGTAAAAAAATATTATTTAAATGATATGAATATTAAAGGGTGTCAAGGATGTCTATATTGCAGAAAAACTCCTACTTGTGTTTTTAAAGATGATATGTCTCAAATATATGAAGATATTAAGGACGCCAAATACGTAATAATAGGCTCTCCCGTTTATATATGTCAAGTATCAGCTCAAACCAAACTTCTACTAGATAGATTTTATCCACTTACAGAAATAGATAAAGCTAAACATACACCTAGATTTGGCGAGAAAAAATTAATTATGGTTTACACCCAGGCAGCACCACTACCATTTCTATTTAAGAGGTATTTTAAATATACATCAAAACACCTTAAAGGTATGGGGTTAAATCATTATAAAACTATTGTAGCCACAAAATGCTTTAAAAGAAATTCCATTAAAAGTAATGAAAAAATGTTAAATAAAGCAAATAACCTAGGAATAAAAATAGCAAATAGTATCTGTTGATAAAAATTAGAATAGGCTCTATTACTAATTTGAAATTGGTAATAGAGCCTATTCTATAGTATCATCTCTGCCTTAATTAAAACATTTATATTAATTCTCATTAAAACTATGATTTTTTAATTTATATTTCAACCCTAATTCTTTTGAAGTTTTCATTTAAATACTTAATTATAAGTTAAATATTATAAATTATTTAACTTATCTAATATATCCTCTACATTTAATCCATGAACGCTACATGCTTGCTCTAATGATTCAACTCTTGCTGATGGGCATCCTAAACATCCCATACCAAGTCCCATTAAAAATTCTACTGCTTTAGAATTGTTTTGTATAATTTCACCTATTGTCATATCTTTATTTATCATACTCTACTTACTCCTTATTTGCTTAATTTTTTTATAACTGGTGTTTTTTCTATTGTTACTAATACTTTGCTTAACTCTTTTGCTATTATGTTATGCTCTATCCTTGCATCAAAAGGTAAAAAATCTCCATCCCTTAATTCAAACTTTTCACCATTTTTAAATTCTATAGAAACTTTTCCACTAATAACTTGTATTGTTGCAAAACCATTATGACTATGGTTAGGTAGGCCCTTACCTTCATCAAATTTAAAATATATACTTTTAAATCTATTATTTTCAGTTAATATTTCTCTATTTACTTCACTACTTCTAACATTAAAAATATTCATACTTATTCCTCCACATTATACTTTCTTTCTAGTTCTTCTAATAAAGATAGATATTTTACCTTTATATCCCTATCTTTCTCTTCAAATTCTATGCACTCTTTATCTATTAACTCCAAAATACTTTTATCTAATTCCCTCTCTGCATATTTATAAACTACATTATCTTCCTTATCTATATGCCTTTCTAAAAGATGTGTATAGGAAATAGCATTTGCTATTATATCTAACTTTCCTTCTTCATTTCCATTTTTAACATTTTCTAATGCTTCTCTTAATTGTGCAATATGTAATCTTCCTAAATCGTGTTCTACAAGCATTCCATTTTGAACTAATTTTTGTGAAACTACACCTAAATTCTCTATCATTCTATTAAAAAGTATAATTTCTTCTTTTTTATGATGATGTTTATCTGCATACTCAACTATAAACTCTACTATTTTATAAAAATCATGGTAGTTTATCTCTTCACCCTTTAAAACTTTATAACAACATACCCTTACAACTTTAAGCATACGACTAATATTTCTATGTTCATCATTCATTATTTCTATTGCATTCATACTTTAATCTCTCCTTTTATACTGTTATATCTATCTTTTATTACTTAGTAATTAACTTTATTACTTGCTACATCTATTATGATATATTAATGTGACTTAAAGTTCTGTATCAATAGTTACAAACTTAAAATAAATGTATATTTTATTTGCACATTTTCTTTAATTTTGTTTAGTTTTAAGCTAAATTAAAATATTTTTATATTCAAATCTTAAATTTTCATCTATCTAGTAAAAAACACATGAAAATATAAACATAATTTTCATGTGTTTTTATAGTAATTTCTTATATAGTTTTTAATTCATTAAATTAGACTTAGATCAATTTCCAAACTTTTCATTACTACTTTATATAAAATATAAAGTAAAGATTCTATTTTAATGTATTTATTAGTGTTCCTATATTTTCAATAGTTACGCTCATTTTATCCCCAGGTTTTAACCAAACTTGTTTTTCTTCTGGCATTCCTAAAATAACTCCCCCAGGAGTTCCTGTAAAGATGATATCTCCAGGTTTTAATGTCATAAATTTAGAAGCATAACTTACAATAGTTTCTATATCATATATAAGATTTTTAGTATTTGAATCTTGAACTACCTTTCCATTTACTTCACACTTTATATCTAAATTACTAGCATTTATAACATCTGCTGTTACAATTACAGGTCCAACTGGTGCAAACTTATCTATAGACTTTCCAATTAACCATTGACCACTTCTTCTTTGAAGGGTACGTGCTGATATATCATTTCCTACAGTATATCCAAATATGTAATCTGAAACTTTTTCCTTTTCTATGTTCTTTCCTTCTTTTCCAATTACAATAACCATTTCAGCTTCGTAATCATATTTTACATCCTCTTCTATAAGAGGTATATCTTCTAAATTTGCAGCTAATGCATTTTTAAATTTGCTAAATAATACTGGATAATCATCTTCTTTTTTAAATGTAGTTTTTGTTTCTTCTCTATGGCTTTTATAATTTAAACCAACGCAAAGTATTTTTTCAGGATTTGTTATAACTGGTGCATATTTTATATCCTGAATTTTTATAAGCTCCACATTATCATCTAAGTTTTTAACAAGTTTTTCTAAAGATTCTTTTCCAGACTCTATTGCTTCTTCCATAGTTCTAGGAGTTTTATCACTAATCAAGTCTTTATATTTATTTACATCTAAAACTCCATTTTCAAGTTCAATTCCTAATTTTACTTCATTATTTTGTATAAAATTTAATAACTTCATATGTACAATTTCTCCTTATCCTTTAGTTTATAACTCCTTTATATTATATCATATTTCATTCGCCTATGAAATATTTACAAATTAATAACTGTTAAACTTTAAAACTTCATCTATATCTTTTCTAACCTTTTTTCTAATTTTTTCATTTGCTACATATCCTAAAGATATAACAAGTTTTATCTCTCTATTTTTAGGTATATTCAAAATTTCCTTTATAGCCTTTTCTTTAAACCATCCCATGATACATGTTCCAAGACCTAACTGTGCTGCCCCAAGACATATATGCTCAGTTGCAATTCCAATATCAATTGATGTGAAATCTGTACCCTTAACAATACCACCAATTCCTGATGTTATATTTCTTTTTTCCGCAACAACTACTATAAAAACAGGCGCAGTTAATGCGAATTTATTTATTCCAATTAAAGGGTCGTAAAGGCATTTTCCTATTCTTTGTGAAGTTTCTTTATCATCTGCCACAACAAAAGTCCATGGTTGAGAATTACAGGCAGATGGTGCAAGTCTTGCGCTATCTATTATCTTCTTTATAATTTCCCTATCAACTTCTCTTTCTAAGTATCCCCTATCACTTTGTCTTTTATTTACAAGTTCAAAAAAATCCATATCTCTTTACCTTTCTTAAAATAATAAAGTTTAAAATCACAAATAGATTGTATATTTTAAAACCTTTATCTAGCTTTATATACAATCTATTATATAATATTTTATTAAAATTTATTTCTTCTCTTTATAGTATTCAATTTTCATTCTACCAAAAAGTTGAAATCCAATTGCCATACTTATTATAACAACTATTATATTTTCCTTACTTCCAGTTGCTAAACTATATGCCATATTTACTATAACAACAAATATTAGAACATACATGTATAGCAAAGCCTCTGAAAAGATTGTTGGTTTCATTTCCCCATAGTTTTTAGGTATTTCTATGTAGTCACCATTTTTATTTGTTATGTATTCATTTTTCAAGAATTTTATCCTACTTTTATAAACCTTACATTTAACCATTTTCTTTCCTATTTTTCTTTTTTCGAAGGAGCTTTTTAAAAATGGGTCAAGTTTTAATTGAAAGGGTCTAATTCTCCCTTTAGTTATAAATTTTTCTTCCCCATCTCTTCTTATGATTATACCATCCAAAATACAAACCTACTTTCTAATCTTTATATTACTAACTTATGATTACGTTTAAAACTAAAATATAATTAAATTATATAACATTATTGAATAAATTAAAAATAAATTATATATCATTTCTTTATCTTTTTCTCTTGATAACCCCACTTAAACTAAAAGTGTTAGAGAAACTTTATCCCTAACACTTTTTATTTCTATTTAAATTTAAACACTGTTAACACACTACTATTTTCTAATTACTTTTTATATGAAACATGAAAAAGCTCATGAGCCGTTTCTCCACCAACTTCTCCTATATAGCTTTCATACATTTTCATAAGTGGCTTATTTTTATGTGATTTTCTATAAGGTAAAAGATTTGCATCTTGATTATATAATACTGATGCTCTTAATTTTCTAAAGTTTATATCATCTCTTACACTTGAGTATACCTGAGGTTGTCCACCACCATTTATACATCCACCAACACAAGCCATTACTTCTACAAAATGATAGGTCTTAGAATCCATTATCCCTTCATTTACAAATTTAAAGAAGTTTGCAGCTCCATTTATTACAGCTATGTTATATTCTTTTCCACCAAGTTCAACAGTGGCTTCCTTTATACCTTCTAAACCCCTAACATCTTTATAATCAACATTTTCTAAGGATACTCCATCTGCTAAATCTTTGGCAGTTCTTAAAGCAGCTTCCATAACCCCTCCTGTTGCTCCAAAAATCACTCCAGCTCCAGTATATTCACCCATAGCAGGATCTACTTCTCCTTCTTTAAGATTATTGAAATCTATTTTACTTTCCTTTATAAGTTTTGCAAGTTCTCTAGTAGTTAAAGATGCATCAATATTTCTTTCTCCTCTATTTATCATCTCAGGCCTATCTACCTCATATTTCTTAGCAACACAAGGCATTATTGAAACTGTAAATACATCTTTAGGATCTAGTCCTGCTATACTTGGATAGTAAGTTTTAGACGCAGCACCAAACATTTGATTTGGAGACTTAGCTGAAGATATATTATCTAAAAGTTCTGGGTGATAATTTTCTACAAGTCTTACCCAACCTGGGCAACATGATGTAAACATAGGGAATGGACCATTATTTTTTATTCTATGTAAAAGTTCAGTTCCTTCTTCCATAATAGTCATATCAGCTCCAAAGTTAGTATCAAATATTTTATTAAAGCCAAGTTTTCTTAAAGCTGTATAAGCTTTTCCTGTAACATCTGTACCAATTTCTTCACCAAATAATTCTCCTAATGCAGTTCTAACAGATGGTGCCATAGCCACTAAAACATGTTTATTTTCGTCAGCTAAAGCATCCTTTACTCTTTCCATATGAGATTTTTCTGAAAGAGCTTCAACAGGGCACACTGATACACATTGTCCACATAATAAACAGCTAGTATCATCAAAACACTTTAACCCTTCTGGTCCTACAACTAACTCTCCATTTACTTCTTTAAATTTAATAGCTTCAGTACCAGCCATCTTTTTACACTCATCAACACACCTTCCACATCTTAAACATTTTGATTTATCATACACTATGGATTTACTTCTTCTATCTATACAGTCTCTAGTATCTGTCTTTTTGTGCTTTTTAGCTCCAACCTTTATTACAAGGTCAAAAAACTCACAATGACCTAGTCTTTTACAGTGTCCACAATCATAATTATGTTCATCTAAAAGTTCAGATACTCTTTCCTTTACAGCTTTTTGAACTCTTTCACTAGTTGTGCTTATAACCATTTTATCCTTAACTTTAGTAGAACATGCTCTAACTAACTCTTTTTCACCTTCTACTTCCACTAGACACACTCCACAAACATCACCATGTCCACATTCTTTTAAATAACATAATGTAGAAATAAGTATGTTATTCTTTTTCGCAACTTCTAATATTGTTTCATTTTCGTTAGCGCTTATTTTCTTTCTATTTATAGTTACTTCTAACATAACACCCTCCAAATTAATACTTAAAATTTTTAAACATGTTTTAAATTAATGTTTGCCTTATATTCTTGTGGATTCCAATTTAATGTTTTAGCAACTTTTGCTTCTTTATTTAAAGTAACACCTTTTAACATTATTTCTTTAAACATTTTATATCCAGCTCTATCCATTAAATGACCACCGTGAAGATAAAGAGGTGTATCACCTAGTACTGCTCTTGAGAAAGTTTCCCAGTTTCCAAATACAGCTAATAATGTTTCTTCATCTACATAATCTAAGAATATTTTTCCAAGCCTTGGATCTTTCTTACTTGTTCTACCACCAATTGCAACTCTATATAAACTTTTTTCATGTCTTTTAAATGCTCTTGTAGGACATACATCAGTACATGCTCCACAGCCTATACAAACATCCCTACTAATTTCAATTCTTCCATTTACTTCTCTTAAAGCCCCTGTTGATTGTTTTTCACAGGCTCTTACGCATCCTCCACAAACAACACATCTTTCATAATCATATTGTGGAAGAGTAACTCCAAATATTCCAAAATCACTTAAAGAGGCTTTTATACAGTCATTTGGACATCCTGTTATATTTACTTTTATATGATATTCACTTGGATATAATATTTTTTCTAGCTTCTTAGCAAGGCCAGCTGTTTTAACATTTGCTTTTACACAACTATCTCCCCCCATACATGCAGTTACATTTCTTACACCTATAGCTGGATATCCACCTTCATTTTTTTCTAACTCTTCTATACCACAATCTTCAAACTCAATTAACCTTATGTATTTATCTACAAGTTTATTAACTTTGTCTATATTTTCATACTTTATTCTAGGTACATTAAGAGTTTGTCTTGGTCCAATATGAAAGTGCTTATCTCCATATTTTTCTGCAATTTCTTTAACAATGTCTACACATTCAGTAGTAACTACTGCACCTGGAACCCTTAATTGAAGCATAAACTCTCCTGGTATTTTTGATTGACGGTAACAATTAGAACGTAATTCATCAATATTTATATCTTTATTCATTTTCTTCACCTCTTATCTATTTATGTCTAATCCTTCTTCTTCATATATCTTATTTAATTCTTCACTAAACTTATTTACTGTTGTAGAAAAGTTTATAAGTCTTGGACAATTATCTGTACAACGACCACATCCAACACAAATTTGTTCCTTTGAAGTTTCAAGTTTTGGCATATAGAATTTATCAAAAACCCTTTGTCTTATTCTACTTGGAACTATATCTGAAAGTGTTTTCCCATCTTTAAAAGCTGGTGATTTAACAAGCTGACATCCACTCCATATCCTTCTAACTTCAACTACTCCTGTATTTTCATTTTTAATTTCATTTGTAGTTAAACATGTACAAGTTGGACAACTCATATTACAGCTTCCACATCCTATGCATCTGCCCTTATACTCATTCCATAATTCTAATGATTTAGCCTTTAATAAAGTTTGTCTATCCCATTCCTTCATATCTGGAATATTTACCTTTGTTTCATTTTCTTTTGCAAATCTTATATCAAACTCACACTTTTTAACGCTTTCATCAAAATATTTATTAAAATCTTTATCCTTATTTTTTATTAAAATTCCATCCTCTGAAACTCTTATCCCTAATGAATAATCCTCTGTTTCGTTAGTTCCCATAGTTATACAAAAACATGTATCAAAGGCCTTTGGACATTCCATAACCATGAACTTAACATTCTCACGTCTTGATTTATAATAACTATCATTTAAAAATTTATTATCAATTCTTTTTATAGCATGAATATCACATGAACGAAGTATTATTAATCTTTTTTTATCATCATTAGCTATTTTCATAGATTGATTATCATATTTAACTTCTGTTATATGATTTATTGGAAGTAACACTTCTTTTGCTGAATATTGAGATTTCCTTTCAAATTCTATTTCATCAAAAGAATCTATTTCTCCATATCTTATACTATCTAAATCACTATATCTTCCCTCACCTTTAAAAACTTTTGGGGCAAAAATCATATATTCTTCTTTAAGTTCAGAAAAAAGCTTATTAGCTTCAACCTTAGATAACTTAAAATCCATAATATTCCTCCTAATCTTTTGTTTAAATTTAATACTATTACACAAATTTGTTAACATTTTATAAACTACGAATATTATTTTAATACCTATTATTTTACTTGGCAATATTAATACTATTTTCTATTTTTTTATAACTTAATTATTTAATACCTTATTTATAAAATGGATTTATTTTAATATTCTTATATATAAATTTTTAATGTAAGTTATTTTCTTCTTATTTATTACCTTATTATTTTTGTAATTTTTTTATTAAAATCAAAAAAGAGGAATAATATTGAATATTATTCCTCTTTTTAAATTTATTTTTCCATTTTATCTATATTTTATTTATTACCAATTTATAATATTAACTACTCTACTTCTTAACACTAATTTCTTTACTTACAGTTTCATATCCTAAAAGAGTCATTTCAACCCTTACTTTTTGTCCTTGTTTTTGACTATCAATATTTATTTTATAGTCTCCATTTGAGTCTACTATACTACTTCCAATTAATTCATCCCCAACATAAGCGTTTACTAAAGCTCCTGTTGTTCCCACACCTGTTATGGTTACTGTAGAACTTTTTATACTACTAACTTTAAATTTCTTGAATTTATCTATTACCATAACAGTATTAGATATAGATTCATTATTTACTATCATTTTAACTTCTATTATAGTTCCTGGATTTTGTTTTGCTATTTTTATTGAGTATTCTCCTTTTGAGTTTACCGTTGAAGTTCCAACTTTTATCCCATTAATATACGCTTCTACAGTAGCCCCTTTAATGCCTTTTCCTGTTACCTTGCTAGTTTTTGATCTTAGAGAATTTATCGTTAACTCATTACTATCTAAGATTTTGCCTAACACAGTTACTTGTATTTCCTTCTTAACAACTAAGCCTTTACTATCTGAAACTTTATATATAACCTTATATACACCAGCTTTAGATGTGTCTACAGTATTTTCTTCTATTTCTACAATATTTGTTATATCACCATCTTCTGTATCACTAGCAAATACATTATTCATTGGATTAAATATATCTCCTACATTTATAGTTATATCAGAAGCTTCTATTACAGGCTCATTATTTATCTCTTCATTTACAATAACTAGACATGTTGCTGTCTTTTCCCCTGCTTTAACTGTTATAATGGCTTCTCCTGAACCCATCGCTATTACTTTTCCATTTTCCTCTACAGTTATAACTGATTCATTACTTGATTCAAAAGTCACCCTCTTATCTGTTGCATTTTCTGGATATACTGTAGCTATAAGTTCTTTGTTTTCTCCTATTTCAAGAATTATCTTTTCTTCATTTAATTTAACTGATTCAATAGGAACAATTTCTTTTTCTGTTTCCTCTTCCTCTTTGCCATCTTTAATATAAAGAGAATGAATATTTATATTATTAGCTAAAGATGTAGGATTCCAGTCGTTGTTATAAGCATCTACATAGATATCATTATTTTCATCATATTTTTTAGCTGAATTATGAGTAAATATATTTGACATTGTATAACTTTTAGATTCTTCTAACGTTAATACTGGTCTTGTGCTGCTTAATTTAGCTCCAGGTCCAAAACTTCCAAATTCATAAAATCTAGATGTTGAAGCTAAAGAAGTTGCACTCATATCATCCCAGCCTTTTAAAGTTATATGAGAACCCATATAACAATTAACATAAGTAACCCCAGGTGTTATTGTATATTTAGCATCACTTGATCTCCAAGGTCTTCCTAAAGATACTGTATTATCTGCAATATTATCAAGTCCTACTAGTCTTGAATTTATGATTAAATATCCATAACTATCTCTATCCCATGTACTCGCCGCTGTAATATATCCATTATTAGAAGTTGAATTTCTGTTAAGTGACGCAATTTCACAGTTATCAAACACTGCTTGAGCACGTCCAAATATAAAATCTACATCTCCTTCTATATAACAATTATAATAATATTGTCTTGCTGGTGAACCGCTGCTAGCATTTGCTAAAAGTGTATCTTGATTACCTACAAATCTACAGTTTACAAAAATACTTTGGTCTGCTTGATTATTTAACGCTACTGCTTGTTCTCCTTCATTCCCCTTTTCCTCAAATGCATTTTCAATAGCTATGTTTTCAGCAGTGAAACCAATAGCACTTGTTTTAATAGTTACACTTGCACTACCACCTGTACCATAAGTTCCACCCTCTGGCTTTGGAGTTGCATTTGCATCATCATATGTCCAAATAGTTTTTTTACTATCTTCACCAATAATACTTATATATGGAGACTTAACTACAGTTTTTTCTTTATAAGTTCCATTCTTAACTAAAATAGTTACACGCTCTTTATTTTTTGAAGATACAGAACTAACAGCCCCTTGTATTGTTTTAAAAGTTGCTTTATTGTTTACTAAAGTTCCATCCTCTCCTGAAAAACTACTATCAACTACAATGTCATAACTACTTTGTTTTAAATAAACTATATTATAAGTTTTAAGAGTTGTCTCACCACTATTTGTAGTTTGATATATTTCTATAACATTTCTTCCTTCCTTTAATATAAAGGATTGTTCAAAAACTTCATTCTTATTTTTATCAACTGATAATACTGTTTCATCATTTTGATTTATTTTAATTGCCCCATCTTTATCAGTAGAACCTTTTATAGTTATATTTGATGAAAAAACAGTATCATTTGGCTCTTCTATCATATTAAATATTGCTGCCTTCTCTTCATATTGAAGATTTAAAGGATTACTATTATTAGGCATTGCCATAGCCACTTGGGAGTCATTACTTTTTCCTTCATCATTTGTTGCCATAACCTTATAATAATAAGTTGTAAAATTAGTTACACTAGAATCTATATAAGTAGTATTACTTGACTCTATAGTTGCAACTTCAGTAAATTCTCCATTAGAATCTGTTGCTCTTTTTATAACATAATTTTTAGCATCAACTACATCATTCCAAGATAAAGTAACCTTAGAATCAGAAGATACTGTTTTTAAATTTTCTACTGTATCTAATAGTTGTTCATCTAAACTTGAATCATAATAAATTTTACTAGAAGATTCAATTTTCACATTATCAAATGTAGATATAGCTGAAGAGTCACTGCTACCATTACTAACTACAAATCCTAAATACCATGTGTTATTGGTACATGATACACCTTGAGAATTACTACTAACTACTTGTGTAAATAAAGAATCTTTAGCTATAGTATATCTAAATGTATTTCCATCTTTAGTGATCCTTATATATAACTCTTTAGAGTCTTGTGTTAAACCTGAAATAGTTGCTGCCCCTGTCTTTTCTGAAGAATTATCTCTATAAGCATATCTATATTCATTAGCTTTATTATCCCAATAAACGCCAAAGTAATCAGCACTATCTGTAGACTCATCACTACGCATAAATAAACCAGTTTGTCCATACATAGCATTAGTCATATCAAAATCAACTAATCTAGCAGTTATTGTAGCATCTCCCACTACTTTATAGCTTACAAATTCATAACTGTCTGTAGAATTTAAGTCTTTTCCAATAAAGTCACCAGAACCTACTATTGTAAACTCTTTATTATCACTATTAAAGCTTGACTCTTGTCCATTACCATCATTACCTATTGAAACATCTGTAAATCCCTTAGGTAACACACCTTTGCTAGTTGCTAAAGCAGTTATTGAATTTGGTACTATAGATATTA
This sequence comes from Clostridium perfringens, assembly GCA_030526875.1. Classification (GTDB taxonomy): domain Bacteria; phylum Bacillota; class Clostridia; order Clostridiales; family Clostridiaceae; genus Sarcina; species Sarcina perfringens_A. The sequence goes on along the minus strand of JAUNBX010000003.1, from coordinate 15,579 downwards.
TCATAGCAAAAATAGTTGATAACGCTACAATTGTTTTCTTTATCTCTTTTCTCATCCTCTTCTCCTCCATTAAAGTAAATATATTATTAAAAAATAAAAGTATTTCTAATATTAATACTTCATTAAACATTTTGTTAAATTTAATTTAGTAAAATTTAATTTAACAAAATTCATAATTCCATAAAAGCATACAAATTTATTTAATTTTACAATAAAAAAAGCTATAAATATAATGTTATTTTTAAACATTATAAATATAGCCGGTTGCACTACTATCTCTATATACTCTAAGTGCCCAAATACGGAGTATATCTCACAGAATCTATTTCTTATTTAATTACAATAACCATTTTACATTTATTTTACTATTTTGTAAATACATTTTTTTCATTATTTTACTTAAATTTTAGTATTATTCTATAATTAAAATCCTTAATTATAATATATTTTATATTATATATGCCTAATTAAACTAATTTATTAATAAAATTTAAAGTATAAGTCCTAAAATTCTAGTACTTATACTTTTAAAAATGTTAGCTCCATTTATTCATTATATTATCCCAAATCATTTTTCCAGTTTTAGCTAAAGTTATAGTTCCATAAACTGAATTTGGTATATCAGAAGACATAACAGTAAGTGCAAAATTACCCTTACTTGTGTGTATTAACTCCGTATCATTTTCCACGCCCTTTTTATCACCTGTTTTACTTGATATTTCATACTTGTAATCATCTGTAATATAAAGAGCTAATTTATTTTTTATCTGCTGTCTTGCAAGAATATCTATTAACATCTGGGAATTATTTGGATTTAAGTATGCATTATTATATAAAGCCTTCCACAATATGCATAAGTCTTTTGCTGATGTATAATTTTCTACATTTGGAGTATAATTTCTTTCATCAGCTGTTTTTCTATTTAGTTCAGTATTAACCATTCCAAGATCCTTTATAGTTTCATTTATTCTTTCCATTGATACTGTATCAATAATTTTATTTGCAGCGGTATTATCACTCTGAATAAGCATAGCTACTAAAAGTTCAAATACTGTATACTCTTTTTCCCCAAATTCATGAATAATTCCAGTACCAAATACCTTATCACTACTAACTATTTTTATTTTTTGAAGATAGTCAACCTTCCCCTCTTCTTCGCATTTCATAAGAGCTACTGCTATGGGTAATTTCATACAACCTGCCGAAATCGATTTAACGTTTTCATTATAGCCATAAGAATAACCTTTATTTAAATCCTCAAAGAAAAAACTGTATTTTCCTGTTCTAGTTTTTAAATATCTCTCTACTTCTTTCATAATTAAATACCCACCAGCCTTTTTTTATTTCTATATTCTAATATTAACCAATATACCTTTATTTTTACCTATTGTATAATATATTATTCTTTAAGTTTTTATACAGGTTCTGTATCTAAATAAAAATACAAAACCCTAAGTATAATTTATTAAACTACTAACTTATAATCATTCTAATCTCCAAAGCATATTCCTATATTTTTAGCAACACTTACTAATTCTCCTTTTGGATCTACTTGCTTAGTTTTTCCTATAACATCTTCAAGATTTTCGTAAGATATTTCGTTTCCTTTTAAAGAAACCATATTCCCATACAAACCTCTTTCTATAAGCTCAACTGCCTTTGTTCCATATCTAGCAGATAAAATTCTGTCATAGGTTGACGTTATCCCACCTCTTTGAACATGACCTAATACCGTATTTCTAACTTCATGATCTTTTATAAGTCTTTCTAAATCCTCTGCTAACTTATTTCCTATTCCGCCAAGTCTTATAGGATCTGGACTATCTGATACTATTTTAGATATAACAACATCACCGTTTTTAGCCCTTGCTCCCTCTGCCACTACTATTATAGTGAATGGTTTTCCATTCTCTTCTCTCTCTCTAACTTTATTAACTATCTTATTAATATCATAAGGAATCTCAGGAATTAATATAACATCTGCTGAACCTGCAATTCCTGATTCTAATGCAATCCATCCAGCATTTCTTCCCATAACCTCTAAAAGCATAACCCTATGATGTGACTCTGCTGTTGTATGAAGTCTATCTAACGCTTCTGTAGCAATAGAAATTGCAGTATTAAAACCAAAGGTTGTATCTGTTGCAAAAAGATCATTATCTATAGTCTTAGGAACTCCTATAACCTTAACTCCTTTTCTTGCAAAATCTCTAGCTGAAGTTAAAGTTCCATCACCTCCTACTACAACTAAGACATCAACACCTTCTTTTTTTAGATTAGAAATTGCTATATCTGAAACATCCTTCTTAACTACTTCTCCATTTTCTTCTAGTAAATAGTCAAATAAATTATCCTTATTAGAGCTATAAAGAATAGTTCCACCCTTATGTTGTATTCCTGATACTGAGTCTAAAGTTAAATTAACAAAATCATTTTTATAAAGTCCTCTATATCCAAACTTATATCCTATAACCTCATAGTTATATTTTAATATGGCAGTCTTTGTTACTGCATTTATTACAGCATTTAATCCTGGACAATCTCCTCCTCCTGTTAATAAAGCTATTTTTTTAACTCCTTGTACCAATACAACTCCCCCTTATTTCTAATAATAGAATAATTACTATTGCCTCTAAAACAAGTTTAATATCTTCCTTTAATTATACCATATTTTTACATATATTAGAATGACTTTTATGTTTTATCTTTTAAGATATAAAATACTTATCTAATTACACTATTATGTTTATATAGAATTAATTATTACTAATAACTTGTATAATACTTGTTAATAAAACGTTTAAAAAATCTCTATGATGTTTGATTTTAAGCTATTTCTATGCTATACTTTAGTGGTTTATTGAGAATTTAATAGTACCTTAAATGGTAATTTAAACAAAAATACATGATACATAAGGTGGTGTCTAAAATAGCTATTAAATCATTTTTTAGCATTATTTTCTCTAAAATAACTAAATTTTTATCTAAAAATCTTTTAAAAGGTGGAACAAACTTTCCAGGTAAAGTTGCCTTAAAACTAGATAAAAATATATTAAAAGTCGTAGCTGATAATTATAAAGTTATTTTAGTAACAGGAACTAATGGAAAAACTACTACAACATCAATGATATATAATGTTTTAAAGGAAAATGGATTTGATGTTATAACTAATGCAACTGGAGCTAATATGTTACCGGGTATAGTTAGTGCATTTGTTGAAAATTATAGCTTCTTTAATAAAAAAGAAAGATACGCTGTAATTGAAGTTGATGAAGCAAATGTTAAATTTATTACAGAACATATTACTCCTGAAAGTATAACAATAACTAATCTTTTTAGAGATCAACTAGATAGATATGGTGAAGTTTATACTACCTTAAATAAAATCTTAGAAGGAATTGTTAAAGTTCCAAATACTAAGCTTATATTAAATGGTGATGAATCTCTTCTTGGCCGTCTTGATGTTAAAAATCCTATAGCTTACTATGGTTTTAATGTTAGTCCAAATAAGAGCACCACTGTTGAAGTAAATGCTGACGCAAAGTTTTGTAAAATTTGTAAGCATCCATACTCTTATAACTTTATAACATACAACCATTTAGGTGATTTTTACTGCCCTCACTGTGGATTTAAGAGAGAAAAATTAACTTATTCTATGGATGAAATTTTAGATATTAATGCTAATGGTTCTAAAGTTAAATTTAATAATAGTATCTTCACTATAACTCAACCTGGAATCTACAATATATATAATGCTCTTTGTGCTTATTCTATTGCAAAAGAACTTAATATTAAAGATGAGGTTATTGAAGCATCATTTTTAACTCAAACATCAAGTTTTGGTAGACAAGAAACTATAGATATAAACGGAAAAGACGTTAAAATAATACTTGTTAAAAATCCAGCTGGATATAATCAAGCACTAGACACACTTTTATTAAACAAAAAAGAAAGCTTCTCTGCAGCATTTTTATTAAATGATAATTATGCAGATGGAAAAGATGTTTCTTGGATATGGGATGTTGATTTTGAAAAACTTCATGATTTAAATATAAAGGAAGTCTTTATATCAGGTATGAGAAGTTATGATATGGCAGTTAGATTAAAGGTTTGTGGCCTTGACCCTTCTACATTTATAATAAACGATACCTATGAAGAATTAACAACCTCTATAGAAAATGCTAAAGAGGATAAAGTTTATGTCTTAGCAACTTATACTGCTATGATAAATTTTAGAAAATATCTTAATTCAAAGGGTTATATAAAGAAACTTTGGTAATTAAACTTTAAAGGAGAAATTTAATATGGAACTTAATATATGTCATCTTTATCCCGATTTATTAAATGTTTATGGTGATATGGGAAATATTTTAGTACTAAAACATAGAGCAGAGCTTCGTGGAATAAAGGTAAATATAATAAATGTGTCTCTAAAAGATGCTTTTACTCCTAATGAATATGATATTGTGTTCTTTGGTGGTGGTCAAGACTACGAACAAGCAATAGTATCTGATGACTTAATAGGAAATAAAAAAGATGGTTTAAAGGAATACGTTGAAAACTCAGGAGTTTTACTTGCTATTTGTGGTGGTTATCAACTTCTTGGGAAATATTATACAACTCCTACTGGTGAAAAATTACCTGGCCTTGATATTTTAGATATCTACACAGAAGGTGGAGATACTAGATTTATAGGAAATACTGTGATTTATAATGAAAAGTTTAATGAAACTTATGTAGGTTTTGAAAATCATTCAGGAAGAACTCACATTGGAAATCTAACTCCTCTTGGAAAGTGTATTCACGGATATGGAAATAATGGAGAATCAGGCTATGAGGGTTGTATTTATAAAAATACTTTCTGTACTTATTTTCATGGTTCCCTTTTATCAAAAAATCCTGAACTTGCAGATAGACTCTTAAAACTAGCTCTAGATAAAAAATATTCTGATGAAGTAGCCTTAACTGCTTTAGATGATACTTTAGAACTTAAAGCTAAAGAAACTATGATAAATAGATTAAATAATAAAGAATAACTATAAAAGGGCTGTAAAAATACCTCATTATCTACAATATATAATTTTAATAGAGTTACCATATTGTATTGTAGATAATTTGACTTTTTATATGCCCTTTTTTTATTAAAGAAAATTTAAAAATATCTCCTTTTTCTTCTTTTCTTACTTTCTCTCTTTTTTCCACTATTTTTTAAAAACATTATAGAATAATAAATAAAAGTTATTATAAAAAATATCCCTATTCCTATTAAAACAGCTTTTATATTTTCTAAAATCATATTATAATCAATAGCCTCTCCTTTCATATAATTTTTTAAATACTCTAAGGCTCTTAACCCACCCCAAATTATGCTTATAAGTATAGCACTTGTGATAGATGCAATTACCCCTAACTTAAATTCTTTAAAAATACATATTACACATATTATTCCTAAAGTTACTATTATATATAGATACTTCATATTTATTAAATCAAATATCTCTAACATAAATAAGTTTCATTTCCTTACTTAAAACTTCTATAATAAATATTACTTTATATTTTTTCTCTTTATAACTAAAGTATTTTTAAATTTATATAAATATAACTTTAAAACTATATATACCTAGCCTTCTTCAAAGTTTATAGGGATATTTTTAGTATTTTATGTTAGAATAGTATAAGATTTATTTTGAAAGGAAGGTGTGTGGTTTCTTATCATGAAATAAATTCATGGTTCTTCTACCACAAAATTAAATGGATAAAAGAAAAGTAGTTTTATACATAGCAGCCAGCTTAGATGGCTATATAGCAAGAAAAAATGGTGCAATAGATTGGTTAGCAGGAGATGGTAGCGACCCATATGTTGATAATGGTTATTCAAGTTTTTATAAAACCATTGACACTATAATTATGGGAAGTAAAACTTATGAACAAATAATTCATGAACTTAGCCCTAATATGTGGGTTTATGAAGGTAAAGAATGTTTTGTTGCAACTACAAGAGATTTTGATGAAGATTCTAACGTGAAATTTGTAAAAGGAAACCTTGGTGCTTTAGTTTCTGCCTTAAAAGAGCAAAATGGAAAAAACATTTGGATTATAGGTGGTGCTGAAATTATAGAACAGCTAGTTAAAGAAAATTTAATAGATGAATACATAATATCAGTTATACCAACAATTCTTGGAGATGGTATTCCTTTATTTAAAAGTGGAGTACCTGAAGTTAAATTAAAATTAAAAAATATTAGACCTTTAGATGGGGTTGTAGAAATGTATTATACTAAAAGATAATCTTTTAAATATCTTGAAAACTTAACCTAATTATTAATTTACTTTAACCATTATAAACTAAGGTGCTTATTATATATTATATCAATAAACTAAGCGGTGATGTTATGGTTTATATATTTATCTGTAATTTAATTTTAGCCTTTTCATTTATATACTTATCCTACGAAATTATAACAGATAATAAATCAAAATCACTTAAATACGATAAAGTATCTAAGAAACATTATTTAAGTACTTCTTTCCTTGTGGTAGGTTTAATTATGTTTATGTTAAGTATTGTTTTTCTCGTTACTAACAACATACTATTTCTTTGTGCTGGAAATTTAATATTGATAGTTTCTTTAATCTTTTTAACTATCAAATATAAATAAATATAATATTAAAAAGATTAAAGTTAAAATATAACTTTAATAAAAGCCTAATATATAATATATTAGGCTTTTATTGTAAATATTATTAAAACAGCTATTCAGCTTGTTTTATTTTTTCTTCTATGAAACTAATATAAGTTAATTCCATATATGGCATTGTCCAAAGATAACCTATTCCACAAGTTATTATAGATAAAATATTCCATCCTATAAAACTTAATATAATATATAATATTTCCCCTGAATTTTTCCAACCTATTTTTACTGAAGTCTTAATAATTTGGCCTAGTGTATATTCTGGTTTTAATATAATTATATATGTTAGTGGGAAAAATAAAATCTCTAATGCTATAAGTACTAAAATTAAGACTGTTAAAACTAATATTGATATTATAGCTGCAACTTTTGAAGCAAGTACTGACATAAATATAAGACTAGATATTAAAACTCCTATTATAATTGTTATTATAGCTAAGATAATAGCTATAACTAAGTATTTTAAAAATTGCTTTAAGCTTACAAAGCACTCTGAGAACTTAATATGTTCATTTGTAACCTTAAGTTTCCTGCAATAATTAACAAAACATAAAACAAGATATATAGAACCTATAGATAATATAAATGTTATTATTGCACTAGCCACTGGTGATTCAATTAAGGCTATTGAGAAAATATATGATACTATTTGAATTAAAGCAACGAATAAGAAAGTTGCAACAGTAGCATTTCCCCACCTTTTACTTAATAGTAATTTTGATTGTTTTTTCAACTCTGAGCTTGTCATATAAATATCTCCTATAAAATTTAAATATACAATATAGTATTCATAAATTATCAATAATGTTAAAGTTTAATAAATTAATTTTAAATTAACCCCTGTAACTATAACTTCCAAGAACACTATCTGTTGAGACATTATTTCCACTTGATTTAAATATTATATCTCCACACTCATCAGTCCTATAAACCTCTATGCCATTTTCTTTTAACTTTTCCATAGTCACTTCATGGGGGTGCTTGTACTTATTATTCTCCCCTACAGTTATTACTGCGTATTCCGGATTTACTCTTTCTAAAAACTCACCACTAGTACTTGTTTTAGACCCATGATGAGATATTTTTAAAACATCCACATCTATCATATCATTTAATATTTCTTTTTCTGTTCCCTCTTCTGCATCCCCTGTAAATAAAAACTTATCTTCTCCATTTACAAACAATGTTACTAATGACTCCTCATTAGTATTTATACCACCATTTGTGTTAAATATTTTAATATATGAATTACTTTCTAAATAAAATACTGCTCCTTCAAGAGGAACACTTGGGTTTAATCCTTTATTAGCTGCAGCTTCTATAAAATCTCTATAAGTTTTCGTATTAGCTTGTCCATTTGCTACTAGAAGATTTTTAACGTCTAACTCCTTTATAACTGCATCTAAACCACCTATATGATCTGAGTGAGGATGGGTTGCTATCATATAGTCTATCCTTTCCACACCTTGATTTTTAAGATATGAAACAACTAATTTTTCATCGTTATTATCTCCTCCATCTATAAGTATAGCTTTATCTTCACATTTTATTAATATGGCATCACTATTTCCAGTATCTATGAAGTGTACCTCACTTTCTTCATCTACTATATGAACATTGTTACTTAAATCATCATTATCCTGTGAATTTTCATATGAACTATTAGTATTATTATTTTTCTCCCCACTCTTAGCACATCCTATAAAAAAGCTTCTTACTAAAAATGCTGTAGCTATCACACATAAAAATTTTATAGTTTTTCTCTTCATTTCTTCCCCCTTAGTAATTACATCTATACTTTATACTAATATATATCTTTTTTCAATTATTTATAAAAATTATAAAATAAAACTTTTATTTACATATAAATAAAATCATTTTATTATCCTCTATATTTATTGAAATACCTTCTTAAACAATTTTAATATCTGAGGCTGTGCTATAATATCTTTATTAAAATATATAGTTTTATTTAACATTACTCTTAAGTAAAAAAATATATTTGTATCATTTTTAACACATAAGGAGACCCTGATGAATAAAAAGAATCAAATTTGTAACTTTAAAGAATACTTCTATATAGTAAATTACCCTGAAAATGAAAAAGAACTCTGTAAAATGGAAATGAACTCTTTATTTCATAAAGAGTTCAATAAAAAATATTTGTTTTCTCATAAATATATAAATCCTTCAAGAAGTCCTTTTATAAAACATAGCATATCTGTAATATATAAAGAAAATTCTCTTAGTTCTATTATAGAGAGGATAAAGAAAGATAAATTAGCCTTTAATGATTTCAAAGTTTGTTATATCAAGTCTGAAGATTTAGATGTATCTTATAATGAACGATTAAAAAGTGCAAAAGATATTGGCTTTGTAATAACTGGATTTCCAGATATCCATAATCCTAAAATAACTTTAGGAATCTCAAAGGTTCATGACAATTGGATATTTGGGATATATGAAAAAAATGACTACAAGTGGCATAGCCATGATAACAAACCAAATTCCTACTCAAATGCTCTTAGTATAAAGGTTTCTCGTGCCTTAGTAAATATTGCTATGGAGGATAATTTTAACTTAAAACTAGTTGATCCTTGTTGTGGTGTTGGAACTGTTGTTATTGAAGCCCTTGATTTAGGGTTTAATGTTAAAGGATATGAGCTTAGTAAACCTATTGCTAAAAATGCTAGAGATAACATAGAATTTTTCGGTTATAAAAGAGATATAATTAAAAGCTTTAATATGCATGATATTAAAGAAAATTTTGACGTTTGTATTTTAGATATTCCCTATGGATTATTTTCGCCAATAACAGAAAAAGAACAAATAGAATTAATAAAAACTGCAAGACGTATTACAAAAAAATTGGTGATAATAACCTTTGAAAATATGGACAACATTATTAAAGAATGTGATTTTAAAATAATAGATAAATGCTGTGTTTCCAAAAATAATTTTAAAAGATATATTTCAATCTGTATTTAAATAAATCCTTCTTTAATATATTTTTTAAATAACTATTACAATACAGTAAAATTGTTTATAAAATTAAAGGGGTAATAAGTGAAAATCTTATTACCCCTTTAACTAATCTTATTATTCTTCCACAAATTCTATTAAACCTTCTTTAAGCTTAGATATCCTAGCTAAAGAATAAATATCAAAACCTTTATTCTCTAAAATTTTTCTTCCTGGCTGAAATGATTTCTCTATTACTATACCAATTCCTAAAACTTTAGCACCAGCTTCTTCTATTATAGATATTGCACTAAGAGTTGCTTCTCCATATGCTAAAAAATCATCTACTATAAGAATTTTATCATCTTTAGATATATATTTTTTAGATAAAGTTAATTCATAATTTAAGTTTTTAGTAAAAGAATGCACTGTTTTTTGATAAACATCACCACTTAATATTTTTGATGTTTGTTTTTTTAAAGTTACCATAGGTACATTCATTTGTATTGCTGTCATTACAGCTGGAGCAATTCCAGAACTCTCTATTGTAAACACCTTTGTTATACCATGATTTTCAAAGTAATCTTTAAAAGTTTTTCCTATTTCATACATAAGTTTTGGATCTACTTGATGATTTAAGAAAGAATCGACCTTTAACACACTCTCATTTAGTACACTTCCTTCTTGTTTAATACGCATTTTTAATAATTCCATAACTTACTCCACCTCTTTCTTTAGTTTTGCTTCCTTCAAAAATATAAAAAACATCTCAAAGTAATAATTTTGAGATGTGAATACACTTATTATACTATATTACATAACCTTCATAGTCTGTATATTTAAAAGGTAATAGAAATTTTCTAACCACATTATTTACCGATCACGAATTTTTGTACTCTGTACCAATTATATCATGCGCTTAATTATTTTCAATACTTTCTATTCACTTAATTGCTTCCAATATTATACATTAATTATAATTTATTTAAATTTACTATCTCTTAATATTTATTTTTATACAATTTATTTAATCTATTTGATATCTTAACAAAACAAAAAACTTCCTATAAACACCACTACCTTACAGATAAGATGTAATTTACTGTATAGAAATTGTTTTAAAAATATATTATACTAAGTTTACAGAAAAAATATAAAGGAGAATACAATTTTGAGTGAACAAAAGAAAAAAGATCCTAAAAAAACATTAAAGACAATTATTTCATTAATAATTATTGTAGCTGGTGTATGTGCTTATGCTGCAACAAGAACACACTCTACTTTCTAATAAGGCATAAATATATAATTTTTATAAAGGTAAATTAAACTACATAACTATAAGGCTTTACTAAAAATTAATTTAGTAAAGCCTTATTTTACATCTGTCATTTAAATAAATAATTATAAAATATATAAATTTATAATTTTAATGAGTAAATCCATGTGGAATAGAAAGATTTTGACTTTCTACAAGTATTGTTGCATGATTTAAATCCTTTACCGCAACCTTTATATCTCTTATAAGTTGTTCTCCTAGACTTTTACTAAGATCAGCTCTACAAACTATACGTTGTATTATAACATTATTTAAATCCTTTGGCAGTGGGTAGGCTGGTATTTGCCACCCTTTCATTAAAAGTCTGTCTGCAAGGTCATATAAAGTCCATTTTTCGTTAATATCATCTTTTAACTTATAACAAACTATAGGTAATATTTCTCCATTATTTAATATTTCAAATAGTCCTATTTTTTCAAGTTCCTCAGCTATGTACATAGCAACACTTTTAGTTTTTAAATGAATCTTCTTAAATCCTTGTCTACCAAGCCTTAGGAAATTATAATATTGCCCTATTATATGACTTGCACTTCTTGAAAAATTTATTGCTATAGTTGGAAGCATTCCACCTAAGTAACTCACTTCAAAAACTAATTCTTCAGGTAAGTACCTTTTATCTTTCCATAAAATCCATCCAATTCCTGGGTACACTAGTCCATATTTATGCCCTGAAGAACTAATTGATACCACATTATTAAGTCTAAAATCCCAAAGTATTTCTGGATTTATAAATGGTGTGAAGAAACCACCAGATGCTGCATCTATATGTATATATACCTTATGTTCAGTAGCTTTGTTATACTCATCTATAATGGAATTTAATCCCTCTATATTATCACATTTTCCTGTATAAGTTAAACCGAAAAGTCCTATAACACCTATTGTATACTCATCTAGGGAATCTTTAACCTTTTCTAAGTTTAAGGACATATTATCTTTATCTAAAGGAATAGTTCTAAGTTCTATATCCCAGTAAACACAAAACTTTTTCCAACACACTTGGTATCCTGATGATATAACAAGATTAGGTTTTTTCTTATTTATATCAAGACCAAATCTTTTAGCTCTTTCTCTCCATCTAAATTTCATAGCTAGTCCACCTAGCATACATGCCTCTGATGATCCTACTGTAGATGTTCCTATGTGATTAAATTTTTCTGGTACGTTCCAAAGATCAGCTATTATATCTATACAACGATTTTCAAGTTCAGTTGTTTGAGGATATTCAGATTTATCTATGGCATTTTTCTCAAGACACTCTGACATAAGCTTTACTGCCTCATCTTCCATGTAAGTTTGGCAAAATGTAGCCAAATTTTGTCTTGCATTTCCCTCATCTAAAAGTTCATCTTTTATAAGTTGATAAGCCATTTTAGGTGATACAGGGCCTTCATTTAAAGATGTTTTTGGCATCTCCATATCAGCTTCTAGCATTCCATATATTGGTGTTCTATAATTGTCCTCTATTATTCCTTCTCTATTATCTTTTCTTAGATTACCCATTCCAATTCCTCCTAAAATATCTTTGATAACGTTAACAAAAAAAACAAAACTATTACTAATAAAAAAATAAAACAAAAACCTATGTAAATGTTTAAGTCTTTGTTTTATTATACATCATTTTTTGTTTTATTTCTATACAATAAACATCACAACTAATCTTGCAAAAGTTTATTATTTATAAATTAATCTTTAAGTACTTCTAATACTTTAAACATTTCTCTTAACTCTTCCTTTGTTATGGAATCAAAATCATCTAACTTACTTTTAATATCATCGATTACATCATTTTTATATGTATTTCTTTGTTTTTTACTATTTGTTAAGAAAAAAGTTGCTATAGTTGCTGTTAATAACCCTACAAATCCAATCCCTATTATCATCAAAAAAACTGCTATTAATCTTCCACCTAAAGTTTGAGGAATCACATCTCCATATCCAACAGTAGTTGCAGTTACAAAACTCCACCATAAAGCATTACTAAAGCTAATTTCCTCTACTATAGATATACCTATGGCCCCTAAAAGAATTACAGTAGCTACAAAATAAATTGCATAGTTAAAATTATTTATCCTTAAAAACTCTTTAGTCCTGTACTGAAATTTACTAATTAAAACTAATACCCTAGTTCCCTTAAATATATCTACTAATCTTGTGAATTTTATTAATTTAGCAAATCTAGTTATCCTTAATATCTTAAACATAGAATTAAATGGTATTATAGATAATAAATCAATAATATTTTTTTTTATAAATATTATTTTATTTTTACTTATTAATAGTCTTACAAAATAATCTATACAAAATATAATCCATATTATTATATCTATTGTTTCAAATACTTTTAATATATTATTTGGAATAGATATTAGCATCTCACTTATAATTAAAATAGCTACTATTATCGCTAAGACTCCCATAAATATATCGTAATTTGTCTTTAATTTTTTACTAGCATCTAATATTGGTCATCTCCCCCTATCTTGTTTAAAGCTTTTTTATTTATTATATCCAATTTAAAATATATTATTATTTAGGGATATGAATTTAAAAGTATCTATATATTAATTTTTATGAAGTAACTACAAAAAAAGACAAGATATTTAAATATCTTGTCTTTTTTTTAATAATTCTTTTAAAGAATTATTTGTTTGAACCTTCTTCAACTGCAACTGCAACTGCAACAGTAGCTCCAACCATTGGGTTGTTACCCATTCCTATAAGTCCCATCATTTCAACGTGAGCTGGAACTGATGAAGAACCTGCAAATTGAGCATCTGAGTGCATTCTTCCCATAGTATCTGTCATACCATAAGAAGCTGGACCTGCTGCCATATTATCTGGGTGAAGAGTTCTTCCTGTACCACCACCTGATGCTACTGAGAAGTATTTCTTTCCTAGTTCAACCATTTCCTTTTTATAAGTTCCAGCAACTGGGTGTTGGAATCTTGTAGGGTTAGTTGAGTTACCAGTTATAGAAACATCAACTCCTTCGTGATGCATTATAGCAACACCTTCTCTAACGTCATCTGAACCGTAGCATTTAACTTTAGCTCTTGGTCCATTTGAGTATGGAGTTTCTTTAACTATGTTTAATTTTCCTGTGAAATAATCAAACTTAGTTTCAACGTAAGTGAATCCATTGATTCTTGAGATTATAAATGCAGCATCTTTTCCAAGACCGTTTAATATAACTCTTAATGGTTCTTTTCTTACTTTGTTTGCTTTTTCAGCTATTTTTATAGCACCTTCAGCAGCAGCGAAAGATTCGTGTCCTGCTAAGAATGCGAAACATTTAGTTTCTTCTCTTAAAAGCATAGCTCCAAGATTTCCGTGTCCTAAACCAACTTTTCTGTCATCTGCAACTGATCCTGGAATACAGAAAGCTTGTAATCCTTCTCCGATAGCTTCAGCAGCTTCAGCAGCTTTTTTTGCTCCTTTTTTAACAGCTATAGCAGCTCCTAAAGTGTAAGCCCAACAAGCATTTTCAAATGCGATTGGTTGAGTTTCTTTAACTATTTCATATGGATCAAATCCTAAGTTTTGGCAGATTTCTCTAGCTTCTTCTAATGATTTTATTCCGTATTTTTCTAATACTGGAGTGATTTGATTAATTCTTCTTTCATAACTTTCAAATAATGCCATTGTAAACTTCCTCCTTCAATATTACAAATTATTCATGTCTTGGATCTATAGTTCTAACTGCATCGTCAAATCTTCCGTATTGACCAACAGCTTTTTCCATAGCTTCGTTAGCTGACATTCCCTTAGCAACGAATTCCATCATTTTTCCTAAGTGAACGAATTTGTATCCTATAACTTGATCATCAGCATCTAAAGCTATTTTAGTTACATATCCTTCAGCCATTTCTAGGTATCTAACACCTTTAGCAACTGTTCCGTACATAGTACCAACTTGTGATCTTAGACCTTTTCCTAAGTCTTCAAGACCTGCTCCTATAGGTAGTCCACCTTCTGAGAAAGCAGTTTGAGTTCTTCCGTAAACTATTTGAAGGAATAATTCCCTCATTGCAGTATTTATAGCATCACAAACTAAGTCTGTGTTTAAAGCTTCTAATATAGTCTTTCCTGGTAATATCTCTGAAGCCATAGCAGCTGAGTGAGTCATTCCTGAACAACCTATAGTTTCAACTAATGCTTCTTCTATTATTCCATCTTTAACATTTAAAGTTAATTTACATGCTCCTTGTTGTGGTGCACACCATCCTATACCATGAGTTAAACCTGATATATCTTTAACTTCTTTAGCTTGTACCCATTTTCCTTCTACAGGGATTGGTGCTGGGCCATGATTAGGTCCTTTAGCAATTACACACATTTCTTGAACTTCGCTTGAATACATCATATTGTTTTCTCCTCCCTAAAAAATAAATTGTAACCACAATTTATTCTAGTAGCTACAGTATTTTCTCTTAAACAGGGACTTTTTTAGTCCCAGTGGGTAATTTATTGATCACCCACCTCTATATTCTAACAAAATAACATTAAAGTCACAATATGTTTTTGTTGAATTTTCAAAAAAATTTTATAAATTAACCTAATATACATAAAATTTATCATTTT
>JAUNBX010000034.1 GCA_030526875.1 Clostridium perfringens | reverse complement strand
ATTTAATAAATCTTGATGATAAATTTAATTCTTCTTTTAAAAATTCTCTTATTTTTCTTTTATGAAATTCTTTAGTTGCTTTACTTTTTAAAATACTCATTTTGTTTCTCCAACTTTTTTATAGTCTTTGCCAAGGGCTATAACTACGTCGTATTCATTATTCTCATCAAATCTACTTGGCATATTACTTCCTATTTTATAGGAACCAAAATCCTCTAATATAATGTCTTTATATTTTTCATCATTAAAATATATTTCAGTTTTATCAAATTCATTTGTTCCCTCTACTGATATATTACTATACCCTAAACTTTCTAACTTTTCTTTAACATCTCCTGCTAGACCTTTTATTTTTGTACAATTTATAACCTTAATTCTCATTGTACTTTTATAAGCCATAGCATTTAATATTTCTAAACTTTCATACTCATTATTTAAAGATTCTATTTGACCTTTATCATATATAAAATAAGATATACCATCTACTTCTTTAGTTTCGCCATTTAAGCTTGTAACTATTATATCTTCCTTATTTATCTTAGTAAAAGACAAACCATAGGATATTATTTTATCTAATGTTAAATCTGTCTCTACATTATTTTTTATAACTTTAAATATTTCATTAACATTACTTATACCACTAAATGAAACAACCTTTTCAATAACTTTATCTATTAAAAGCTTTTGATTTTCAATTCTAGCTGAATCATCTAAATAAGTGTTTTTTTCGTCGTTATTATTTCTCCATCTAAAAAATTCTTGGGCCTTTTCTCCATCTAAATGTACTGTTTCTCCAGCCTTAAAATTTATATTTAAATTCTTTTCGCTGTCATTATAGTACATATCTTTTTCTATAGAAATATCAATACCACCTACAGCATCAATTATCCCTTTAAATCCACTAAGATTAACTGTAACTAAACCATCTATTTCTGTATTCATCATGTTTTCTATGGTATCTTTTATAAGAGATTTGCCCCCTATACTATATAAATATCTTAACTTCATATTACTGTCTTTATAAGGCACTAAAGTATCTCGTGGAAAAGATATTATCTGACAATTTTGTTCTTTAGGATTATAATTAACTAGAAACACGCTATCAGTATTTCCATTACTTTCTAAATACATTTCATCATTATCTAGGCCTAAAAAAAGAACTGTTAAAGTATCCTCTAAAGCTACTACTTCCTCTATTGCACTAGTTTTCTTTATACTTAAAATATGCATAACAGACATTGTTATAATAACAGTTATAAAAGCTATAAAAAATAATGTGTACTTATTTCTTACCCTTTTACTTTGATTTTTAAAAATATTTAACCTCTCAAAAATTCTCATACTTTACCTCATGCTAAAATCTCAAACTATCACTTTATTTATTTTTTATCTCTAGTAATAAATAATTTCTAGCATTTATTGTATTTAGATGTATAAGTTGCTTTTCTTTTAATAAATGAAGCATAGTGTTTTCTATACCCATAAAAACACCTTCATCTAAATCCTTAAAAGCTACCTTTCTAATCTCTTCTACACCTTCATATCTTCTGTTTGGTTCAATGTAATCTGCAATATATATTATTTTTTCCAAAAGAGTCATATTCTCTTTTCCTGTTGTATGATATTTTACAGCATTTAATATTTCAGTATCTTCTATACCCATAATCTCTTTTCCTAAAATTGCACCAACTGCACCATGTAATATTTGAGGTGAGTTTAGAAGATACTTATCCATCTTTACTCCATGGTTTTTTAAAATTTCAAATTGCTTATCCTTTGGCATACACTTTGCCATGTCATGAATAAGAGCTGCAATTTTTGCTTTCTCTTCATCTACACCATTAAGCCTTGCTAACTTTTTTGCAGTTTCCACAACTCCTAATGTATGGATATATCTACCTTCATTTATATTTTTTTTAAGATAATCATGAATTTTTTCTTCAGTCCACATAAATTACTTCTCCTTTAAATATAAATTTTCTCTTTTTATAACAGATAAAACATCATCTGGCATAAAAAACCTAACTTCTAAGCCATTTTCTATTCTATCCCTTATTAAGCTAGAACTTATATCTAGTTCAAGTAAATCTAAAAATATTATATCTGTATTATATTTTTCTTCAACCTTAGCTTTTTGCTCTTTAATATCCTCTTTACTAACTCCTGGTCTATTAAAAA
Organism: Clostridium perfringens; assembly: GCA_030526875.1. GTDB lineage: Bacteria > Bacillota > Clostridia > Clostridiales > Clostridiaceae > Sarcina > Sarcina perfringens_A. Next base: position 24,813 of record JAUNBX010000034.1, on the reverse strand, counting down.
CTACAAAATTACAATATTTCATTATGTCATTAACATTTCTCCAGAGATGTAAATCTATTAGACAATCAGCTCCTGTTATAAAATAAAGATCCACTTCACCTAAACTTTTCTTTAAATATTTTAAAGTCTCATATGTGAAACTTAAACCTTGCTTTTCTATCTCATAATAATTTATAGCAAAAAAGCTATAAGGGGCTATAGCTTTTTCTACCATTTCACATCTTATTTTATCATCAGTTATTTTTCTACCCCTTTTGTGAGGAGGGTTTCCATTTGGTATAAACATAATAGAATCTAAATCTAATTTTTTATATGCTTCATAGGCTATATAAATATGACCATTATGAATTGGATCAAATGTTCCTCCTATAATTCCTATTTTTTTCATATTATTTTGCTTTCTTAACAGGAAGCTCTATTTTTGGCTTCTTTTCTGATTGCTTAAAAAGAACTATTTTACTTCCTATTGCTTGAATTCCTTCGCAACCTAATTGTTCACATATATGGTTTGAAGCTTCTCTTGCTTCTAGTCCACTATTTTCTAAAACCTTTATTTTTATAAGTTCTCTAGCCTCTAGTGCATCTTTTACTTGTTTTAAAAAGTTTTCTTCTATTCCACCTTTTCCAATTTGAAATATTGGTGATAAATCATTAGCTAATCCTCTTAAGTAAGCTCTTTGTTTAGTTGTTATCATAAATGTTTCTCCTTCATGTGTGTAATTTTCTTATAGCATATATTCAAATTCAAAGTCGTTTACTCTTACCATATCTCCATCTTCTATTCCCATTTCTCTAAGTTCATCAAATATTCCTTTATTTTTAAGAACCTTATGGAAATATCTTAAAGAATCTGGCTCATTTACATTAACTGCAAGAAGTAATCTATCAACAAATGTACCTTCTATAACATAAATTTTTAATCCATCATCTTCTATTGGATTTATTGTATAAGTAAATCTCTTCTCTTCTGGTATAAATCTTTCATCATCTGCAATTTCTAAGTCAGTTAATGGAATATCTTTAAGAAGTTTAGAAGCCTCTTTCATAACTGCTTCTATTCCATTTGATGTAGCTGCGGACATTTTAAATACTTTATCATATCCCATTTCTCTTACAGCCTTTTCAAACTCTTCATAAATGCTTTCATCATATAGCATATCGCACTTGTTAGCTACAACAATTTGTGGTCTATCCCAAAGTTTTACACTATATTTTTTAAGCTCTTCATTTATCTTTTTAAAGTCCTCAATAGGGTCTCTACCTTCTAATCCTGATATATCAACTACATGGATTAAAAGTCTAGTTCTTTCTATATGTCTTAAAAAGTCTAATCCTAAACCAATACCTTCTGCTGCTCCTTCAATTATTCCTGGAATATCTGCCATTACAAAAGGTTCTATACCATTAACTGCAACAACTCCAAGATTTGGTTTTAATGTTGTGAAATGATAGTTTGCTATCTTCGGTTTTGCCTTAGTTACAACTGAAAGGAATGTTGACTTCCCTACATTTGGGAAACCTAAAAGACCAACATCTGCTAAAAGCTTAAGTTCTAAGCCAATCCATCTTTCCTCTCCTGGCATTCCTGGTTCTGCAAAATTTGGTGCTTGTCTTGTTGGAGTAGCAAATTTTGCATTCCCTTTACCACCTTTACCACCTTTACATACTAAAAATTCATCATCTGCATGGGAAAGGTCTGCCATTATTTTATTTGTTTCTATATCTCTTATTATTGTTCCCATAGGTACTCTAATAATAAGCTTATCTCCATCTTTTCCATAGCACTTAGAACCTTCCCCATTCGTCCCTTTATCTGCTACGAATTTTTTCTTATATTTAAAATCTAAAAGGGTTGTAATATTTGTATCTACTTTAAAAAGTATATCTCCGCCTTTACCACCGTCACCACCATCTGGTCCTCCAAGTGGTACATATTTCTCTCTTCTAAAAGAAATACATCCGTGTCCACCGTCTCCTGATTTAACAAAAATCTTGGCTGTATCTATAAACATATAATATATCATCCTTTCTTCTAAATGTTAAAAAACAATACTTAATCTATTATATTATAACCTTAGGTATAATAAAAAAATCAAGTATATAATATAAATTTATTTTAAATATTGTCGATTTCATAAATATTCAATAATTAATCTAACTTTGTAAAAACTTTTAATCACCTTTTTAAAATATGATCTAATCATAAACACTAAAGTACCATAAAAAAAAGCCCCCTAATTTATAGGGCGCTTCTTTTTATATAAAGCATATAAATTATTCAGCTACTTCAACTTCTGTTGGATAAACTGAAGCTTTTTTCTTATCTCTACCAAGTCTTTCGTATCTTACGATTCCGTCTACTGTAGCAAATAAAGTATCATCTTTACCTTTACCAACATTAGTACCTGGGTGAATCTTAGTTCCTCTTTGTCTAACTAGTATGTTTCCAGCTAAAACAAATTGTCCATCTGCACATTTAACACCAAGTCTTTTTCCCTCAGAATCTCTACCATTCTTTGAGCTACCAACCCCTTTTTTATGAGCAAATAGTTGAAGGTTCATTATTAACATATCATTACACCTCCTCTTTCTTTATCTTTATATATTTACAACGAGTTTCTTTACCTAAACTCACGTCTAATCCTAAAATTAAACTTTCTAAACTTTTCTCAAAAGTTTTTAATAAAACTTGAGCTTTATCTATTTCCTCTTTAGTAAATCCATTAAGATCTACCTTAAGGTATCCTTCACCAATTTCATAATTTACGTTAAGCTTTAAAACTTCATCTAACCCAATTATGACGCTTTGAGATAACACTGATGCAGAGTTACACACCATATCATATGCTTCTCCAGCTAAAATAGCATCTCTATTTTCCATAGCATGCCCTTTCATGGTGAAAGCTAGTATATTAGTTTTGTCTGATTGAATACTTATTCTTATCATGATAAAATTAAGCTTCTATCTTTTCAACAACTATTTTAGTGTAAGGTTGTCTATGACCATTTTTTCTTCTATAGTCTTTCTTTCTCTTGTATTTGAATACAACAACTTTCTTAGCTTTACCTTGAGCTAATACTTTTGCAACAACCTTAGCGCCTTCTACTACTGGTGCACCAACTTTTAATTCTCCGTCTTTTGATACTGCAAGAACTTCAGTTAATTCAACAGTTGAGTCAACTTCAGCGTTTAGTTTTTCAACGAATAAAACGTCTCCTTCACTAACTCTGTATTGTTTTCCCCCTGTAGTTAATACTGCGTACATAAAAACACCTCCTCATAACGGTCTCGCCACTTAAGGTACAGAAAAACTCTGTTTTTAAACCTATTCGTGAGCGGTTTACAAATGCCATTTTAACATAGCCATAATCTTTTGTAAAGTTAAATTTAGCATTTTTCTATATTCTTAATTAGATACTCTTTCACGTTATCTATCTGATTTTTAAATATTAATGCCTCTACTTTATAAAAGTCATATGTTTCCTTAAATTCTAAATATATATTTAAATTTAGACTATCTATCTCTTTTAAAAACTCAAATATGTTTCCTTTTATATCTTTTTCATAAATCTTATTTATTTCCACATGAAAATCTTTTATTTTACCTAGACCATTCTTTTTTAATATCTCATTTCTTATTAAAAGATATATATAGGATAATTTAAGTCTCTTTCCATGACCATTACATGTTATACATTCTTCTTCTATATATTCATAAATGCTTTTTCCAAATCTAGCTCTTGAAATTTGTACAAGGTTTAATTCTGTGAAGTTAAATATTTTTGTCTTATTTTTATCATCTCTAAATTCTTTTTTTAAGGCACTTATAACTTCTTTTTTATTTTCATCCTTATGCATATCTATAAAGTCTACTAATATTATTCCACCTAAATTTCTAAGCTTTATTTGTTTTGCTATTTCCTTTGCAGCTTCTAGATTAGTTTCCTTTGCAGTCTTTTCTATATTTTTTCCATTTATATTCTTTCCTGAGTTTACATCTACAACATGCATAGCTTCTGTTTTTTCTATTATTATGGAACCACCACATTTTAAAACTACTTTATTATTTCTAAGACTTAAAATATCTTTTTCTATTCCATAAAAATCAAATAGACTTCTTCCATCTTCAAATAAGGTAATATCTATATCTTCTATATTATTGTCATCTATAAATTTTTTTAACCTAGTATAATCTTCTTTAGAATCTACAAATATATTTTTAATATTATCTGAAATTTTATCTCTTATAAGCTTACTTATAAAATCCTCATCACCATAAAGCTTTTTAGGTTTTAAAGAGTATTTTCCTTGTCTTAAGATATCTTCATATATATTATATAAATCATCTATTTCCTTTTGAATGTCTTCTAAGGCTACTAATTGACTTTTAGTTCTTATAGTTATTTTTTTACCATAGGTATTTATATTTTCTTTTAAAAACAATTTAAAGTTATCGTCCTCAATCTTTTTAGATATATTGAGATAACTTTCCCCTTGTTCTAAAACAACATATCTTCCTGGTAATGAAAAGCTAGGAGTTACAGTAACTCCTTTACTTCCAAAACTTTCTTTAATAACCTCTAAGATAAGCTCATCTCCACACTTTAAATCTTTATGCTTTGAATCCATTATCATATAAGCTTGTTTTTTATATCCTATATCTATAAAGGCACCTTTAAGACCTGGAACTATTTTCTTTACAATGCCCTTATATATTTCCCCTAAGGAAGGCTCTTCTTTCTCCTCATCTATATAACATTCTTTTAATATATTATTTTCTTTAATTGCTACTCTTAAAATTTTCTCTCTTCTTTCAATGTATATATCACCCATAATAAAACTTCCTAACTAAATATATTTATATAATGGTACTAATTTATTACCTTTATAAGCATACATTTCAGTTCTTTTTATATAAGTAAAAGTATTTTCTACATAGTTTTTCGTATTATCTTTAATAAGAGTTGCTAAAAGGTCTGCTGATAAATTTTCACGACTACCACAACTTATAAGAGCATTTACAATAAGTTCATTGTCCTTAACCCAGTATTTTATATCTTTTATCATAGGTTTTATATCAACCATTTTTTCGCCTTTTTTACTCTTTTTAAGAACAGTTATTTCATCTTTTTTAAATAATTCATCTAAGTTTTCTAATACATTTTTTATATCATTATATTTTATCTTTATTGTATAGCTTGCAGCATCAATAAGTGCCATGGCCTGAGGAAGTCTTTTAACATTTTCTATAACAGGGCTTTTTGAAACTTCTAAAAATTCAATTCCATTTACTGAATTCTCATTTAATAGTTTTTTTACATCTCCCTCTTTCATATCCTCTTCTAAATTTATATCTAAATAATCACCCTCTGAAGCTACTCCAACTGATAAAGGCTGAGCAATTCCAAGTGCCATATGTGGATTAAATCCCTTTGAATATTCTATTTTTATTTCTGACCTTCTTATTACTCTTTGAATTGTTCTCATAAGGTCTAAGTGAGATATGAATTTTATGTCATCACCTTTAGTAAATTTAATTAGATATCGCACCGTAGAAACACTCTCCTTCTTTAAAGTTTACATTAACTCCACATCCTGTACATCCTTTTCTACAGTTTTGTGTAAGAACGCATTGTTTTGCTTTTTCATTTTCATTTTCTAAGTATTTTCTGTTAACTCCAATGTCTACAAAATCCCATGGTAATATTTCATCATACCCTCTTTGTCTATATGCATAGAAATCTCCATCTACATTACATTCATTTAATGCTTCCATCCATATATCAAACTTAAAGTGTTCTGACCATCCGTCAAATTTAGCCCCTTTTTCATAAGCTTTTATTAAAACATCACAAAGTCTTCTATCTCCTCTTGCAAATATAGATTCCATATATGATGTTTGTTGATGGTGATAATTGTAGTTTATAGCTCTTGTTTTAATAGATCCTTTAACTGCATTTATTTTTTCTGTTACTGAATCTATTCTCTCCATTGGTGCCCATTGGAATGGTGTAAATGGTTTTGGAACAAATATTGATGTACTTACTGTTATTTTTAAGCCTTTATTTCTAACATCCTTTGGAAGACTATAATACTCATTAGCTATTTTTTCTGCTAAATCACCAATTCCTTTAGCATCTTCTATAGTTTCATAAGGAAGACCTAACATAAAGTATAATTTTAATGTGCTCCAACCTGATTCAAAGGCAGTTTTAGATGCTTCTAAAATTCTTTCCTCTGTTAATCCTTTATTTATAACGTCTCTCATTCTTTGAGAACCAGCCTCTGGTGCAAATGTTAAACCTGTTTTTCTAACCTTTTGTATTTCTTTTAAAAGATCAACAGAAAAAGCATCTACTCTTATTGAAGGCAGTGCTACACTTGTGTTATTTACTCCATGTTCTTCTATAAGATCTGTAACAAGACCTTGAATATCTGAGTAATCACATGTACTTAAAGAAACTAAAGATATTTCATCATACCCTGTTTCCTTTACCATTTTTCTTGCTTGTTTTAAAAGTGTTTCTCTAGATTTTTCTCTAACTGGTCTATAAATCATACCCGCTTGGCAGAATCTACATCCATTTGTACAACCCCTGAAAAGTTCTAAAACCACTCTATCATGAACTATTTCTCCATAAGGCACTATTTCATCTTCTGGGAAAGATACCTTATCGAAATCATAAATTATTCTCTTTTTTACTGTTTTAGGAATATCGTCGTATTTAGGTTTAAACTCTTTTATTGTTTTATCTTCATTATAAGTAACATCATAAAGGGATGGAACATATACACTTTCAATTTTTGTAGCTTCTCTTAAAAAAGTCTCCCTATTAAAGTTTCCACTTTCCTTATGCTTCTTATAAAGGTCTAAGACATCATTTAAACCTTCTTCACCTTCACCTAATTGGAATATATCAAAAACATCGTAAACAGGTTCTGGGTTATAAGCACAAGGACCTCCCCCTAAAACTATTGGGTCATCATTTTTTCTTTCTGATGCTCTTAGCGGAATCTTTGCCATATTAAGCATGTTTAAAACATTTGTATAACTCATCTCATATTGAAGAGTAAATGCTAGAAAATCAAAGTTTGTTATAGGATCCTTTGATTCAAGTCCATATAGCACTATGTTATTTTCCCTCATTAAATTTTCCATATCAGGCCATGGTGCAAAAACTCTTTCACAATAAGTGTCTTTTCTTTCATTTAACACATGATAAAGTATTCTTGTTCCTAAATGTGACATTCCAACTTCGTAAACATCTGGAAAGCAAAAAGCAAACCTTATGTCAACTTCTTTAGGATTTTTTATTACTTGATTTAATTCCCCTCCAACATATCTAGAAGGTTTTTCTACTCTATATAAAATATCATCGCTTATTCTTACCAACTTAAATCCTCCTAAGTTTTTAATTTAATACCTGAAAAAAAAAGAAGTATTATAAATACTTCTTTCTATCATCATTATTTTATCACAAAGTAAATTAATAACCAATATTTATTTATTTCTAGTATTATAATAATCTTTCAATTTAATATTCCCATAATTATTTAAAATCTCTATGAATTCATCTTCCCTTAAAATATATTTAAGTCCCATATTCTCATCTAAAATATAAAATATATGGAATTTATCTTTTTCTAAAATTTTAAGTAAATCTATTGCACTTTGTTCCCAATATATAGAGATAGCTTTTGTTTTCATGTATTTTTTTCTTTTAATTAAATTTTGTTTTTTAAACAAGTTATCCATAACAGTATACATTATATTTTTCCTATCTTTAAATGTTTTAAAAATACTAAAGAAACAAATAATTATTATAAAAATCCCTGATATATTTTTATGAATCAGAAAAATTATAGAAACTATAATCAAGATTATATTTACAATATAGCTTATCACATTAGATACTTTATTGGCACTTACATAGGATAGTTTTAAAGAAAAAAGCGATACAAGGAGTTTAAATCCATCTAAAGGATACATAGGCATAATATTAAAAATAGCTAAAACTAAATTAACTTCAACAATTAATAAAAGAAAACTATTTTTTAAAAAGTAAAATGCTATAAAAAATGTTATACTCATTAAAATATTAAATACTGGGCCTGCTAAACATATTATTATCTGTTCTTTTAAGGATAAATTACTATAATCCTTTATCTCTAAAGTTGCTCCTAAGCAGTGAAGCTTAAATTCCCCAGTTTTTATATGCATAAGCTTTACTACTACTAAATGACTGATCTCATGTAATACTATAAAAAAAAAGCAAATAATAAATTTTATATCTAATCCAAGGATAAAAAATATAATAAACTGAGGAATTAGCCATTTACTAATCTTTAGATTTAATCCCACCATTGATTTGTGATTTGTCATACACTAATCCTCTTATGTATTAATAAAATATATATACTTTATTATATTTTTATATAGATTTTATAGAACAAAATTTGTTTAAAACTAGAAGTATATCTATTGATTTTCTAAGTAATAATGGTACACTAAACTATATAAAAGCAAATAAAACCTAAACTAAAATTTTAATTTTAGCTTAGGTTTTATATTAAATAACTTTATATAAAATCAATTAGTTATGAAATTGCGAATTATCTTTTAACATTCTTTATTGGAATATTAGCTATTAAAGCTGGACCTGCATCACCCTCAACACTTTCTTGACTAGCTACGGTTATATCCATATCCTCATCTTTTATCTCAATATATTTGGCAAGCACTTCTAATAATTCAGTTTTTATCTTTTCTAAAACCTCATTTGGAAGCTCTCCTCTGTCGTGTATTAATATTAATCTTAATCTATCTTTAGCTACTTGCTTTGGAGTGGCTTTATTACCTGAAAATACTTTATTAAAAAATGCCATCTCTATTTCCTCCTATCCCCTTTTAAATAATTTCATTAATGAATTAAAGAATCCTCCATTAGCTGAGCTTGTACCACTTAAATCCATTATTGGAATCTCTTCACCCATTATTCTTTTAGCAATGTTTCTAAATGCTTGTCCAGCATTTGCATCAGTTAGTACTATTGGTTCACCCTTATTAGTTGATATTGTTATATCTCTATCATCAGGAACTACTCCTAATAATTTTACTGAAAGTATTTCTAATATATCTGGTATATCTAACATATCCCCATTTTGTGTCATAGTATAGTTTAATCTATTTATTACTAATTGATGATCATTTAATCCCTTAGCATCTAACTTTCCTATAACTCTATCAGCATCTCTTACAGATGTAACTTCTGGATTTACAACAACAATCGCTTTATCTGCCCCTACTACAGCATTTTCAAATCCTTGTTCTATTCCAGCTGGACAATCTATAATAACATAATCAAATTCTTCTTTAAGTTCTCCAATAAGTTTCAACATTTGTTGAGTACTTATATCATCTTTATCCTTAACTTGGGCAGTAGGAAGTAAACAAAGATTTGGAAATCTTTTATCTTTTATTAAGGCTTGTTTTGTTCTACATCTACCTTCAATTACATCTATTATTGTATATACTATTCTATTTTCTAAACCCATTAATACATCTAGGTTTCTTAGTCCTGTATCTCCATCTACTACAACAACTTTTTTTCCTTCAGCAGCAAGTGCTGTACTTATATTTGCACTAGTAGTTGTTTTACCAACTCCGCCCTTTCCTGATGTTACAACTATAGATATTCCCATAATAAAATTCCTCTCCTTAATATAGTTTGATTTTGGTTTAATTAATATATATATTTATCTGGTAAGTATGGCTCAAGAATCATTTCACCATCTTTTAAACTCGCAACTTCTGGGTAACCTGATTTTTCAAAATTATCAGGTGATACTGTAATTTTTCCTGCAATGGACAGAAGTTCTGGTGACATACTAAAAGCTGCTATTATTGATTTCTCATTGCCATTATCTCCAGCATACACTCTACCATTTAAACTTCCTAAGACAATAATATTGCCTAATGCTTTCACTTCAGCTCCGTGATTTACATCACCAATTATTATTATGTTCCCTGAATATGTTAACATTTGGCCGCCTCTAACGGTAGTTCTTATAAATTTTGTTCTTCCCTCATGAACTCCATCAAAAACCTTTTTTACATTTTCTTCTTTTTGCCTAAATTCGCAATTTTTAACCGCTATTTCATCAAAAATAGAATCTCTTAGTTTTTTAGCCTGTTTCTCATTAATACTATTTAGTTCCGTAGTAATAATTAAATTGGCTCCAGTAAAAAAGTTTTTTCCTTTTTTTAGTTTATTTAACAATGCTTCTAGCATTTCATTAAAATCGCCAAATTTATCCATTTGGATTATGACATTAAAGCCATCTTTATTTCCTTTTATAGCAATTCTTTCATCATACATAGTAAAATTGTCCTCCAAATCAACTTATCACTAGCTCTTTTATTAATGAAACTTAGAATATTAATAAATTTCAACAAGACTCATATATATTATATAGATAATTTGTTATCAATAAAAGTCTTTTTGTCAAAATAAAAATAAAACTTTAAAAAATTGTTTTTTAAAATTTCTCTTTCTTTCAAATTTTGTATCTTTTTATTTTTTTTATTTAATAAAAGTTATCATTCATAAAATACATATGAAAAATTAATATTAACTTTTTTATTTGTAAATTCACTTCCTTACAGATGGCCTTGTTCCTTTAAACTTATATAACTTTTATCGCCTATTATTATATGGTCTAAAAGGTCTATCCCCATTATTTTACCACATTCTTTAATACGTTTAGTAATATTTATATCTTCCTTACTAGGCTTTGGATCCCCTGATGGATGATTGTGACATACTATAATAGATGCTGCACTATCCTTTAAAGCTTCTTTAAAAATTTCTCTTGGATGAACTAATGACAAATTTAAACTACCTTTAAATATCTCTTTTTTAGATATTACATTGTTTTTACTGTTAAGAGTTATAACTATAAAAACTTCTTGTTCCATAAAAAATATATCATTCATAACTAGGGAAGCTATATCTGAAGGTTTTTTTATTCTTGATTTTCTATTTTTAGGTTTAGTAAGCCTTTTGTAAATTTCACATACTGATGAAATCTGTGTAGCCTTTGCTTCCTTTATTCCTTTTATGGCCATAAATTCATCAACTGAACATTTTAAAAGACCATGTATTCCGCCAATATCTTTTAAAATTCTTTTAGATAACTCTAAAACATCCTCTCCTTTATTTCCTGTTCCTAATATAATAGCTAATAATTCCTCATCTGTTAAGTAATTTGCACCATACTTTAAGAGTTTCTCCCTTGGTCTATACTCCTTTGGAATATCTAAAAGTTTAAAATTATCCTCCATAGCTCCTCCATACCCTTCAATTTTTCTGTTATATCTGATAAACTTAATAACTATCTAAATAAAATTAATTGTAAATGATTTTATTCAAAGTAAGTGTCTATTCTAGTAAAAATATAATAAAAATCCTTTACTCTGTTAGAATAATTTTTGATAATTTCTAAAATCAACACTTTTATTAAAACATATCCTTATAAATTAGTAATATTATACGAAGACAGTTCTTTATTTAACTTATTTAATGGAAGTCCCATAACGTTATAATAACACCCTTCTATCTTCTCTACAAAAACTCCACCTAAGCCTTGTATACCGTAAGCCCCTGCTTTATCCATAGGCTCTTTAGACATTATGTATTTTTCTATTTGACTTTTATTTATTTTAGAAAATTTAACTTTAGTTTCACATACAAAACTTTTACTTTCTAACTTCTCTGTATCAAAAATACAAACTCCTGAATATACTTTATGAGTATTGCCACTTAAAGCTGATAACATACTATAGGCATCATCATAATTTTTAGGTTTTCCTAAAATTTTATTATCATAAAAAACTACTGTGTCCACTCCTATAATAAGAGATTTATTTTCTATATCCCTTTTAACATTTAAAGCCTTACCCATAGCTAAACTTTTTACATACTCTTCTATATCTCCATTAAACTTTATAGAATCTTCATCAAAATTAGATTCTATAATTTTAAAATTATCTACTATCCTTCTTAAAAGTTCCTGTCTTCTTGGGGATTTAGATGCTAAAACTATTTCCATAAACTATCCACTCACTTTCTATTTTAATTTATACCTTATCACATTTTTTACATATATAAAGCAACATATTCATATTCTTTCATTCTATATTTTATTTAAATCCTACTACTTTAACAATATATTCTGCTCTAAATTATTATTTGTTTAAACAATGGTAAAAAAATAGCTACATTAAAATAAGTAAAAATTAAAAATCTTTTTATAAGATTCTACCTCCTTATTTTAATATAGCTAAATATTTTCTATGCTTTAAAATTAATTAAAACTTTATATATGGCGTTATATGCACTTTCTAAATCATTTTTTGTTATTTCTTCACCTAAAGCATTTATATTTTCTTTTAACTCTTTAAATACAGAAACATTTGTATCATTAGTATCCTCTTCTAAGGCATTTGTCCATTCTTTAAACTCAGCAGTTTTAACTCCACTCACTCCTTCATCATCTAGTTTATTAAGTATTTGAATATATCCATTTAACATTTCGGCTATTTTATTATTACAATTATCTGATTTTACTATTGAGAATTTAGCCTTACTTGTAGTTATATTATTACTTTCCAAAGTTGTAACTATACTATCTCCTTCACTTTCGCTACCTATATAGGAAACAACTCTATATTTTCCATCCTCTTCTATAATAGTTCCTAAAGCAACCTTTTGTAATTCACTTAATACAGTTTTTGCCCCATCTTCCTTTGAATACACACCACATTGAATCATAATATAATCTTCTTTACCACCACTTTGTGTAACAGTTGTATTTGTTTGTTGAGCCTCTTTATTGCTATCATTTTCTAAAGGAGCAGTTGCTGATGCACCATCTTGGTTTCCTCCACCTAAATTATCGCCACCATTAGTACCAGTGCCTTTCCCTTCATTAGATAGAAGTTTATTTATACTACCATCCCCCATAGTAGGTAAAATAATAAACTTATATAGTCCAACTCCCACAACTAATGCTATAACAATAACACTTAAAATAGATACTAGCATTTTCTTTCGTTCATTTTTTCTCTTTTTTATGTTTAAATCATATCTTGTGTATTTCATCTTTTCACCTACCTATATCCCTTTATAAAATTCTATATATGTTATTTATTTTACATATATTGTAAAATTCCTTTTTTATTTTAATATTTTTATACTGGGTATAAGTAAAATAAAAAGAGATTATATCAAAATAACTCTTCTTATCCTGATATAATCTCTAAAATTTATATTTTAAATAATCTTTATTTTATCTCTTTTAATATTTCTAATAAAAGTTTCCACACATTCATAGTTGAAGATATACTTAAATGCTCATTAGGTGTGTGAACATCAAACATATTAGGTCCAAAAGATATCATATCTAATCCTGCTATCTTTTCTCCTAAAAGTCCACATTCAAGACCTGCATGAATTGCTATTATTTTTGCATCTTCTCCTGTTACATCTTTATAAACCTTTTTACAAAGTTCTCTTATTTTTGATTCAGGGTTATATTGCCATTCAGGATATGGTGCTGCCACTTCACATTTTCCACCTAAAACTTCTGCAACATCACTAGTTTCTTTAACTATTTTTTCTTTTAACGTTCCTACAGAACTTCTTGTGGCATTTCTAAATATTATAGAAGTATTGTTAGTTTCAACAACTCCTAAGTTAGTAGAACTTTGAACTAAATCTTCTATTTCCATACTCATAGAATCTACTCTACTTGGTATAAGGTTTAGAATCTTTATAGCTTTATAAGTTGAGTCTTTAGAAAATACCTCAGTTGGAATTTCTAAAGTTTCTAAAGCCTTAACTGTTACATCCTTATCACTAGTCCCTAATTCATTTTTGAATATTTTATTAAACTCTTCACATATGAATTTAACTTTTTCTATTTCCTTTTCTTCTACAACTATTAATGCATCACATTCTCTTGGAATTGCGTTATCCTTAGAACCTCCATTAACATAAGCTAAAGAAAAATCAACATTATCTAAAAGATCATTTAAAACTCTTCCCATAAGCTTATTAGAGTTTCCCCTGCCCTTGTTTATTTCCATTCCTGAGTGTCCGCCTTTTAAATTTCTTAAAGAAATCTCTAAAGCTTTAACATTTTCCTTTGTGTCTTCCCATTTTATATCTAATGATACATTAGTTCTAACTCCACCTGCGCAGCTTACAAGGAAAAACCCTTCTTCTTCTGAATCAAGATTTAATAAAATTTTTCCTGATAAATCTTCTCCATTAAGTGCCATAGCTCCAGTCATTCCTGTTTCTTCATCAGTTGTAACTAAAAGTTCTAGACTTGGATGCTCTATATCCTTTGAAGCTAAAATAGCCATACCATAAGCTACTGCTATTCCATTATCAGCACCTAAAGTTGTTCCATTTGCATAAACAAAATCCCCGTCTATTCTAAGCTCTAATGGATCTTTTGTAAAATCATGAACAGTATCAACATTTTTTTCACATACCATATCCATATGGCCTTGTAGTATTACTGTTGGTGCATTTTCATATCCTTTTGTTGCTGGTTTTTTTATTATTATATTTAAAGCTTTATCTTGAATTGTTTCAAGACCTAGACTTTCACCAAAGCTTTTTAAATAATCACTTATTGCTTTTTCATTTCCAGAACCTCTAGGAATTTGTGAAATCTCCTCAAAATATTTAAATACATCATTTGGCTCTAAATCTTTTAAAATATTCATATTGTAGGGTCCCTCCATCCATTATATGGTAAAATATAATTGTCAAATTTATTCTTTTATTATAACAGAATTTATTGATAATAACTAAATAATTTTATCTTATCCAAAAAGGAGTGATTTTAATGCAAAAAACAAAAATGATTTTTACAATAGGCCCATCAAGTGATAATGAAGATGTTTTAAGGGAATTTATAAAAATCGGCATGAATGTAGCTAGACTAAACTTTTCCCATGGAACTTATGAAACTCATAGTGAAAAGATAAAGCTTGTGAGAAAACTAAGAGAAGAGTTAAATACTCCAACTGCCATTTTACTTGATATAAAAGGACCTAAAATAAGAACACATAACTTTAAAGGCGGCTTTGCAACTCTTAATCCTAAAGATAAATTTACCTTTATTTGTGGTGATGAAATACTAGGTGACAGCACTAAATGTTCTATAACATATAAAGAGCTCTGTAAAGATATTAAAGCTAATAGCACTATATTAGTTGATGATGGGTTATTAGAATTTAAGGTAGACACCATAGAAAAAAATAATATAAATTGCACAGTTATAACTGGTGGAATTATAAAAGACCATAAAGGCGTTAACGTTCCAAACATTCCTATAAAACTTCCCTCTGTAACGGAAAAAGATAGTAAAGATTTAATTTTTGCCTGCTCTAAAAAAGTTGACTTTGTGGCTGCATCTTTTGTAAGAAAAGCTGAAGATATCTTACAGGTTAGAAAAATACTTAAAGATAATGGTGGAGAACATATTAAAGTTATTGCTAAAATAGAAAGCCAAGAAGGTGTAGACAATATTGATTCTATAATTGATGTAACAGATGGAATTATGGTTGCAAGAGGTGATATGGGAGTTGAAATTCCTATTGAAAATGTACCAATAATCCAAAAAATGATTATAAGAAAGTGTAATAAAAAAGGTAAAATAGTAATAACAGCAACTCAAATGCTAGACTCTATGATCCACAACTCTCGCCCAACTCGTGCTGAAGCCTCTGATATATGTAATGCCATATTTGATGGAACAGATGCAATAATGTTAAGTGGAGAAAGTGCCTCTGGAAAATATCCTATTGAAGCTGCAAAAACAATGTCTAAAATAGCTAAAAAAGCTGAAGAACATTTAGACTATGATTACTTTCTTAAAAAGCTAAAGGACTTATCAGAAGATAGATCTGCCTTTGCTGACGCTATAAGTTACTCCGCTTCTAAAACTGCTAAGAAACTTTGCACTAAAGGAATTGTTGCTGCTACTGAAACTGGATCTACTGCTAGACTTTTATCTAAGTATAGACCTAACTGTCCAATTATTGCAATTACCCCCTATGATTATGTCTTAAGAAGCCTAGCATTAAATTTTGGAGTTACCCCTATAAAATGTAATCACTTTAGTAGTACCGATGAGATTATAGAAAAGGCGCGAAACATTGCTAAAGATTTAGAAATTGCTAAAAAGAATGATACTATACTAATTGCAACAGGTTTTCCATCAGCAACTAGTGGTGGTACAAATATGCTTAAAATAGAGAAAATATAAAATTACTGATAACTTAAACAAAATACTTTCTAAATCATAATAAATTTGAAATAGACTTATCTTAGATTTATAAAATAAATAAAAGTGGATTCATATAAAGAATCCACTTTTATTTATTATTCAAACTTAAAGTCCTTAAACATCTCTCCTAAAGAAAAACCTTCATTTTCATCATTATACTTTAAATATTCCTTTGATTTTTCAGTAGCATCTTTTATACTTAAACTCATTTTATTGTCTTCACTGTTTATATCTAATATTTTAACCTTAACAGCTTTTCCTATCTCTAAAGCATCTGATGGTTTTGATATATTTTCATCTGTTATCTCTGAAATGTGAACAAAGCCCTCAACTCCTGGTTCTACTTCCACAAAGGCACCAACTTTTATGAATTTACTTACTTTTCCATTTAAAACATCATTAACTTTATATTTTTTAGATACATTATCCCAAGGATTTTGTAAAACATCTTTTAAAGATAAGGCTATTCTTCCTTTAGCTTTATCAACTTCTTGAACAAATACTTCTACCTTATCTCCAACATTTACAACATCTTCTGGCTTATTAACTCTTGACCAAGACATATCATTTAAATGGATTAATCCATCTACTCCACCAATATCTACAAAAGCTCCAAATTTAGCAAGTCTAGTTACTGTACCTTGTCTTTTTTCTCCAGATTTTATACTATCCCAAACTCTATCTTTTTCTTCCTTAGCTATCTTTTCTTCAACTACTCTTCTTGACACAACTATTCTATTATTTCTTTTTTCAAACTCTATTACTTTAACTTCTAAGTCTTTTCCAACAAGAGTACTTAAATCGTTAATTCTTTTATTACTGCATTGAGACCCTGGCATAAATCCTCTTATACCGTGAATATCACAGGCTAAACCACCCTTTATTACCTCTTTTACTTTTACATTAATTAATTCGTCTTCTTCAAAAGACTTTTCTATATTTTCTATTGCTTTTTCTTTATCTGCTCTTTTTTTAGATAATAGAACATTTCCTTCTCCATCATCGCCACTTAAAACCATAACATATATAGAGTCATCTACTTTTATAGAATTAATGTCAAAGTCACTATCATTTGAAAGTTCACTTCTTGGTACTATTCCATCAGCAAAGTGACCAAGATTAACTATTATTTCATCATTTTTTACACTTATAACTTTACCTTTTATTATTTCACCTTTATGGAAGTTTTTTAATTCAAAATCATTCATTAATTCTTCCATTGTCATTTCTTTATCCAAAATATCATCTCCTTATTGCATCATATTTATATTTTACATAATTAACTTTCTTTTAACAACAAAAAAAGCCAAACCAACAGTTTGAAAATTCTAAAAATTAAAATAATTATTTTAGATTTTTAAACCTATTGATAAGGCTAGAAAATATATTAATCCATATTTAAAAGTTCAAAACCTTCTTCTTCTAAAGCTTCCCTTATTTCATCTTCTGAAATCTCTCCATAAATTACAGCACTTCCAACTTCAACATCAGATACCCTATCTATACCTTCTAATTCTAAAAGTGTATTTCTTACATGATTAACACAATGAGTCCCTGCCATGCCGTCTATTTCTAAGATAATTTTACTCATGAAATTCGCCCCTTTTTAATATTTACTTTAATATACATTTAATTACACTTATAAAATATTTCATTTTATTGCTATTGTCAATATATTATTCTAATTTTTATTTAAAAAATTAAGGGCGCAAACCGCCCTAATTTACTTTATCTTTGTATAAACTATTATAGCAATAATTTATAATATCACTTCTTTTTATTATTCCTATAAAAATTCCATTATCATCTATTACAGGAACGAAATTTTGAGATATAGCAAGTGAAATAAGGCTTTCTATATTGGCACTTATACACACGCTTTTATGTCTGACTCTTCTTGGTATATCTTTAAGCTTTACGGAACTTGCATTTTTAAAATTTAAATCTGGAGTATTTTTAAGCTTCCAAAGCAAATCCCCCTCTGTTAAAGTACCAACATATTTTCCTTCTTTATCTATCATAGGAACTGCTGTATAACCATGGCGTTCCATTCTTTCAATTACTTGTCTCATATTCGCATCTATATTTTCATAAACTACTTCACTTTTTGGTGTTAGAAAAAATGCAATATTCATATTGAATCCCTTCTCTTAAATATATTATTTATTTGATATTTAATTACATCTTATCATAAACTTTAGTCTATTGTCTTAAAATAATCTTAATATTAAAAAATTATTTACTTTGGTTTTGAGCTCTTTTAAATTTATAAGCCATATCCATATATTCTACATCGCTTAAAACAGAATTTATTTTATTAAATACTATTTCATCTGTTAAAGTTTTCTTTAATATAACCTCTTGTAAGATTTTATGATTACATTTTGGGCATTTTCCAAGGGATAAAAATCTCCAACTAAAAAGCTTTAAGGGATGTTCAACTTCTACCTCCATATTACATTTAGGACATAAAAATTCTATATTATAATTTTGTATATCATATTTTCTAAGTTCTTTGACTCTTATAGAAGGCATGTTATATACATCTTTTACAATATAATTTTTAACTATTTTGTTATTATAAAGTCTTTTAAAAACTTCCACTGTATAATTTGCATCATTTAAAGCATCATGAAGTTTTCCTTTATCAACCCTTATCTTTAATTCTTCTAATGCATTTTTTAAGCTTAAAGCTTTTTTATGAGCTAATATTTTCGTACAATATTCTTGTATATCTAAATACTCTTTTATCCAATCTATATTCTTATAATTGTGATAATTCGCATTATCTATGATATGAACAATATCATCTGTAGCCCAAGAACATATAACAGAGTTCTCTCCTACAAAATTCTTTAACTCTTCCATAGCTTCTTTAAAACCTTTACCACCTTCTAAATCCTTTTCTGTTATACCAGTTATTTCTGTTATCTTAGGATTTAATATTTTGAAGGCCTTAGGTTTTATATAGGTCTTATATTCATCTGTTTTTTGCATAAACTTATTGAGCTTTACAGCTCCTATTTCTATTATCTCATTATCTATCTTTGAATTTTTAATCTCTTCATATTCATTATAAATTTTAGGATAATATTTTGTTATACTTTGCATGTTGTTAAATTCTAGGTCGATAATTATATATCCCATTTCCTACATCCCCTCACCATTAAATACATATATAATTATGCCATGAATTTAGTTATTTTTCACTCTTAATTTACATTTTAAACAATTATTATTTAAAAATAATAAAAAGGACTCTATAAACTAGCTAATAATCATTATAAATAATTATTCTATCTGTTTAAATAAAGTCCTCTTTTACTTGTTATAAATTAAATGTTAAATGTTATTTAAATATTAAAATCTTGTCCAAAGCCCTAAAGCTCTATCCATTAAATCTTTTTGTCTATTAGCTACTGATTCTCTATTCCAATCTTTAAGTCCTAAAACTTCTTTAGTTATTTCAAAGTCTCCTTTTTTACTTAAATATTGTTCAGTTTTTTCAGCAAAGGCTTTGTTATTTACTTTAGTATTTTTAGCCCCATTTATTATTACTAAGTTTCCAAGTTTATTACACCAATTTCTTCTCTCATCTGGTGTAAAGTTTGTTGTCCAGTAAGCATCTTTAGCATTTCTTGGTAGAAGATGTTCTAACATTATTTTATTATTATAATCTAAAATTTCACCATTTCTCTTTTCCATATCAAGTCTTATTAAGATATATTTTGGTACTAACATCCTTCCCTTGCTATAGAATTCAATATCATCTAAAGAATTTCTAAAGTATGCAGTTGTTCTTTCTATGTCACTTATAAATACATCAGATTTTTTAATTTCCTCTAAAGAAGAACTAGAATCTATAACCTCTAGTATTTTATAAACTCTTGATAATCTGTCTGCAAAAGAATTTCCATTTACCCAATCAATTACTATTCTCTTTTCTAATACTTTTAAGAACTCTATTATTTCTTCATCATTTTTAAACTTTTCAACAAACTTTATTAAAGCAACCATCCACTCATCATAAGGTATAAAATCTCTCATTACTCTTACTAAGTTTTTATAGTATATGGCATTTTCTTTATTTGAAAGTTCTATATCACCCTCATTTATATATTTATTATATAAATTCTTAATGCTATTTAAATGTTCTACAAAATTAATACCTATATAATCTGGTTCATTAACAAATATCTTCTTATTAAACTCTTCATAAACAGTAGCTGATGCTTTTCTGTTTTGTTTCATAGTTCTTATAAAACCTATTATTTGTTCTAGTTTATCTTTTCCTAATTCCTGTTCTATATTTTCCCATATATCGGTATAAGTACCTCTTCTGTCTTCACTTATAACTCTTAAGTTTTCACTTTTTAAAAGATCAGCATTAGTTAAAGGTAATCCCCTAGCATTTATTACATTGAATAATCTAAATGCTGAAGTAAAGGAGTCTGTCGTTATTACTACTAAAACTACTTTTTGAAGTAAATACTTTGTAAATTCATCTAATTTAGCTTCTAATACTTCTCCATTTTCATCTAAAAAAGCTTCTCTAAATGATGTTATAGCATTTAACATATTTTTCTTTGCTTCTGAAATTTCATTTTCATCTATTTCTTTAGCTAAATCTGTTCCACCTTCTGTTAAAACATATTTTTTAAAGAAATCTGCTTCTTTTCCTCTAACTCTAACTCTTATACTTTCCTTAACTCCCATAAGTTCATTAGGTTTTTGATATATTAATGATGATAATACATTTTTATATGATTCATTTTTAGTTAAATCTCTTATAGTTGCTATAAGCATTATTATAGATGTAAGTCTTTGTTGTCCATCTATCACATCATATAATCCTGAGCCATCATCTTTATATTCTTTAGAACATAAAACTATACTTCCTATAAAATATGGTTCATAATCTTCAAAACTATTTTCCTTATTCTCTTTGTTTAGTTCTATTGAATCTAAAATATCATCTATAAGTTGTTTTAAATTTTCTTTGTTCCATGAGTATGCTCTTTGATAATCTGGAATATCAAATAAAAACTTATCATTTAATAAATCTTTTATGTAATGCTCCTTAGCTTTAACTTTATCTTTAAACAAAATGTCATCTCCCTATACAAAATATTTATTTATAAATTTAAAATATATTTATTTCTCTTTAACAATTTTCATCTGTAATTTTATAAATTTACTATAGATATAAATCTACATAGCAAAAAAGCCTTTAAAAGGCTTTTTCATTATAACAAATTTTAATATGTTTGTCTAAAGTTATATTATAAGTCACTCTAATAGCATTATTCTATGTCTATTCCTGCCATTTTCATAAGATATTTAGCATTTCTTGTATTAGAAATTCCTGGCCTTATTTTATAATCAAACCTTATTTTATTATTCTCATAATACTCTTTAAAATGATAATTCATTACCTCTTTATTTCCCTTTTCCATATCACAAAGCTCTAAATCATGAGTTGAAACAAGACCTAAAGTTTCACCTTTTAAAAGTTGTTTTATTAAAACCATTGCTCCCTCATGTCTATCTATAGAATTTGTCCCCTTAAATATTTCATCAAGTAAAAAGAATATCCTCTCATTATTTTTAGTTCCATTTACTATACTCTTAACTCTTAAAATTTCAGAATAAAATGATGATATGTTTTCCTCTAAATCATCCCCTGTTCTCATACATGTATATATATTAAATATAGGAACATTAAATTCTTTACCTTGTACATTTAACCCTAAATAGCTTAAAATCATATTAAATCCTACTGTTCTTAAAAAAGTGCTCTTTCCTGACATATTAGACCCTGTAATTAAAAGAACCCTCTTTTTATTGTCCATATAAAAATCATTACCAACGGCTTCTCTTCCTAATAAGGGATGAGATAGATCTTTTCCTAATAAGATTTCTTCTGTAATATTAGGCTTAACCCATGAAGGATTATTAAATACTAGACTTGCTAAAGATATCATTGCTTCAAACTCACCTAAAGTATCCATATATCTATTAAAATTATCTTTATTTTTATTTCTCCACTTTTCTAACTTCCTAACCATTTGATAATCCCATAAAAATATACAATTAAATATTATATAAAAAGCATTATTTCTATCATAAAGCCATGAAGTTATCTTTTCTAATTCAAATAAATTATCACTAGCTAATGCTTCATTACTTTTCAAACCACTTTTTAGTTCATTTAATACATATGATTTAAACTCTTCATTTTCTATAACTTTAATGGCTTTTACATAACCTTTTATTTTTTGTTTTAAATCTTCAAAGATGATAAGACCTTCTTTAACATCTTTATCAATAAATTTTAGTAAATAAAATGATATCCCTAAAGAAATAAATATTATTGGCCATGTTATTAAACCTGATGCTACTAAAAATATTACAAGCAGATTTACTATAGGCATACCAATTCTAATTATGTTGAATAAAAGAGATAAATTCTTACTGTTTTTTTCTTTCACCCACGATGATAAAAAGGTTTCATCATTTTTATTTTTATCAGTTTTTAGAGAGGATATTATTTCCTGTCTAAAGTCTATTTTTTTACTTAATTCTTCTAATGATTCTTGCCTTTTTATAATTTCATCTTTTTTTAAAGGATTTTTTATCATAAGTAGATTCTTTAATCTTTCTCTTCCATAAATAGTTTTAGTGCTATTTATCCATTGAAACAAAGAGTTCCTTCCAAAAATATCTAAATCATTTATAAAAGGATGTTTTGAATCTAAAAACTCGTTACCATTGTCAGCAAAACCCTTCCACTGACCATTAATTCTTTTTATTTCATTTTCATTTAACTCCACAAACCCCTTAACCTTTTCTCTATTTACATGTATCTTCTCATGAATTTTAATTAAAAATAAAAATAATATTATGTGAAGTACAAGTAATATTACTCCAAAAAATATGCTACTTTTTATATAGCAATAGTAAAGAAACCCTAGGACACTTACTATTACTAAAACCCTTAAAAAGCTTATAATATTATAATTTCTATTTAAATTAATTATTTCTAACTTTTTAGATTTAATTCTATCCTCATAAAAATTTATCTTTTCTTCCATAAACACCTCTATACACTAATATTTAATTTTATAATATTTCAATTTCACTAATAGTTTTTCGTAATACACAACGATTAATATCTATAGTAGAAGAGAACAATTATAAAAGTTATAAATAATAAAACTCTTATAATTATTCTTATATTTTTAATTGCTCAAATTTTCATATATTAAATCTAAATTTTTCTTCATAGCATCTATATAACCTAAATTTTCTGTCATAGTTTCTAAACTATAAATTTCAACAACTTTTGCAGAAACTTCATTTGCTAAAGTTTCAGATAACTTCTCACTAGCAACCTCTGGCATAAATATAGTTTTTACATTATTATCCTTACAGAAGTTTACTAATTTAGCCAATGTATTTGGAGTAACTTCACCTTCCCCAAATAGATCCTCAATACTTATTTGGGTTAATCCAAAATCTCTACAAAGATATCCAAAAGCAGCATGACTTGTTACAAAATTCTTATTTTCTAAATTATCAAACTTTCCCTTGTACTCTTCATATAAAGCATCTACTTGTGAAACAAATGTATTATAATTTTTCTCATAATACTCACTATTTTCTCCATCTATCTCTTGTAGAGAATTTTTTATATTTAAAGCCTGAGTTTTACATTCCTTCAAACTAAGCCATATATGTGGATCAGTTTTTCCGTGTTCATGATTATTATTTTCATTATTATTTATAACATTTACATTATCAGAGGTATTTACTACAACAATATCAGTATCCTCTATACTCTCTATTATTTTATCTGCCCATTCTTCCATATCCAACCCATTATATAAGAACAACTGTGAGTCATTTAAATTAGTTAAATCCTTACTTGTTGGCTCATAATCATGAGGTTCTACACCACTTTTAACCATAGTTATACTACTTATCTCGTCTCCTCCTATTATTTTTGCAAATTCATTTATAGGATCAATGGACGCAACTACCTGAACTTTTTCTAAATCATCCTCAAAAGCTGTTTCTACTTTATGGCATCCTACAAACAAAATGGATGCTAACAAAGCACATGTGTACACTAATTTTTTTAACATTTTCCCTCCTTAAAACTAAACATTTAAAATCTTATATATAAAATTATTATACTACTTATATTGAAATAATCACCTTTTTTTAATTAATTTAACATAAAATTAAATTAAAGTATCAATATCATGATTATAACCTTGTTTTATCATATGGAATCTACTTCATCTTTAATAAAGAAATACTAATCTATACATTAAATTTTCCTACATAAAGAAGAAAGACTATTAAAGAAATATTCTTTAATAGTCTTCTTTTTGAATGGTAGTTGAACTTATAACCTTAGTTTATACTAAAGTTTATAA
>JAUNBX010000092.1 GCA_030526875.1 Clostridium perfringens | reverse complement strand
CGAATCCAAAGGTCGGGGGTTCAAATCCCTCTAGATGCACCATAAAGTGAGTAAAAAGTTTATTTTCCTAATTGGGAAAATAAACTTTTTTTTATGAAGTGATAAATTTATCAGAATTTTTGGATTGTAAAATATATGATGATTTATATAGATATTAATAAAAAGAAATAATAACAATTAATTAGAAAAATGTATAAAAATATAATGAAAACCTTGACAATAAAATATGAGACTGATAACATATAAATAAAGAAATCATAATAAACACAATAATTAAAACATTTACAAAGTATATGGGATTGGTTCCATAAGGAGGAGGAAGTTATGGCAGCTGAAAGAAAGGAAGAGAGAGTAGCAAGAGAAATTTTAAAAAACATAGGCGGAAAAGAAAATATAAAATCTATGGAGCACTGCGCTACGAGGTTAAGATTAATATTACATAATAAAGACTTAATAAATGAGAAAGAAATTGAGGATATTGATGGTGTAAAGGGGCAATTTTTTAAAGCAGCTCAATTTCAAATTATACTTGGAACTGGATTTGTAAATAAGGTTTATGATGTATTAACTCAAGATGGTGTACAAAAAGGTGATCTTAAAGCTGATGTTTATAGTGATATGACAATGATTCAGAAGATATCTAGGACTTTTGGTGATATATTTCTACCAATAATACCAGTACTTGTAGCAACAGGATTATGTATGGGTCTTAGAACTATGCTTGTACAAGGAGGGATATTACCAAGTACAGGAACATGGTATGTATTATCAGAAATATTAACAGATACAGCATTTACATTCTTGCCAGCATTAGTTACTTGGTCAACTTGCAAAAAGTTTGGAGGAACCCCTGTTATAGGCATAGTTTTAGGCCTTATGCTGGTTTCACCGTATCTTCCAAGTGCTTCTGCAATATCTGAAGGAACTGCTCAAGCATTGCACTTACATATATTTGGGTTCACTTTGGGGATTCAAGGATACCAATCATCAGTACTTCCAGCTTTATGTTTAGGTATCATATCAGCTAAGTTGGAGAAGGGGTTAAGGAGAATTGTTCCAGACGTTGTGGATTTAATAGTTACTCCTTTTGTTACTTTAGTAGTATCTTTAGCATTGGGCCTATTAATAGTAGGGCCAATAATGAATGTAGCTGAGATTTGGTTATTAGACGGATTTACTTGGTTAATGGTTTTACCTTTTGGTATAGGAGGTATAATAATTGGAGGAACATATCAAGGTATAGTTGTAACTGGGCTTCATCAAATATTTAATGCCTTAGAGATAGAATTACTTGCAACAGTTCATAGAGATCAATTTAACGGTATAATAACAGGAACTATAATAGCACAAGGTGCAGCTGCGTTAGCGGTAGCATTAAAAACTAGGGATAAGAAAAAACGCTCTTTCTACCTATCATGTGCCATACCAGCGTTTTTTGGAATAACAGAGCCTTCAATATTTGGAGTTAATTTAAGGTTGTTAAAGCCATTTGTATTTGGATTAATAGGAGGTGCATGTGCAGGAGGATTTGCAGCATTTATGCATCTAGCAGCAGATGGTATGGGGGTTACAGTAGTGCCAGGACTACTAGTTTACATCGGAACAGGTCAAGTATTAACTTATATAATAACTAATGCAATTGGATTTGCAGTTGGATTTATTTTAACGTTCCTATTCTTTAATGCCCAAAAAGAAGATAGGGATGATGTAGATCAATTAAGAGCTAATTGATAATTTGTGCATAAAAATATGGAGATATAATTTAAAATTTAATAATAAATAATGATGTAAGTAGAATAAGTTAGTTAATTTAACTAGCTTATTCTATTAGTTATATAAGTACAAATATAAAATTAATTTCGTATGAGAATAGAAGCGAGTAAATATAAATTGTGAGGAAAAGAGGTAGTATTATGAAGTTAACTATTCAGGATATAGCCAATATGGCAGGAGTTTCTAAAAGTACCGTATCAAGATATTTAAATAATGGATATGTTAGTAAAGAAAATATTGAAAAGATAGCTAATGTTATAGATAAGACAGGGTATAAGACTAACTTTTTTGCAAAGAGATTAAAAAGTAAAAATAGTAAGCTTATTGGTATTATAATACCAAGGATAGATTCATTTACAGCTAGTAAAACTCTTCAAGGAATAAGTGGAAAACTTGAAAAAGAGGGGTATCAACCAATAATTTTAACTAGTGATCTAGATAAGGAAAAAGAAATAAGTTACATAAAAAAATTATATCTTGAAGGCATGGATGGAATAATTGTTATGGCTTTTTGTATCTCTGAAGAACATGTACAGCTTATAAATAAATTACCAATTCCAATAATATTCACAGGACAGAGTCAATATGGGGTGAATTGTATAACTATAGATGATTACAAAGCAGGAAAAATTATGGGCAATTTTGTTAAGGAAAAAGGTCATAAGAATATAGTTTATGTAGGTGTAACTGAAGAAGATAAGGCCGTTGGTATTTATAGAAAAAAAGGTTTTTTTGATGCCTTTGAGAATAAATGTAATATCAAGTATATAGAGACAGATTTTACACTTAAAAATGCTTATGAAAATGCACATAAGGCAGTGGTATTTAAGCCAAGTATTATTGTTGGTGCAACTGATAACATAGCAATAGGAATAAATAGATATCTTATGGAAAAAGGAATAAAAGTTCCACAGGATATATCAATTGCAGGTTTTGGTGATTATGACATAGGGACAGCTATATATCCAGCATTAACAACTGTAGGATTTGATTATGAATTTCTAGGGTTTGAAGCAGCAACAAGAATGCTGTCTCTTATAAGGAATGAAGAGCTTTTAGACTTAGAAGAGGTTCCTATTAAGTTAGTAGAAAGGCAAAGTGTAAAAAATATTCTAGTTAAGGATGAGAAGTAATTCAAACAATTTATCATGAAGCTAATTTTTGAAAAGTGGAAAAATTCAGAAAGGATATTATTATGAATAGAGGCAAGGGATTTGATGTAGATGAAGAAGCAATAAAATTTTACAGTAATAAAAACAACAATATCTTTAATAATAGTTATCATTTTCAAGCTCCTTTTGGGCTTATAAATGACCCAAATGGACTTAGCTATTTTAATAGTGAGTATAATATATTTTTTCAATGGAATCCATTTAGTTGCGAACACAAATATAAACATTGGGGTATTGTTACAACTAAAGATTTTATAAATTATACAATTCCTAAAATAGCTTTAGAACCAAGAGAATATTATGATAAAGATGGATGTTATTCTGGAAGTTCAATAGAAAAAGATGGGCAACTAGAAATACTGTATACAGGGAATGTTAAAAGGAATAATGGGGAGAGATTATCCTATCAATGCAGAGCTATTATGGATAAAAAACATGAAATAAAGAAATTAGGCCCTGTAGTTGCTAGTATTCCAGATGGATATACTAGTAATTTTAGAGACCCAAAGATATATTTAAAAAATGGTATATACTATTTTGTTATAGGAGCACAAACAAAGAAACTTAAGGGGAGAGTGTTATTATATTCATCTTTAGATATGATAAATTGGGTCTATGAGGGTGAGATTAAAACATATTTGGAAGAATTTGGATATATGTGGGAATGTCCTAATATATTTACTTTAAAGAATAGAGATATCTTACTCTTTTCACCTCAAGGATTAAAAAAAGAGGAATTTAAATATCAAAATATATATCAATCAGGATACATTATAGGAGAATTAGATTATGATACCTTAAAATTTAGTCATGGAAATTTTATAGAGTTAGATATGGGGTTTGATTTTTATGCACCTCAAGTTTTTCAGGATTATAAAGGAAGAATCATAGTGATTGGATGGATGGGGGTACCTGAAGAATATGAGAAAAATCATGAAAGTTTACAGGAAAACTGGATTCATTGTTTAACGATGCCTAGAGAATTAGTTTTACAAGGTAATAAAATTTATCAAAAGCCAGTAAGTGAAATAAAATTATTAAGAGGTGATAAGTGTTTTAAGAAAGAGAATTTTTCACAAAGATATTTAGAGTTTTCTAATATAAATGAAAATTCTTATGAAGTTACACTAGATATAAATAAAAAGAATACAGTAATTAAGATAGAAATATATAAAGGAACAAATGAGTATTTTGAATGCAATATAAGCGATAAAGTTGGTTTTATAAGTAGAGAAAATATAATAAATGGTCCTAAAGGGATTAGAAAGTTTAAAATAAATGATAGAGATAATATAAAAATTAATATATTTGTGGACAAATCTGCAATTGAAATATATATAAATGATGGTGAAATAGTTCTATCTTCTAGGGTTTTTGCAAAAGATAATAGTACAGGTTTTAGAGTTGAAGGTTTAGATGAACTTTTGAGCATAAATAATTTAGAAATATGGAAGCTAAAAGAAATAAAGTATAGTAAATAGAAAAACACCGTGTGTTATATTGGCTGTTAGAGAAGTATATAAGTTAAGACAAAAGAAATAAAAAAATTAGGACTATTCATAGTCTTAATTTTTATTTCTAAAAGCCTTTAATAAATAAGAAAATTAAAAAATTTAAAAATAATGTTGACATAAAAATAAAACAGTGATAATATAAAGAAGTCGCAAGTGAGCGATGAAAAAATATGATCTTTGAAAATTAAACAGATAATTTAAGTAAACCAGCAATTCTTTTTAAAAGT
>JAUNBX010000002.1:78291-87390 GCA_030526875.1 Clostridium perfringens | reverse complement strand
CTCTTTGTTCTAAAGTTTCTCCACAGCAAAGTATTGGAGTTATGTTGTGAGCAAAAGCAGCTTTAACTTTTTTGTTTAAAGCTTCATCAGTCTCATTGAAGTATTCTCTTCTTTCACTATGTCCTAGAACAACATATTCTATACCCATAGCTTCAAGCATTACTGGTGAAACTTCTCCTGTAAATGCTCCACTGTTTTCAAAATGCATGTTTTGTGCAGCTATTTTAACATTTGAACCTTTTGCAGCTTCTAAAGCAGCACTTAAGCATACAAATGTAGGACATATAACTACATCACATTTAGCATCTTTAACTAAACCTTTTAATTCATTTATCATTTCTACAGCTTCTGCAGGAGTTTTGTTCATTTTCCAGTTTCCAGCGATTATTGGAGTTCTCATATCTTTTCACCTCATAATTTATTTTTAAATATTTTTTACTCTAAAAGGCGTAGATATTACCTTAAGATAATATCTACCCCATAATTTTTCTCAATCTATCAATCTATTTATATTCTAATGGAAATGCTTAATTTATTTATCGTTTAAAGCAGCAATTCCTGGTAAAGTTTTTCCTTCTAAGAATTCAAGTGAAGCTCCACCACCTGTTGAGATGTGAGTCATTTTATCACCAAATCCTAATATATTAACAGCAGCAGCTGAGTCTCCTCCACCGATTACTGTTGTAGCATCAGCATCTGCCATAGCTTTAGCAACAGCTATTGTACCTTTATTGAAGTTTTCAAATTCAAATACTCCCATAGGTCCATTCCATATAACTGTTTTAGCATCTTTTATTGCATCAGCATAGATAGCTTCTGTTTTAGGTCCGATATCTAATCCCATAAATCCATCTTGGATGTTTTGGTCTTCAGTAACAACTGGTGTAACATCTTTAAATTCAGCAGCAACTCTGTGATCTACTGGTAATAAGAAGTTAACTCCTTTTGCCTTAGCATCTTCTATCATCTTTTTAGCGTAATCTAATCTATCTTCTTCAACTAAAGAATTTCCAACGCTGTATCCTTGAGCTTTTAAGAATGTATAAGCCATTCCTCCACCTATTATTAAAGTATTAACTTTATCTAATAAGTTTTCTATAACAGCTATTTTATCTGAAACTTTTGCTCCACCTAATATAGCAACAAATGGTCTTACTGGATTGTTAACTGCTTCTCCTAAGAATTTTAATTCTTTTTGGATTAAGTATCCACATACTGCAGTATCAACAAATTTAGTTACACCTTCAGTTGAAGAGTGAGCTCTATGAGCTGTACCAAATGCATCATTTACATATATATCGCAAAGACTAGCTAATTCTCTTGATAATTCTTCACCGTTTTTAGTTTCTTCTTTTCTGCATCTTGTGTTTTCTAATAAAACAACATCTCCATCTTTCATGTCTGCAACAGCTTTTCTAGCATTTTCTCCAACTACTTCTTGGTCAGCAGCAAAAACTACAGTTTTTCCTAACATTTCGCTTAATCTTACAGCAACTGGTGCTAATGATTTTGAAGCGTCTTTTCCTAAGTGTGAACAAAGGATAACTTTTGCTCCATTTTCAACTAAATATTTTATTGTAGGAAGAGCTCCCTTTAATCTATTTTCATCTGTTATAACACCATCTTTTAATGGTACGTTAAAGTCGCATCTTACTAAAACTCTTTTTCCATTTACTTGGATATCTTCAATAGTCTTTTTATTATAACTCATTAAATTCACCTCTAAAATTTATTTATATTTTAAAAATGGGCCCGGTCCTAAAGTTATGCCTTAAAGACCGGACCCTTTTCTAGGATCTTATAAGAATGCTTTCTAAAAAGCACTTAAATCCTTATTATTAAATACTAGAATTAAGCTAATTCAGCGAAGTATTTAATTGTTCTAACCATTTGGCTAGTGTATGAATTTTCGTTGTCATACCATGAAACAACTTGTACTTGGTATAATCCGTTTCCGATTTCAGATACCATTGTTTGAGTTGCATCAAATAATGAACCGTAAGAAATTCCTACGATATCAGAAGAAACTAATTGTTCTTCAGTGTAACCATATGAAGCACTTGAAGCAGCTTTCATAGCAGCGTTTATTCCTTCTTTAGTTACATTTTCACCTTTAACAACAGCAACTAATATTGTAGTTGATCCAGTTGGAACTGGTACTCTTTGAGCTGATCCTATTAATACTCCGTTTAATTCTGGTATAACTAATCCGATAGCTTTAGCAGCACCAGTTGAGTTTGGAACTATGTTAGCAGCAGCTGCTCTAGCTCTTCTTAAATCACCTTTAGCATGAGGTCCATCTAAAGTCATTTGGTCTCCAGTGTAAGCATGTATTGTTGACATTATACCAGATTGTATTGGTGCATAGTCATTTAATGCTTTAGCCATTGGAGCTAAACAGTTTGTAGTACAAGATGCAGCTGATATTACTTTATCAGTTGATTTTAATATTTCTTCGTTTACTCCGAAAACTACTGTTGGAAGGTCATTTCCAGCTGGAGCTGATATAACAACTTTCTTAGCACCTGCTTCTATATGAGCTTCTGATTTAGCTTTAGAAGTATAGAATCCTGTACATTCTAAAACAACATCTACTCCGATTTCTCCCCAAGGAAGGTTTTTAGCATCTCTTTCAGCATATATTTTAATTTCTTTTCCATCAACTGTTATTGAATCTTCTCCAGCAACAACTTTATCGCATAAAGCGTATCTTCCTTGAGCTGAATCATATTTTAATAAGTGAGCTAACATTGTTGGGCTAGTTAAGTCGTTTATAGCAACTATTTCATACCCTTCTGCTCCAAACATTTGTCTAAATGCAAGACGTCCAATACGTCCAAATCCGTTAATAGCAACTTTTACCATTATAAATTCCTCCTAAATATAAATAGATATTATATAAAATATTTAAAAATATTTTAACCAATTTAAATTATTGTGTTTCAAAATTTTTCAAAATTTCTTTTGCTGCCCCTTCATCTACTACTAAAACAACATTTTCATTATTCGATATAGCAGACATTATAGCCTTTGCCTTATTTTTGCCTCCAGCTACAGCAACCTGATTTTTTATATTTCTTATTTTATTTATATCAATGCCTAAATTAGGCATAGTAGATATCACTTTTGAATTTTTATCAAAATAAAATCCTAATGCCTCTCCCATAGCCCCTAAATCTAACAAGTCATTTATCACTTCATCAGAAAGTCCTCTTTTAGATGCCATTTTTTCTGCTCTACCTATACCATATAATAGTATATCAGCATTATTTATATAATTAATGATTTCCTTAACATCTTTTTGCTTACTTAGAGTTTCAACTACTTCACTGATGGCATTAGCTGGGATATGAAGCATTTTATAACTTCCATTAACTTTTTTAGCCAATTCTCCTGCTAAAGTATTTGCTTGAGTTTCTACATTTTTCCCCATCCCACCTCTTGCTGGAACAATTAAAATATCATGTAAATTCTGAATTTTAGGAAAATGATCTACTACATCTCTTATTGTGCTACCACCTGTAAGTGCTAATACATGATTATTTTTTAATATGGATTTAATATAATTTGCTGCTGCCTTTCCAAGTTCCTTAGATACATCTATATCCTCTGAAATCTCTCCTGGAACAACAATTACTTCTTTTAAGTTTAAAAGCTCCTTTAAACTTGATTCCACATAGGATAAACCTTTTATATCATGAATAAATTCTTTTAGCATATCTAGTATATTTTCTCCTTCTGGAGTGACATACATTCCTGGTGTAGTAATTTGAATAAGACCTTGAGATTTTAAAAAGTTAATCTCAGTTCTTACAATTCTTTCTCCTAAACCTAAACTACTTGCTAATACTCTTCTTCCTATTGGTTGATTGTAATGGATTGTTCTTAGAATATTATATCGTTTTTCTAAGAGTTCCACCATTTCTGGAACTATTATTTTTTGCAACTTTAATGTATCTTGCAAACCAAACAACTCCTTTGGTCATTTAGCGTCCCACTTAAAACTTAAATGTCCCACAACAACTATTATAAAACAAAAGTGTACATTTTTAAAGTATTTTTTTTAAATTTTTCAGAAAATTTTTATTTAATTAACTAAATTATACTTCTTATTCTTTTAAAATCTTTTTCGCTTACTTGAAGATTTTATTCCCATTTCTTCTCTGTATTTTGCCACAGTCCTTCTTGATATATTCATTCCATCTTTATTTAATTTTTCACATATAATTTGATCTGATAATGGCTTTAGTTTATCTTCTTCATTTATTAATTTTTCTATACTCTTTTTAATATTTATAACGGAAATATCTTCTGATTCACTGCTACCTTTACTACTTCCTTGAATTCCATTAGTAAATAAATCCTTAATTTTTATTGTACCAAAGGATGTTAATATATATTTTTCCCTAATAGCTCTTGATACAGTTGATTCATGCATTCCTATTTCCTCTGCTATTTCTCTTAAAGTCATAGGAATTAATTCTCTCTCTCCCTTTTCGAAATAACCCTTTTGCTTCTCAACTATCTTTTCTAAAACTTTATGAAGAGTACTTTTTCTTTGATCAATGCTTTTAACTAGAAAAACAGCTCTTCCTATTTTTTCTTCTATGTACTTTACTGCATCTTTATCATCATTATTATTAAGTATCTCACTATACATAGAATTTATTGATAACTTAGGCAAAACTCTATCATTCATTATTACAAAAAACTGTCCATCTATTTTTCTTATTTCCGCATCAGGTATTATAAACTTCATATCTTCCCCAGTATAAAATCCTCTAGATGGTTTTGGCTCTAATGTTTTTATTAAATCTCCATAGGCTTGAGCCTCTTTTGCTGTTATTTTTAAAGCTTTTCCTATAACCTGATATTTATTATCTGCTAAGTCTTGTAAGTGATTATTTATAATATCTATTAAAATCTCATTATTTCTTCCAAGTCTTTTTAACTGAAGTATTAAACATTCTTTTATATTCCTAGCCCCAATTCCTGCTGGTTCTAAGTTGTGAAGAAGAATTAATGCTCTTTGAATGTTTTCTTCTCCACATCCTAATTCTTTCTCTATTTCTTCATTTTTTATATCTAAATATCCCCTATTATCTAGAGATTCAATCATATAACTACAAATGCTTCTTAAATAATCATCAATTGGTAAGTCTATTATTTGTTCTAACAAATATTCTTTTAATGATTTTGGATTACTTATAAAGGTAAAAGGTGAAACACTATCTTCATCATAATCCCCATAACTTTGTGATCCATAATTGTCAGATTCAAGATATTTTATAAGTTCCTTATATTCTAGTCTATCTTGTTCTTTTTTCTTATCATCTCCAGTTTCATATTGGGCTTCTAAAACTGGATTTTCTAAAAATTCTTTTTCAATATAATCCCTTAAATCACTAGTAGACATTTGTAATAGTTTAACTGATAGCTGCATTTGTTGTGTCATTATAAGCTTTTGTTCTTGTGTCAAATTCAAATTAAAATTCATTTCCATATTTAAACACCTATCCTTATTTAACATCCATCGTAAAATACAAATCTTTAAGTATTATCTTAATTATCTTATAAATAATTGTATTTTTCAATAGCTTAACCATTTTAAGGAAGTCTTTAAGAACCTAGAAGTTCATTATTTGTCTTAGGAATTTCCATTTCGCCACTTATTATTAATTCCTTATATTTGTTTACTGTATCTAAAATATCCTCTGGTACTTTATTTTTAGTACTACTTGCTATATCTATGGCACCTTCTTTTAATCCAAGTTCTAATGCATTATCTTTTCCCGGTCTAAATGTTCCTTTTAAAAACTCTCTAATAGAACTATATACTACTAAATCAGTTTTCTTTACCATTGAGGATAATATATAATCTGAGTACTCTTTAAGCTTTTCTCCTTGATCTTCATCTATTCCTATAGCATATTTGCCCTTTTCCTTTGCAGCTTTAAAAACTCCAATTCCACATTTTCCTGCGCCATGGAATATAATATCTACCCCATTATCATATAACTCCTTTGCTGCATTATATCCTTTTTCCTCATTATAAAAATCCATAGTATATCTAATATTATTTTTATTTATTAAATCTATTGAAGCCTCTTCATTAACAGTTTTAACTCCATAAGCAAACCCTGAAGCTATTTGTTCAATTATTGGTGCTTCAACTCCACCTATAAAACCTATTTTATTAGTTTTTGTCATCTTTCCAGCTATTACTCCCATTAGGAAAGCTCCTTCTTCTCCTTTGAAAGTTACTGACTTTACATTTGCTAAATCTGATACATTATCTATTATTACAAAGTTTTTATTTGTATTATTTTTAGCCACATTTTCTATGCTATCCTTCATTCTAAATCCAACTCCAAATATTAATGAATTGTGTTTTGCAAGACTTATTATATTTTTTTCATAATCTTCTACTTCTTTAGATTGAAGAATATTATACTTTAATCTAAAATCATTTTTAGCCTTAACAAGACCTTCATAGGCAGAGTTATTAAATCCTGCATCATCAATTCCTGCTGTATCTGCATTTAGACCTATATGAAGTGTTTTAGATATGGAAACTTCTCCTATACTTAAATCATTTGCCCTACCTTGACACCCTACTAAAGGCATAAAAAAAACTAATATTAAACATAAACTCAATATCTTTTTCATAAAATACCATCTCCTAAACTTCCATACTAAAATAAATTCATTGTTATTAATCTTAGTTTATAATTTTCTTAAATCTGATTTTATAAACCAATAAATAATACAATTAAAGTACGAATTTATACTTTATCTTAGTTTTGTGAAATTTAAAGGCATCTTATGTATGTTTTTTTCAAATTATAAATTTCTACCTATAAAATTTTATGTTTAAAATATTAATTTCTATGAAGAGTAATGTTTTTTAACTAACTATACAAAAAAGAAACTGTTTTAAATATTTTATTATTTAAAACAGTTTCTTTCATAAATTAATTTTTAAAACTTATTAATAATTTCTTACAAAAAACAAGCCACAAGCTTTAATTCCTGAATGTATTCCAACAGCACAACCAACTTTTTGATGTATATATGCTACATTATTGCTTTCTAAATACTCTTTAAGTACACTACATACCTCAGGGCTTTCAGCTTCTAAAAGAATCACAGGTTCTCCTTGTTTTTTTTCTGCATTATTAAACTTTTCTATAACCTCTTTTATAGCTTTTTTAGTTCCACGAACTTTACTATAAACATTCATTTCTCCATCTTGTACATCTAGTAATAGCTTTATTCCTAAAGCCCCTACTATGATAGCTTTTCCTTTAGAAAGTCTTCCTCCTCTTACAAGGTTATCTAAACTTTCAAAAATAAGACCAGTATCTACACAGTCTCTATATTTTAATATTTCTTTTTCTATCGTCTCTAAACTACAACCATCTTCTATCATTGTGGCAGCTTTAAGAACTATAAGTCCAAGACCTGAAGTTACATTTAATGTATCTATAATTTTTATATCATCGCTATTAACTTCCATCTTAGCTATATTAGCTGATTGATATGTGCCACTCATCTTAGATGATAGAGGAAGCACTATTATTTTATATCCCTCGCCAAGCCACTTTTCATAAGCTTCAACAAATCTACTTGGTACAACTTGAGATGTAGTTGGCAATGTATCTTCTCTCTCTATTCTTTCATACATTGTATTAAAATCTATATCAACACCATCTAAATAACTTTCTTCACCAAAATTTATTAAAAGCGGTAAAACTTCTATTTCATATCTTTCAATTAAATCCTTTGATAGGTCACAGGAGCTATCAGTAATTATCTTTATTTTTTCCAAATTAAATCCCCCCTATTTCATATTTGGAAAACCAATCCCCTTTAAGGCCTCATAAGTAACAATAGCTACGGTATTTGATAAATTTAAGCTTCTAGTTGTAGTATTAATCATAGGTACTCTTATTTCTATATGATTTTTATGAACATGGTCTGGAACTCCTGATGACTCTCTTCCAAACATAATAAAATCCCCTTCTTTATAACTAACATCACTGTATAGTGTTTCAGTATGGGTTGATGATAAGTATATTTTTTTATCACCATGCTTTTTCATAAATTCTTCATAATTTTCATATATCTCTAAATCTAATTGATCCCAATAATCTAACCCTGCACGTCTTACGTGCTTTTCATCTAAACTAAATCCCATAGGTTTTATTATGTGAAGTTTAGAGTTTGTTAAAACACATGTTCTTGCAATATTTCCTGTGTTTTGTGGTATTTCTGGTTGATATAATACTATATTTAAATTCACTTTATTGCCCTCCGAATAGACTATTATACTTGGTTTAATTTAATGTATTCAAATTATATCATATTACCTAATTATATAAAATGCAAGAAATTATTTGACAAAGATATGCTTATTTATCACATTTGCGACACCAAAATTATTGTTATCGTATGTTATAAAATCTGCCTTTTCCTTTACTTCCTTTTTAGCATTTCCCATAGCTACTCCAAGACCTGCATATTCAATCATAGGTATATCATTTTCATTATCTCCAATGCATATTATCTCTTCTCTTTTTATTCCATAATATTTTTCTAAACTACTAACGCCATTTCCCTTGTTAGTATCTTTAGAATTTATTTCTAAAGTAAATTTAGAGGACATATGAGCTTCTAAACCCAATTCATCTGTAACATAGTTTTTAAACTTCTTTAATTTTTCTTTATTAAAACTAAAAACTAGGCCTTTAATAATATAATCTTTATTTTCTTCAATTATATCCCTCCACATGCCTTTATTCTTAACATTTAATATTTTAGTTTTAAATTGTTTTGGCCTTTTTATCATAAGAAATTTCTCTATGAAAGTATAAATTTTAGAATAAATATAAATAGAATCTGTTGTGTAGATGTTAGGAAACATATTAAACTTTTCACAAGCCTTTAAAATATATTTAAGCTCTTCCTTAGATAAAGTATTCTTACTTATAATTTTATTATTTAACTCATCTTTTATAAAAGCACCATTTCCTGAAATAATTGAGGACTTAACTCCTAAAAGATTTGCATAATAGCTTGCATCACTATAAAGTCTTC
>JAUNBX010000002.1:62541-78191 GCA_030526875.1 Clostridium perfringens | reverse complement strand
GAGGACTTAACTCCTAAAAGATTTGCATAATAGCTTGCATCACTATAAAGTCTTCCTGTTGTTATAACTATATGAATATTCTTTTCATCATGAGCCTTTTTTAAAGCTACCTTGTCCACTTTGCTAATCTTTTTTCTTTTATTTAATAAAGTTCCATCCATATCTACACAAATCATTTTATACATTTAAATTCTCTCCATTTATTTGAAGTCTGTTTTAACCACCATTATTCACTGCCCTCTATGCCTTGTGTATTTGCTCCCCCAATCTTTAATACTCCATCAACTTTAGAATAGGTATAAGTCCCAAGTAATTTTCTACTAACTTCAGCTCCATTTTGATAAGTTACTATATAAGAACTTGATTTATAACCATCTACAGGCTTAGTTTGCCAAACTTCCTCACCACTTACTAAGCTTGAATCACTTATTCTAGTAACTGTAGCTTTTGATGTAACCTCTGGGCTTGTTGCTACTAATTCATAAGTTACATTTCCCTTATCCTCTGCATTCCCATATATATTAATTGTCATAACTCTAGAACCATTAGTTGTTGCTTGTATATATATAGGTGTTTCATATGTGTTTGTAAACTTATAATCTAAATATCCCCAAGCCACTGCACTATCTAATCCATAATCTGAATAAGATGCTTTTAATGAATGGTTATGTCTTTCTGTTGGAGTTAATCCAGCTTTTATTACAGCCCTATTTAAGGCTGTTGATACCTGACATATTCCTCCACCTAGTCCATCCACTACTTGATTTCCAACAAAGGTAGCTGCATTTTTATATCCTCTTGCCCCTGTTCTTTCTCCAACTATATTATTAAAACTAAAACTTTCCCCTGGCATCAAAACTGTTCCATTAATAGCTTTAAGAGCTAGTTCTACATTAGTTGCTCTATTATCTGTTGAATTAAATGAATAATCTGATGTAAAACTTCCTATAACACCATTTATACTAGCTAATTCTTCTGTTGTAACACTTGGTGTTACCTCTTTTACAGGAACATCTACTATAATTGCATTACTAGTTAAATTATCATTAATATCACTGTCTATGGCAATCTTTATAAGTGAATTCATTTCTTCAACATCTATATCTTTTCCGTTGACGCTATCATTAACTATTAAACTTCCATTAACCATAGATATTGTTGCATTCTTTGCTGAAGTATCAACTTTACTTTCTAATTCTTCTTCATATTTTTTTAATTCTTCTTCATTATACTCAACAGTTAAATCTAAATCATCATGAATCCCACTTTTTATATACTGATTTTGTTTAAAGATATTTTCATCTTTTCCAATACCTACAGCTTTAACTACTACTTCATCTATATCATATTCAGGTGATAAATCTGCAAAATTTATTTCAACTTCCTTATCTCCAGCTTTTATAAATATATCCTTATCAGATGCTACTTGTCCATATTTATTACTTAATATTTCTTCTGCCTCTTTACTTGTCATTCCACCTAGATCAATACCTTCAACAGTGATTCCTGGGTATATTTTATCCTTCCATTCATCAACGGTTTTATCTACATTATCACAATAAATCCCAACTCCTGAAGCTCCAAGGGCTATTGCAACAGATGCACTTATAACTAATTTTTTAACTTTTCCCATTTATTTTATCCCCTTTTACATAAAATTCGTTTAATAATTATTTTAATAATTATGTTAATAATACATTATTTATGAATTATAGTCAAAATATATACAAAAATGATAAAGTGGATTTTTAAATAAATTTTAAAAATCCACTAAAAATTTGTTATATATTTTATAATTAATACTCATTTACAAATAAATTAGGCGTATTTAAATATTTTTATTAATTTAATATATAAGTACTTCTTTCAGTTGAAAAGTCACCAGTATAATCAAAAGCTTCTATACTTATTTCTATTGCATTATTTTTAGGTAAACTAAATTTAGTTTTATTTATATTAAATTTAGTTGTATTTGCTGAAACCGTTCCTGCATAAAGAGAGTTTATAAACAAATTATATCCTGATATATCGACTTCACTATTAGCTTTCCAGTATACAGCTATATTATTTCCATTCTCCACTGCATAAAGCCCTACAACAGGTAGTGGTGGCATTAAATAAGCTAAATTTATAGGTCCCCAATTTAAATCTACAGGGCTACCTATTCCAGCTAATGTTCCTTGATCTGTATATTGCCACATTGTCCATCTTGTCCATCCTCCAATGTTAGGTGGATATTTTGGATTTGATGGTATTCTTGTATACATCGCTATCCAAAGAGGCATATTACTTAATGGATATCCTCTATTTGGAACTTGGAAATTATTATATAGTTCTATAAAAAATAACCCTGTGTAAAACATTAACTTTCTTCTGGTCTTTGTTTCAAATCTATTCTTAAATCTTTCTATCCAGTTTATTAAAACAGTAGTAGAAATAGTATTATCTAGGGGCTCTTCTACATCTAAAACAGGAAACAAATCTCCATAATTATTATTTCCAAAGGCCTCAGTCAATATATTTATAAAGCTATCACATTGAGAATCAGCTGTTGTTAAATCATAAGATGGCAGACCATAATGATATGCACCGCAAGGTATTCCCCTCCTTCTACACTCTGTTGCATAGTTTATAAAATTCTGATCTACATTAAAGTTACCAGTGCTTGAGCTAGATGCCCTTAAGTATATAAAATCTGAATTTCTTGCTAAGGTATTAAAATTTACATTTGTAGTAAATTGGTTTATATCTGGCCCAAATGTATTATTAGAAGTTTTATCCTGCATAAAATATTCTCACTTTTAAAATTACTATTACTATATAATTTATAAAATTTTTCTTAAACATGTTACTATTATTTTATCTTTTTTCCTTTAGTGAATAATTTATTATTAAATCTAAAAGCTTGGTAAAACCTATATTTACGCTTTTACAACTCTTTGGAAATAAACTATTTTTAGTCATTCCTGGTAATGTGTTAACTTCTAAAGCATAGCTTACTCCCTCTTTTATTATCATATCTATTCTGGCATAAACACTACATCTTAATGATGCATATATTCTAAGAGCCATATTACTTATTTTCTCTTCTAAATCCTTGTTTAAATTAATAATAAATTCACTAGCTTCATTATCAGTATATTTTGACTTTATATCAAAAAACTTGCCATTTGGTCTTATTCCAAGTATAGGTAATGGCTTTCCATTTAATATAGGGCAAGTTATTTCTTCTCCCTTAACATATTCCTCTATTAAAGCAATATCATCATATAAAAGTACATTTTTTACTGCATCCTTTACATTCTCCTCTTTTTCAACTAAAAAAGTTGCAACTGATGACCCTCCACTATTTGGTTTTATAAACACAGGATATTTCATTTCCTCTATAAACTTAAAATCTATATCAGCTATAGATTTTACTGTAGTCCATTTAGGTGTCTTTATATTAGATGATACCATTATTCTCTTTGCAATATCCTTATCCATACACATAGAACTACTTAAAGCATTACATCCGGAATATGGTATATTAAGTATTTCTAAAATTTTTTGAACACTTCCATCTTCTCCAAATTTTCCATGAAGGGCCAAGAAAGCAAAATCTATACCTATACATTTTAATAAAATATCTTCTTTTTTATCTATAACTATAGGTATAACCTCATATTTTGACTTATCAATATTATCTATTATTGATTTACCTGTCTCTAAAGATATATCCCTTTCTGTTGAAATACCTCCCATTAAAATTCCAACTTTCATTATTTTTCCTCCAAAAAAGTAGTTTATATATAATACAAAAGTTTAGTTGTATTTGCTATATATTTTAAATTTAATTATTTTTAATTTTATCCATAGTTTAAGACAATGTTACTCTTAGATAAGACTAAAAGAGTACTTTAATAAGTAATTCTTAAATCTTTTTAGAGTCAATACTAATTTAAAAGAAAGCTTTAATTTAAATTAAATATATAAATTAATATCAAGTTATATATAAAAAAGGTTAGGATACTAAAGTTATCCTAACCTTTTCTTAAATATATTTTAATATAAAATTATTTTGCTATTTGATTTCTTTTAACTTTTAAAGAACCTTCGATTATTAAATCTAAAAGTTTTGGTATATCTATACCAGCAGCTGCTGCTCCTAGTGGGAATAAACTATTTTTAGTCATTCCAGGTAGTGTATTAACTTCTAATATATAAGGAACTCCGTCTCTTATTAACATATCGATTCTTGTATATACACTAGATTTTAAAAGTTTGTAAGTTGCTTCTGCCATTCTCTTAACTTCAGCATGAACTTCTTCTGGTAATTCAACTACATATTGGTCTGCTCCACCATCACGATGTTTTGATTCTTTATTATAGAAGAAACCATTGTTTGGTTTTATAGCTACTACTGGTAATAACTTTCCATCTAATACTGGGCAAGTTATTTCATCACCTTTTATATATTCTTCTATCATAACTTCTGTATCATATTGTAAAGCTTCTTCTACAGCTTTAGCTATATCTTCTTTTCTTTCAACGAAAGTTGTAGCTACAGATGAACCACCGTTATTTGGTTTAACAAACACTGGGTATGTAACCTTTTCTATAGCATCATAATCTATATTTTCTACTGAATCAACCATTGTCCATTTAGCAGTTCTAACTCCACCCCAATCTAAGATTCTCTTAGTCATATCTTTATCTATTCCTATAGCTCCACTTAAAGGACCACATCCTGAATAAGGTATGTCTAAAACTTCTAAAACTGATTGAACTGTTCCATCTTCACCAAATTGACCATGTAAAGCTAAAAGTGCAAAATCTAATCCTTGATCTTTAACTTTTGTTATTACGTCTTCTTTTTCTTTTAAAACTATTGGAACTACTTCATATTTATTTTTATCTAGGTTTTCAACCATTACATTTCCGCTCATTATAGATATTTCTTTTTCTGTAGAAATACCCCCCATTAAAACTCCAACTTTCATTTAAAAATCCTCCGAATAATTTATAATTTTTAAACGCCCACACTAAGCGTTTTGCCTAATTAATATTATATTAAATTTTTTTCTAAAAAAAAGAACCACTAAATGCTTTATTTAGCCTATTAGTGGTTTAAAACATTTATTACTATAATATCATTATCTCTTTAAAAAATAAAGCTATTAATTTTAATTTAACTCATATATATCAGCAAACTCTATAGAAATTCTATCTACTGATGATTTATAGCGGCTTTCTTTTTCCTCTATAGCTATATTTTTCTCAAGAACATTAGGTAATAAAACTATAAAGTTACATCCCTTTTCTACATCATCTTTAAGATATACACGCCCTCCGTGAAGTTCTACCAATGATTTAACTAAAGCTAGTCCAATTCCACTTCCCTCTT
This sequence comes from Clostridium perfringens, assembly GCA_030526875.1. GTDB lineage: Bacteria > Bacillota > Clostridia > Clostridiales > Clostridiaceae > Sarcina > Sarcina perfringens_A. The sequence goes on along the minus strand of JAUNBX010000002.1, from coordinate 72,805 downwards.
TACTTCTATTATAAGATTTATCAACCTGTATAAATCTTTCAAAAATAAATTTCCTCATGTGAGGTGGAATTCCTATACCATCATCTTTAATACTTATTTCTACCCATTTATCTTCATCCTTTAATGCTATATCTACCTCTATATTTCCACCAATTTCAGTAAACTTAACTGCATTAGATAGAAGATTTAACACAACTCTTTCTATTTTATCAGGATCACATCTTATTTCTAATTCTTCAACTTCTGTATCAAAAACTATATCTATTTGTTTTTCTTCTACATAAGGAACTATAGACATTGTAATATCTTCTACAAGATTTACTATATCATAATTTATAAAATCCATTTTTAAAAATCCTGAATCTATTTTTGTTATATCAATTAAATTATTTACAAGCCTTAACATTCTAAAACAGTTTTGTTGCATACTCTTATCATACTTATCGTAATACTCCATAAAACCTTTTTCATCATTGTTTTTCTTTTTATAATCTAAAAGCTGTATACATGAATAAATTATATTTATAGGAGTTCTAAGTTCATGGGATAGATTTGCAAAGAACTCATTTCTTATTTGTTCATACTGTTTTACTTCTCTATATTTCTTTTGAAGTGATCTTATAGCATTTCTATGTTCAAGTCCTCTAGACACTATGACTTTTCCTATTGGTTCTTCATAGTAATCCCTAATTGTACTTATTACTGATTCTACAGATATTAGCTTATCATTTTTTCCTACTACTTTATGTTCTATAAATGTACTAACATCTCCCTCTTCAATCATAATGCTTAATGATTCACTATCGGTGTTATTTACTATATCTAAATAATTTTTTCCTATTAAATCTTTTTCTTCATACCCTAGCATTGTAGTTACAGTATTATTTACATAATTTATTACACCATTCATATCAACTGTAAATATTAAATCTTTTATATTTTTGGTTATAAGTCTTAATCTTTCTTCATTTACCTTAAGTTCATGGCTTACATTATAATCATCTGTAATATCTCTGCTTGTCATAACAGTATATACACATCCACCTTCATCATTTATCCTTTGAACACTACATCTAACAACTCTTCCATCATTTGTGAAAAAATTTCCATTCCATCCAGATTTATTCTCTTTAGCATATTCATAAGCTGCAATTCTTTGATCTACACTTATATTATTTAAAAGATGTGAATCAAGTTCTTTATAGCCACCTTCATCTCTATTTACCTTCCATTGTTTTCTCATTTTTTTATTAGCATATACTATTTTATCGTCTTTATTTCTAACTATTATATCATTATATCTATCTTCTTCAGAAATAGCATAAAAAACCAATAATTTTTGATGAAGTTCCTTGCTTTCTTTTACTTTTAAAACAAACTCTATAAATATTCCAACTATTAATATTATGTATCCTCCCATACTAAATATATTGGAATATTCATTAACTACAGGATTATACCCATATATATAAAGTGTTGCATATACACTTTTTATTATAAAAAGATCTAAACTTATAGATATTATAGTATATATAAATTCATTTGTTTTCAAACTCTTCCTTATAATCATTACTATAATTATAAAATGATATACTGATAACATAAGATTTGCAGTAAATATTATGCACCAAAATGTATTATTATCTCTAAATACTTCTAACATATGTAAACTTAATATAGATAAAACACCTGTAGCTAATATAGTAACTACCGTTGTTATTAATTTTCTTTTTATTATTAACTTAGTAAATTTATTATCTGGTACAACTACTAAAGTTACAAATATCGCTCTAAATAAATATGTAAAAATGATAAGGGAACTTGCAATTATACTTAGTCCACCTAAATCTTTAGAGTAAAGACTAGCACAAACATATTCACAAGCTAAGCTTACAAATACTAAAGACATTAAAAATAAATCTGTCTTTTTGTACGTGTAATAATATAACCAACAGCTTATAATAGCTAATGCTGGTATTCCATAACTAGCTTCCCTTGCTATAATATAATCTAAAATACTATTTTTAACTTGATATATATGAATAGTATTTAAGAGAGCTACAGCTGTAAAAATAACAGCTAATATAATTACTAATTTTATGGCCTTATTTATTTTGTTTTTATTGTTATTTGTATAATTTATGTCTATTATCATAGTCACCTCATAAGGGATATCTAATGTAATACTAAAAACTATTACTCTACACTCTAATATAACTTTGCTAAAATTAGTTTTTCAGTAACACTATCTTATTTTGTTATATCTTTATAATATTTACAATGCTGATTAATTATACACCCATTACAGTTAGGAGATTTTGCAGTGCAACATCTTCTTCCATGAAATATTATTAGGTGGTGGGTTAAAGTCCAAAGATTTTCTGGTATTTCTTTTTGAAGTTGCTTTTCAACATCTAAAACATTTTTACCATTTGCAAGACCTATTCTATTTGAAACTCTAAATACATGGGTATCTACTGCAATAGCTGGAATACCAAAAGCATTTGAGATAACAACATTAGCAGTTTTTCTACCTGCCCCTGCTAATGAACTTATCTCCTCTATGGTTTTAGGAACTTCTCCATTAAAATTTTCTTTTAGCTGTTTACACATCATAAGTAAATTTTTCGTTTTATTTCTATACAAACCAATTACCCTTATTCTATTTTCTAACTCTTCTTGAGTTATAGTACTAAAAGATTCTAAATCTGGATACTCTTTAAATAATGTTTTTGTAACTTCATTTACTTTTTTATCTGTAGTTTGAGCTGATAAAATAGTTGCAACTAAAAGTTGAAATGGTGTTTCATAATTTAATTCACACTTAGCATCTGGATATTCTTCTTTAAGAAGATCTAAAATTTCTTTTGTACTTTCCTTCATAACCTTACCACCTTCTTAATATAATTTCCTTAGTCTTTATAAACTCCTTTATAACTGTCTGGCAATAAATTAGCTATACTTTTCATAATATAAGTTAAAGCTCTAGCATCATATTCATGTTTATCTTCCCCTTTTTCTTTTGTTGGAAGAGCAACTGGTTTTCCAAAAATCACATCAACCCTTGCATTTTCAAAATGTTCTGCACCCATATCTGTGTCATTTATTGGCATAAGTTTCTCTGTTCCTACAAGTCCAAAAGGAACTATTTTAGCCTTAGTTAATCTTGCTATCAATAAAACCCCTTTTTTAGCTTCAATCATAGATGCCGTTCTACTTCTTGTACCCTCTGGAAACATGACTATATTTTGACCACCTTTAACCTCTTTAACTATTTTATTTATTGATTCTCTATCTGCTGTATTTGGTATAATATTAATTGTTTTTAAAAGTCTAGCCCCTAAGTAAGTTAAGGCTTTGTCATCTAACTTAACACCTGCTATATAGTATGGATCATATACTTTCCTTATAACTCTATCAACTATAAGTCCATCTGCATTGCTTAGATGATTTCCAATAAATATAAAGGGACCTTCTTCAGCTTTTAATTCTTCTAAGCCTTGTACATGAAGGTCTGCATATTTATCTAATATATTGTTTACAACCTTACTTGCCATAGGTACAAATAAAAAATCTGGCATTCTCACTATCATTCCCATACCCAAACGCTTTAACATCTAATTGTCGCCTCCATTTTTCATAAAAATTCTTGACTTTAGCACTAAATATTATACCTTATTTAGCATTAAAAGTCTATTTTTATAAGCTTTTAAGTAAGGTGATTCAAAGTTATATTCCTCTATACTTTTATTTTCTATAAGATACCTTTTTATCAAAGCATTTCTTATTAATGTGTTTTTCCCTCTCCAACCACAGGATGTTATTTTAAAAGTTTCTTTAAAATCTTTATTGTTTAAAGAAATTATATCCTCTGTATCTATTCTTTCTTTCATAAAATTTAATGGTTTAAATTCTTCTACATTAGAGTAAGATATATTATGATTACAAGGGCAACTTAATTGACAGCTATCACACCCAAATATTCTCCCCTTCATAAGACGTAAAAATTCATCATCAATATCTTTTTTTTGAGTAATATATGACATACATATATTACAATTTTTCTTAGTATCATTTATTGAATTAGTAGGACATACTCTGTAACATTTATCACAATCTATACAAGGAGTATTTTCTAACAGTTTATTATTTTCTAAAGGAATATTTAAATCCGTTATTATTTCTCCTAAAAATACAAAAGACCCATACTTTTTTGTTATTAACATATTATTTTTACCAATAAACCCTATACCGCTTAAATACGCAATATATCTCTCTGGCAAAGTGTTACTATCTACAAAGGACATAGCTTTTCCACCTAAATCCTCTATAAATTTGCATATTTTATCTAAATAACTTTTAACTACATTATGATAGTCTAATCCCCTTGTATAAATAGAAAATCCATTGTTTTTATAATTTCTTTCATGAAGATAAGGGAAAGCTATAGACACTATAGTTTTCCCTTCTTCCATATAATAATTAGGATTTATTCTCTTTTTTATACAAGTTTCCTCAAATTCATTTTCTAAATTATTTTCTTTTCTATATTTATAAAACTCTTTAAGCTCATTAAATTCTCTACATGGCGTAAATCCTATTAAATCTAAACCTAACATGTTGCAATATTTAATTATCTGTTCTTTAATATCCACGTCTAACCCCTTATATTATCATGTTATTATATATTTTTCTTACTTTTCCGTTTATATCTATAATTTCTATTATATCATTTCTTTCTTTAACCTTATTAACAGCTGGAATTCCAACTGTTGTACTCTCATCTGGAACATCCCTTAAAACTACTGAGTTTGCTCCTATTTTTACATTATTTCCAATTAATATTGGACCTAAAACCTTGGCTCCACATCCAATTATTACATTATTACCTATAGTTGGGTGTCTTTTTCCTATATCTTTTCCTGTTCCACCTAATGTAACTCCATGATATATTAAAACATCATCCCCAATTTCAGCAGTTTCTCCTATAACAACACCCATACCATGATCTATAAAAAGCCCTTTTCCAATAGTTGCTCCTGGATGTATTTCTATTCCTGTAAAAAATCTTGATATTTGAGAAAGTAATCTTGCTAAAAAGAAGTGTTTTCTTTTATAAAGCTTATGAGCAATTCTATGATTCATTAAAGCATGAATAGATGGATAAAGCAAAAATACTTCCAATGCACTTCTAGCTGCTGGGTCATTTTTTAAAACATTTTGGATATCATACTTCAGATTTTTAAACATTTTTAATCACATCCTAAGTTTAGTCATATAATCCTGATGAGAAGTATTTTTCTCCTCCATCTGGTGCTATAACAACTATTTTTTTATCTTTTCCTAATTTTTTAGCTATTTCTATTCCAGCGTAAAGTGCTGCACCTGATGATATCCCAATTAGAACTCCCTCTTCACTTGCAAAATTTCTAGCTATTTTGTAAGAATCCTCATCTGAAACTTCAAAAATTTCATCAACGTCATCTGCTGAATATAGTCCTGGAATAAAACCTGCCCCTATACCTTGTATTTTATGAGCACCTGGATTTCCACCAGCTAATACTGGAGATTTTTCAGGTTCTACTGCAACTATTTTTACATCTGGTTTTAATTCTTTTAGTTTTTTTCCAACGCCAACTATAGTTCCACCACTTCCAACTCCAGCAACAAAAACATCAATATCTGGAATATCTTTTAAAATTTCTTCTGCTGTTGTTTCATAATGCTTCTTTGCATTTGCCTTATTTTCAAATTGTTGGGGCATAAAATATCCTTTTTCTTTAACTAACTCTTCAGCTTTTTCTATAGCCCCTTTCATTCCTTTTTTTCCTTCAGTTAAAATAAGCTCTGCACCATAAGCCTTTATCATATCTCTTCTTTCTTTACTCATAGTCTCTGGCATAACTATAACAACTTTGTATCCCTTTAATCTTCCAACTAAAGCAATACCTATTCCTGTATTTCCACTTGTAGGTTCTACAATAACGCTATCACTCTTTAATATTCCATCTCTCTCAGCTTGTTCTATCATTCCTAATGCTGCTCTATCTTTAATACTTGATCCCGGATTAAACTTCTCAAGTTTCACAAAAACTTCTCCACTGTTTTCTCCTACCATTTTGTTAACCTTTAATATAGGAGTATTTCCAATTAACTCTAATGCATTATTTACTAACATAATTATGACTTCCTTTCTATATTTTTATTTCTAACATTATATTATTTAACTATTTTAAAATTTAAATCATAAAAAAACTCCGACTCTACAAATTTATAGAGACGAAGTGTGTTTTCGCGGTTCCACTCTAGTTTAGGTCTAAAAGACCCCTCATAACGACAAAAGTCTCTCACTATAACGGGCGAGTCCCGAATTATCCTACTTTTAAAATTTCAGATTATAGCTCCAAAGGGCACTTCTTATAAAACATTAATGAAAGTTCTCAGCTTTTCTTTCTCTCTGTAATCTAGTTTTATAATACTCTACTTTATCATAGCATTTATTCCGAGTATTTTGATATGAATTACTTATAATTAATTATATTCAAAATTTATTAAAAGTCAACTACTATCAGTTTGCTTTCTTAAATTTCTTTTTCCAACTATGAGGAAGGACCTCATCTAAAATATCATGAATTAAAACTATTCCTATTAACTTCTCCTCATAATCAACAACAGGAATAGATATAAGGTCATACTTTATTGCCTGCTCTGCAGCATTTTCTATATTATTATCTATTTTCACACTTATAGCTGAAGTATGCATTATCTCTTTTAGATTGACATCTTCTTTACTTAATATTAAATCTCTAAGAGTTACGACACCTTTTAATCTATCATTATTATCTGTTATATAAACATAATACATTACTTCTTCATCTGCATTAAGCTCTCTTAAAAGTTCTAAAGTTTCTCCTACATTTAAATCTATATTAAAGGATATAAAATCTTTATTCATAATACTACCAACTGATTCATCTTCATAAGATAAAAGTTCCTTAATTTCTTCTGCATCATCACTTTCAAGAGATATTAAAACTTTTTCCCTTTCCTCTTCACTAAGATCATCTAAAATATCTGCAATTTCATCATTTGGTATGTTTTCAAAAAGCTCTGCTGTTTTAGATTGGGAAAGTTCCCTTATTATACTTCCTTGGTATTCTGGGTCAATTTCTTCTAAAGTATCCGCTGCTAAATCTTCATTTAGGTTTTCTAAAACCTTAGTTCTACTCTTTGCATCTAATTCTTCCAATATATCCGCTAAATCTGCTGGGTGAAGCTTTTCTAACTTTTTATAAGGTACTGATAGTTTTAAATTGTTATCATTACACATTTCAAGAGAAGCTACATCATCCCAAACTATAACTTTTTCTTCAAACTTATCTTTAAATATATTAGATAAAATCTTTGCTAATGCCTCTAACCCATGTCTTCTAAATCTTACAATTTTACCTGTTTCAACTGCAACAACTCTATATTCCCCAGACAATTCTACTATTCTTAAGTCATCTACTCGTATAACTTTTTTCCCGTTTATATCCACTATTTTTTTATCTAAAAGATTTTCAGATAAAAGATATGAATAACTTCTAGCTAGTATCTCTTTACTTCCCTTTGTCTTTATTACTATCTTTCCATTATCTTTTGATAAAAAATCTATACTTCTAAATTCATAATTACATATACCACTTTCAGTTTTCACCTTATATCCTATGAATTTAGGGTACCCTTCCTCAGTAGTCACATATATGTCCTTTAAAATCCCTAAAACTTCATTAAACTCATCATATATCTTTTTATTTAGTATATTGCTATAAAGAAAAACAGTTACCTTTTTCATATTTTACCCTCCTAAATTTCACTCTAAAAAAGAAGGGAAAAATGCTTTTTATGATTACATTTAGATGGTCCCCTCTTTAAAAATTATATTAAGTTTATAATTAATGCCCTCAGGGACACCCTCCATGAAAATCACTCACCTTTAAACAATATTTTCAAATCTTTTTTCTCTACATTATATTTTATGTTATAACTTTGCAATATTTGTATAATAACTAAAAAATATTTCCTATATTGTAATTTTATTATCTTTTAAGTTAATTTTCTAGTTTTATTTTTAGATATATTTCTTCTTTTATCCTAAAAACACACCAAATTAATGAATAACTATTTTTTCTAAACTTTTTAATCTCTTAATGGTGTTATATTAAAATATAAAATAATTGAAATACTTTATGAAAATTTAATGCCTTATGCTAAACAATATAAAAGATATAATTTCGCTATTTGAAATTATATCTTTTAATAAGTATTATTTTCTTATTCCAAGTACCTCTATTCCACCTTTTATACAATTTACTCTTAATGGGAAATCAGGTCCTTTTTCTCCATCTATATCTGTTACTATATCCTCTGTTGTTTCAATTAGTATTTCCTCTGCCTTTATATACTCAACTCTTGGATCATCTGTATGTTCTCCCATCATGAATTTTAAAAATACATGAATGAATTCTGGTATGTGGCAAGATTTCAATATAAGTACATCTAAAAGTCCATCATCCATTTTTGCATCTAAAGCTATTTTAAATCCACCTGCTGTTTGCCCATTAAAAACTAGCATTAAATACATAGGGCTATCATAAACCTCTCCATTTGCAGTTATCTTTACATTTAAACTTCTAAAGTTAGGTAACTGTTCAATGCCCTTTATATAATAGGCAAGTTTACCTAAAGTATTCTTTAAAGTGGTATCTGTTTTTTGAGATACATCAGTAAAAAGACCTGTTGATAGTACATTTACAAAATACTTATTATTTACACGACCAAGGTCTACCTTAACAGGTTTGGAATTTAATATTTGTTCTACGCTATCTTTTATATTATTTGTCATCCCTAAAAATTTGGCAAAATCATTAGCCGTTCCAACAGGAAGAACAGCTATAGGAAGTTCTATTCCTTTATTTTTCATAGCATTTACCACTGTATCTATTGTTCCATCTCCACCTGCTATTAAAATATACTTATAAAACTCATCAATTTCATCTAAGGCATTTGCAACATCCACACCTTTTTGGATTCTATAAGGCACAACTGTATATCCCTCTTTCTGATGCATATCTATTATCTTGTCTATATCTTTTAATATGGCACCCTCACCTGAATAGGGATTATATATAAACTTAACTTTATTCATTCTCTTTGTTCCTCCATTTACATATTACAGAAGTAGTTACTAACTTATATTATAATATTATTTGCTTTATATTTACAATCTTTATTAATAATTCTTTATTTTAACTCTTTTATTTACTACACATAAACTCTTAACTCTGATTATGAATTATAGCATTACAAACAAATATTGTCGACTCTTACAACTAAATAATCAATATCCTAAAAATGAAAAACAGATGCAGCTAACACTACATCTGTTTTCGTTTCTACTTTTGGGCCTTATTCTCTTTTTCTTTTTTACAACTTTCTTCTTTAAAATAAGATTGCGGGAATTTACATAATGGGCATTTTTCTGGTGCTTCTTCACCCTCATGAATATAACCACAATTTAAACAAACCCATTTTGTAGATTTTTTAGATTCAAAAAAGTGTCCACTTTTAACTTTTTCATAGAGGTCTAAAAATCTCTTTTGATGAGCTTCTTCTACTTCCCTTAATTCTTTAAAAAAGTTTGCTATTTCTTTAAAGCCCTCTTTTCTTGCTGTTTCTTCAAATTCTTTATATATATCCTTAAACTCTTCAGTTTCCCCTATTGCAGCTGCCATAAGATTTTCTTCAGTATCTTTAACACAGTCTAGATATCTTCCATATGCCTCCCTTGCATGAGCATATTCATTTCCTGCTGTAATGTCAAACACTTCTGCAATACACATGTATCCATCTTGTTCTGCTTTTTCTGCAAACAAATTGTATTTTGACCTTGCTCTGCATTCTCCTGCAAAAGTCTTATACAAGTTTTTTTCTGTTTCACTGCCTTTTAAAGTTTTCATCTTTTTTCCTCTGTAAAATTACTTTTGTTAATATAATATTCAGCAAATTTCACTTTGTGCTATTTACTTTTAGTCTATTTAAATAGTACTTTACCAATTATATCTTCCTCTATGTTTACTAATCCAATGCTATTGCTCCTTGAATCTAAAGAATTGTTTCTGTTGTCTCCCATAACAAAAACACTCCCCTGAGGTATAATTAACTGCATATATTCATTTTCTACCATAGTTTCTTTTATATAATCTTCATATATTTTCTTACC
>JAUNBX010000002.1:21803-62441 GCA_030526875.1 Clostridium perfringens | reverse complement strand
GATATGGAGTTAAGACATAACCTGATTAAAAATAGCATCTCCATAAATTTGGAGATGCTATATACTATAAATAAAATCTATCCTTCATCACATGTTAAAACAACATCTGTTCCATCTTTACTTTTAGTTGTTAATGTAACTTTTCTTTTCCATAAATCATTTATATATTTTAAAGTCTTTTTAGCATAGGTACTTTCAAGTTCTCTACCATCAAAAACATGTTCTAAGTGAAGAGAATAGTCACGTGGATCTAGTTCTGTAACTCTTATATATGGTATAGAACCTACCCCACAATCATCTGCTATATTATTTCTAATTTCTCTCCAGCCTTGTTCATCTGCTACCTCTTCAACAACATAGTCAAACCCACGCTTTCCATATTTAAAAAGATTAAGCTCTGCACAAAGTTCTTCTGTTAGATACTTTCTTATAAAAGAATTATCTCTCTCTAATGCTCTAACTTCAAAAATCTTATCCCTACCATATCTTTTTTCAATATCTTGGAAAATTCTGAATCCTACATAGTATGGGTTTAATCCATAAGGAATTGGTGCTACTACATCATTATGTCTTTTTAGAAACTCTAAATGAAGACCACTTGGAAGATTCAACTCATTTAAAATAGTATAGTGCCAGAAACTTGCCCAACCTTCATTCATTATTTTTGTTTCTATTTGTGGAAGGAAATAAAGACTCTCTCTTCTAACTATTTGAAGTATACTTCTTTCCCAGTCTGCTAAATTTCCAAACTCAATTATAAACTGCATAACATCATCATCTGGATTTAATGGAACCTTAGATATATTTGGCATAGGGATTTCTTTATTTCCATCTAAAATAGTTCTAGAATCCCTTAACCTATTATACTCATCTATAATTTTTTTTCTCTGCTCACTTTGAGAAACCCTTATATCATTAACTATTCTAGGTGTTTGAAACCTTATTGCATGGGCCGCATCTAACACTCTTTCAACTTCAGCATAGCCAATACTTGGGTCATTTATATAACCTCTTATAGTATCTGCTCCACGTTTAAACATTTCTATTGTACTATCTGCATCTGTTCCTTCTTTAAATAATCTATTATTTTTAAAGAAATCATTATGGCCATAAACATGGGCCATTGTTAATATTTGAAGAAGAAGAGTATTATCCTTCATTAAATATGCTAAACATGGATTTGAATTTATTACCATTTCATAAGGAAGTCCTGTCATATTTAATTGATATAATGTCTTGTTTTTTTCATATGATTTACCATAACTCCAATGGGGATACCTAGATGGCATTCCTACATAAGATTCATAAGCTAGCATATCATTATATCCTATAATTTCGTATTCTTGTGGATAATAATCAAGGCCCACTTTATTTACTATTTTTTCTATTTTTTCATGCCACTCCATTAAGTCACTTAAATTATAATCTATAGTCACCTAATCCTCACCTACCCTTCATCATCAAGCTCTTTAGATAACATAAACTTTATAGCGTTCCAAAGATCTTTTTTCTCTTTAACTACTACTGATGCAAATTTCTTTTGTTTTATTTCCTTAGAAAATCTATAATACATAGTAGTTGAATAGGTAGATGGTAGAAGTTCTATATAACCAAATAAATTACTGGTTTCTGATAACTCATTAACTGCTTTAATTGCTTTTTCATTATCTTCACTCCAGTTATCACCATCTGATGCATAAAAAGGATATATATTCCACATATCAGGACTATACTTTTCTTTAATTAAATCTAAAGCTACATTAAGCCCTGAAGAAATATACGTTCCTCCTGATTCTCCTTTATGGAAAAACTCATACTCATTTACTCTCTTTGCAGAAGTTGTATGGGATATAAATTCAAAAGCAATATTATTATATTTCTTTCTTAAGAATTTAGATAATACAAAGAAAAATGACCTAGCTAAATATTTTTTAGTAGTATCCATAGATCCTGAAACGTCCATTATAAATATCATAACGGCATTACTTTCTTTCCTTGGCTTTTTCTTAACTCTATGATATCTTAAATCTTCATCTCTAAATGGGAATCTTTGAATTTCATTTTCCTGTACTGCACTTTCTAAAAGTGCCCTCTTTTTCCCTTGTTTTCTAGCTATTTTAGCCATAACAGTTTTCTTTTTAGCAAGACGAGGTCTTATACCATATTTTTGATAACCTCTTTTACGCCCTGCAGATTCTACTATTATTTCTGAATATTTCTTTTTATCTAAATTAGGAAGATTTAAATCTTCCACAATATAATCTAGAAGTTCTTCTAGGGTTATTTCAGTCTCATATATATCAGATCCTTCTTGATTTCCTGCCTGCCCCTTTCCTTGTCCTTTTTGAGAATTACTATTAGAAGAGCCTATTTTATCTCCTCTTTTTTCATTACCATCTCCTGTTGTCACACCTTTATTATTTTGTCCATATATAAACTGATACTCTTTTAAGCCTCTTATAGGAATTTTAAACTTTTTATTTTTAGCTTCACCTATTATACTTTCTTCTGATAGGATATCACCTAAATTTTCTTTGATGGATTTTTCAACTAACTGCCTATGACGCCTTCTATCTTCCATTGCTCTATCATATTCAATTTGGTTTTCACCCTTGTCTCTGAATATAGCCATAGAATTAATCCTTCCACAAGTTATTTGCAGCGTATTTTAAGATTACATCACAGCAATGTGGACAGTAGCCATTTTCAGTTAATTGTTCTACCATAGCATTATATTTTTCATCTTGTTCTTTATCTCTAACTCTTGATTTAGTTATGATTCTAGATAAATCCTTAACTGATGCTGTTAATTTCTTTTCTATAGCTTCTTTTAATGGTTCATAGGAAGTATAATCTAATTTTCCACCATTTCTAATTACATAGAACATGTAAGATGTAACATCTGCTCTAAAACCTTTAGCTGAAGATTCTGAGATTCCTATTTGTTCTTCTATACTTCTCATAAATTCTTCATCAGGATTTAATTCCTCTCCTGTTGAATTATCCTTTATTTTATTCTTATTTGTATAAGCTTCTGCATTATCTAAATAGTTATTAAATAAGCTTTCAGCTTGTTCTCTAAATGAATGAATAAATGCTTTAGTTATTTCTTTTTCTAAGATCTTGTTATATTCTTTTCTTATTGTATCTTGAATATAAACTAAATATTTTTTCTTATCATCTTGAGATATATCTAAATCTTTAACTGATTTTATTATACTTTCCATCATACTTAAAGGATTTATACAGTTATGCTCTGAATTAGATAAGGCATTATCTATAGCCTTAACTATAAATCTTGTAGATATACCCTTCATTCCTTCTACAGGACCTGCTTCTTCTCTAAGCTCTCCTATATCGATTTTCTTTGTTGAACCTTTTTCAACTATATCTTCACCGTTATATATTCTAAGTTTTGTCATAGGGTCTACCTTCATAGATGGTGCAAGTCTTGAAAGTGTTGCAAACATAGCTGCAATTTCAATAGTATGTGGTGCTATATGAGCATCAAAATTTGATTTTTTAAGTATTTTTTCATATATTTTTTGTTCTGAACTAGATTCTAAGCAATAAGGCACTTCTATTTTTACTATTCTATCTAAGATAGCTTCATTTGTATGGTCTGATTTAAATTTATTCCACTCAGCTTCATTAGAGTGGGCTATTATAAGACCATCAAAATAAATCATTGAACCTTTACCTGGTGATGGTATAGATTTTTCTTGAGTTGCTGTAATTATTGTATGAAGGTATTCAACATCATTTTTAAATACTTCTATAAACTCAACCATACCTCTATTACCAACGTTAAATGCACCATTTAATGAGAATATTCTTGGGTCATCTTCAGGATACATATCCATTTTAGATATATCTATAGAACCTGTTAAAATTGAAGTATCTTGGTTATTTGGATCAACTGGTGGAACAACACCTACACCTTTTCTTGAACGGATAGAAAAATCTCTAGAAACTACTGGCATTTCTTCATATTTTCCATCATATTCGTGAAGCAATCTATATTTACATACAGGACATAAATCCCCTTCTATTTGTATTCCTAAATTATCTTCAAATCTCTTTCTTAAATGCTTAGGAATTAAATGAAGTGGCTCTTCTTGCATTGGACATCCCTTTATTGCATATATAGGTGGTGCATTTTCTAGTAATTTCTTTATAGATTCAACTAAAGATGATTTACCAGCACCAACTGGTCCTACTAAATATAGAACTTGTCTTGCTTCTTCACCCTTCATTGATGCTGAATACATATAATTCATAAGTTTCATTATAACTTTATCTATTCCAAAGAAGTCATCCTTAAAGAAATTATATCTTTTTATTTTTTCATTACCATATATTTTCTTTATTCTTGGATTATCTTCAGGTCTTAAAACCTCAACACCTTGTTCAATTATCATGTCATATATTCTTTTATGAGCAAGTTTAACTATATCTGGATTTGCCCTTACAAGTTCTAAATAATCTAAAAATGTTCCTTCAAATTTATGACTATTATGATTTTCTCTATCATTCTCTATAAACTCTTTAAAATTCATTACTAATCCCTCCCTTTATCCTTAATATATTCAATATAGTTATGTATATATGACAAAATAATTAATGCTTTTACTAACTTTAATAATTTATTATTAGTTAGTAAAAGCATTAAAATTAAGGATATGTTCTAATACTGCACTGATTTCAAAGAGGTTTTTCTTTTTCTTCTTTGCTATAGGAATTTATAAGATTTATTATTGATTTACCATACTTTAAAATTTTCTTTTCTCCCATTCCTTTTATATTTAATAATTCTTCATTACTCTTAGGAAGATTATTTATAATATCCATAATAGTTGTATCTGAAAATATCATATAAGGCCTTACCCCTTCTTTATTAGATAAGTTTTTTCTTAAAATTTTAAATCTTCTAAACAACTCTTCATCTAGAGGAACATAGTCTAGGGGATTAAACTTAACTAAAGCTTTTTCTTTTCCCTTCAAAATATTTATAGACTTTTTATTTAATTTCATCATAGAATAAGTCCCTTTTTTTCTATCTAAATAACCACCATCTATTAAAGATTTTATAGTTTCTTTTATAATTTTGTTAGAAGAACCCTTCATTATTCCAAAGGTTGAAAGGTTATAAAGACCCTTTTCCTCTATTTTAGGGCCCTTAATCCCCTTTAAAATATCTACTAAAACACTTTCTCCCACCTGTTCTTTAGTTCTATAAATACAAGATAATATTTTTTGTGCTTCTAGTGTTACATCTAAAAGTTCATCATTATTTAAACAATTGCTACAGTTATTGCAATACGGTACTACATCTTTTTCATCAAAATAATTTAATATATAACTTCTATAACATTTATCATACTCACAAAAGACTATCATATCATTTAGCTTTTTTATATTTATTTCTTTGCGATTAAATTCATTATTTAAGTTAACTATATAATCTAATCTTTTAATATCCTCTCTAGAGTATAAAAGATGACATACAGCCCTTTCACCATCTCTTCCCCCTCTTCCTATCTCTTGATAGTAACTTTCTATATTTTTAGGAAAGGTAAAATGTATAACAAACCTAACATTCTCTTTATCAATACCCATACCAAAAGCATTTGTTGCTATCATAATATCTTTATCATCATTTAAAAAGGTTTTTTGATAATATTCCTTTTCTGAATCTAAAAGACCTCCATGATATTTTGAAACTGAAAAACCTAAATCATTTAAATAGCTATATAAAGCTTCAACTTCTTTTCTTGTTAAACAATATATTATTCCTGATTTTTCTTCGTGTTCCCTTAAAAAATCCTTAACAAACTCTAATTTATCAATTTCCTTATGAACATTAATCTCTAAATTATCCCTATCAAAACTACCTTCATATATATAAGGATTATTTAAGCTTAAAAGCTTTATACAGTCCATTTTAACCCCTTTAGTGGCTGTGGCTGTAAATGCACTTATAACAGGCCTATTTTTAAAAACCTTTATAAAACCATCTATATCCCTGTAGCTTTTTCTAAAATCATGTCCCCACATAGATATGCAGTGAGCTTCATCCACTGCTATTTGAGATACATTAAGCCTTCTTATCATATTTATAAAATAATTGTTTTTAAGTCTTTCAGGGGATACATATAAAAGTTTAACATCTCCTTTATAACACATATCTATAACTTCTTTTATTTCATCTAAAGAATTTGTGCTGTTTATATATTTAGCTTTTATTCCTATATTATTTACATTATCAACTTGGTCTTTCATAAGAGATATAAGGGGTGAAATTACAATAGTTATTCCATCAAATAAAAATGCTGGTATCTGATAACAAAGAGACTTTCCCCCACCTGTTGGCATTATGCAAAAAGTATCTCTTTTTCTTAAAATATTATTTATTATTTCAAGTTGCCCACGTCTAAATTCCTTATATCCAAAGAGCTTATTTAAAACTTTTATTGGTGTTTCCATACCTTGCTCCTAAATTTTAATATTATTCTCTCTTTAATTAAGCATATTTTAAAGCTATTTTATTAGTGATTTTAACCCTTATCTAAATTTTATATCATTTAATAGAAAAAATCATTATCCCTTTTGAGATAATGATTTTAAATTAATCAGTTACTAAATCAAATTCTATATGGTCATTATTTTGAATCTCAATATTATTTATTGAAGCCTTGGTTTCACTTCCATTTACTAAAACTCTCCAGGATTCCCCGCTACTACTATTAGCTTCAAGACTATTTACTGTAGTTATAGTATAGCTATTATCAGTTTCCACACCTGATACTATACCTAGTGGCTTTAATGCATCTAATAAAGTATCTTGACTTGTTTTTATAGTATATGTTTTGTCTACGTTTTTAGGTTGGTCAATCACAGTTATAGTTACAGTTTTTTCATT
Organism: Clostridium perfringens; assembly: GCA_030526875.1. GTDB lineage: Bacteria > Bacillota > Clostridia > Clostridiales > Clostridiaceae > Sarcina > Sarcina perfringens_A. The sequence continues at coordinate 55,519 of JAUNBX010000002.1, read as the reverse complement.
AATTGCTTTTATAGCTTTAGGAAGACTTATATATACATTTAATCCAAATACAATTATTAAAAGTACAACAAGTCCTCCTATTATTAATTTTCTATTTTTCATTAACACACTCCTTAAAAAGTTAATATTTAAATTTATTATAACTTGCCAATTTAATTTAAGCCATTATCTTTGATAAAAAAATGATATTAGATAGAATTCTACCTAATATCATTTTAATCAAATATCTTATTTAAACTTAAATTTATGCACTTGCATTATCAAATTGACTGTTATATAAAGATGCATAGAAACCATTTTTAGCTATTAATTCTTCATGATTTCCTTGTTCTATAATGTCTCCATCTTTCATAACTAGTATAAGATCAGCGTCCTGTATTGTAGATAACCTATGAGCAATTATAAAACTTGTTCTGCCCCTCATTAAATTATCCATAGCTTTTTGAATTAAAACTTCAGTACGGGTATCAACTGAACTTGTAGCTTCATCTAATATAAGAATTTTTGGATCTGCTAAAATAGCACGTGCTATTGTTAGAAGTTGCTTTTGTCCTTGTGATATATTAGATGCTTCTTCATTTAATTCCATGTTATATCCATCTGGAAGTGCTTCTATAAAGTGGTTTGCATGGGCAGCCTTTGCAGCTTCTATAACTTCTTTATCACTAGAAGTTAGCTTACCATATCTTATATTTTCCATAATACTTCCATTATATAACCATGTTTCTTGAAGTACCATACCAAATAATTCTCTTAAATCGTTACGATTAAAATCTCTTATATCATGACCATCAATCATAATTGAGCCTTTATTTATATCATAAAAACGCATAAGAAGTTTTACAATTGTAGTTTTACCAGCCCCTGTTGGTCCAACTATTGCAACTCTTTGTCCTGCCTTAATATTTGCTGTAAAATCATTTATTATTATTTTATCTTCATTATATCCAAAGCTGACATCTTTAAATGAAACATTACCTTGAATATCTATATCTCTAACTGGGTTATCAAGAACTTGAACTTCTTCTTCTTCATCTAAAAATTCAAATACTCTTTCACAAGCAGCTGCTGTTGTTTGCATAAGGTTAGCTACTTGAGTTAATTGAGCTATAGGTTGTGTAAATGATCTTATATATTGAATAAATGCTAATATGTCACCTACTTGTATTACGCCTAAAATTGTAAGGTATCCACCAACTATTGACATTAAAACATATCCAACATTTCCTATGAAGTTCATTATAGGCATCATAAGCCCTGATAAAAATTGAGATTTCCAAGCTGAAGCATATAAAGTTTTATTTAACTTTTCAAAGGACTCATAGGCACTTTCTTCCCCATTAAATGCTTTTACTACATTATGTCCCCCATATATTTCTTCTACTTCACCATTTACTTTTCCTAAATATTGTTGTTGTTCGCCAAAATATTTTTGTGATTTTTTAACTATAGCACCCATAAGTAATCCTGAAACTGGTAGGATTATTATAGCTATTAGGGTCATAATCCAACTTATTGAAAACATCATAATAAGTACACCTATTAGTGTAACTATTGATGTTATGACTTGTGTTAAACTTTGATTTAAGTTTTCACTTATCATTCCTACGTCGTTAGTTAATATGGATAAAACATCACCTTTACTTCTTTTATCAAAATATTTAAGTGGCATACGGTTCATCTTTTCTGATATTTGCTTTCTAAAATCATAGGACATCTTCTGTACTACTCCAGCAACTATATAAGATTGTATATAAGAAAATCCTGCACTTAATATATATAATGCTAAAAGTACTAGAAGTATCTTCCCTATTGCTTCAAAATTTATACCAGCTGAATTAGTTCCAAGAATTTTCCCCATTATACCGGTATATATTTCAGTAGTTGCATTACCTAATATTTTAGGTCCTACAATTGAAAATACTGAACTTAATATAGCAAAAATTATTACTACAACTAGTGATAATCTGTATGGTTTTAGATAACTTAGAAGACTTTTCATTGCTTTTTTGAAATCTTTAGCTTTTTGAGGGGAACCTTTGTGTTTTGGTCCACCTCCTATTCCCATACCACCGCCTTGAGGGTTATTTTTGTTTTTATTGCTCATTGTATAACTCCTCCTTTGAAAGTTGGGATAAGGCTATTTGCTTGTAAACGTCACAAGTATCTAAAAGTTCCCTGTGTGTTCCCATACCAACTATTTTACCTTCATCTATTACTAATATTTTATTAGCATTTAATATTGTACTAACTCTTTGAGCAACTAAAATAACAGTACTATCACCTGTATTTTCTTTTAGTGCTTTACGAAGTTTAGAATCAGTTTTAAAATCTAAAGCTGAGAAACTATCATCAAAGATATATATTTCTGGCCTTTTTGCAATAGCTCTTGCAATAGATAATCTTTGCTTTTGTCCACCAGATACATTTGCTCCACCTTGAGATATTCTAGATTCTAATCCTTCAGATTTTTGCTCTATAAATTCTTTAGATTGAGAAATATCTACAGCAAATTCTACTGATTTATCATCTATATTTTCATTGTTATATTTTATATTACTTTCAATAGTTCCTGAGAATAATATTCCCTTTTGTGGAACATAGCCTAACTTATTTCTTAAATCATGTTGTGATACATCCTTAATATTAACTCCATCTACTAAAATTTCACCTTCTGTAGTATCATAAAATCTTGGTATTAAGTTAACTATAGTTGATTTACCACTTCCTGTACTTCCTATAATGGCTGTAGTTTCTCCTGGTTTTGCAGTAAATGTTATGTTACTTAAAACATTTTTCTCTGCATTAGGGTACTTAAATGATACATTTTTAAATTCAACTAAGCCTTTTTTATTTTCATCAAATGCTTTAGCTTCTTTAGGATCATTTATGCTTGGCTTAGTTTCTAGCACTTCATCTATACGTTGAGCAGAAACAGCAGCACGAGGTAACATTATAGATAACATAGTTATCATTACAAAGGCCATTATTATAAGCATAACGTATTGTATAAATGCCATCATATCTCCAACTTGCATTGTACCTGCATTTATCTTATATGATCCCACCCAAACTATAGCTATAGTTGCTACATTCATTATCATCATAACAAGTGGCATCATAAGTGATGTTACACGAGTTACAAAAAGTGTTGTTTTAGTTAAATCTTTGTTTACGCCATCAAATCTTTCTTCTTCATGCTTTTGAGTTGTAAAAGCTCTAATTACAAGCATACCTGTTAAATTCTCACGTATTACTAAATTTACTTTATCTACAAGCTTTTGAACTTTCTTATATTTAGGCACTGCAAGAGAGAATATTACAACAACACATCCTATAATAATTAAAATTATTACTCCTATAAGCCAAGACATAGAAGCATTAGTATATAAAACTTCTATAAAGCCTCCGATTCCTAAAATTGGAGCATAAAATACTAATCTTAAGAACATAACCATAAGATTTTGAACCTGTTGAACATCATTTGCACTTCTAGTTATTAATGATGCTGTTGAGAATTTATCAAGTTCTGAATTTGAAAAGTTCATAACTTTTTTAAATATCTTCCCTCTAAGTTCCATACCAATTTTGGCAGCTACTTTTGAAGCTATAAATGTTACAACTATAGATGCAACCATACTTATAAGCGCAATTATAACCATAATTATACCTATCTTCCAGATATAATTGCTTTGAAGTTTATTCACATTAACCCCAATAGCTTCATATTGAGTCTTAATATATGTAACCGCTGTCTGAGTTATTAAACTCTCTGGCATATTACTTATCTTTGTATCTACTTCATTTGTAATTTGATCTAATTGACTTTGCGGAAGCATTTCAAGTAAAGTAAATACTCCTGTATTTTCGTATTTACTAGCTTCACTTGCTGGAAGTTTACTTAATAAAGCAGCTTTTAATTCATTTCCTTTTGTTCCATCCTCTAACATTTGAACTAAAAGTATTGGTTTTCCTAAAATATTGTTTAATGTAGTTAATTGACTACTATTTGTAGTATTTAAAACATAAAGAGACTCCTTTGCTAAGGCTGGATATTCCTTCACATAAGAATCATACTGTGTTGTAGACAAGTTATCTTTATCTATAAGCTTATAATCTTGCTCTACTATTTGTTTATCACTACTTGTCATAAACAATAATATCTTGTCTAATTCCGATTCTTGTATAACATTAGGTACTGAATTTTCTATACCATTTTGTTGAATACCAATATCGACGATATTAGACGTATAATTAGGTAAGGCTAAGTTTGCCATAGCTTGTATAGCTAAAAAAATTACTATTACAATAACAGCAAAAACTGAACCTTTTAGGTATTTAACTAGCTTAACCATTTATACCTTTTTCTCCTCTCTAGTGTTTATTTCTTAAAATTTAGCTAATATTAGTATATGGTAATTATAATTTTATAACTATTATAAGTCAATAATTTTTATATTTGTATAAATTTTTTTTTTAGTTTATACTTTATATATAGAAATTTAAAATTAACATATATTTTTTTGTAAAGGAGTGTTTTTATGGACAATATTGATTTAAATAAAGTATCTAGTACTTTGCTATATTTATCTTTTTCACTTAACAGAATAATATTCAACAATCCAGAACTTACCAAAGGATTAACTATCCCTCCATCTCATGTAAGGGTTATATTTTGCTTAGACCATAACGGCCCTATGTCTATAAGCGAAATCGCTAAAAAACTTAGCATATATAAACCTAATATGACCCCTATTTTAGATAAATTAATTCAAGAAGGATTTATAGTTAGGTGTGAAGATCCTAAAGATAGAAGAATTTTAAGAATCACACTTACAGAGAAAGCTCATGATTTTATTAAAATTCAAAAAAGGAAACTTGAGGAAATATTTCAAAATAAGATAGGTGATTTATCTAAAGAGGATTTAGCCACTCTAATAAAGGCATCATCAGAACTTAATAACATTATAGTAAAGCTAAAATAAAATTTAAAAGTTCATTTCCTTTACAAATAACTAATTATAAACTTATTAAATATTAATTTTAATAAAAAAGTACGTATATTTTTCTTTAATTGAGTAAAACTTATTATTAAAGAATCTATCATTAAACTAATAAAGAACTATATCAAAAGTAAAATTTTTTAAGACACCTATAAACTTATATAGGATGAATAATAGAATATATTGATATAGTTCCTTATATTCTATGAAACAAATAACTAAAACTTTTACTATTTGAATTGCAAATTTACTTCTGTTACATAAGGTGATGTCCTAAGAGGTCTTTTCTCAGGGTTTTTTATATAATTTATATTACCACAATTAATAACTCCACAAATCATAAACATAGCTACTAGAGTGTTAACAAAGATATTTTTTCTCATATCCATCATTCTCCTTTGCAACTTAATAAACCTTACTTAAAAATTAATTAATCTGCTTATCTTATATAAAATTAATATTTTATTAAAATGCTAGACATTATAAAGCTAATATTAATTTCTAATATTATTGTTTGTAATAAACCACTTATTATTAACTTTATCCTTGTATTTTATGTATTTTTCATATCAAACTTCAATATTATTATCTTCATGGCTTAAATTAATAACCTATCCATTATATAATTCATATAATCTTATATAAGATAAACGCGGTGATATTTATGTATGTAGATATAGTTTGTGAAGGTGGTGGAGTTAAAGGAATTGCACTAGTTGGTTCTATTAATTGCCTAGAAAACTATGGATATACATTTAAAAAAATAGCTGGAACTTCAGCTGGTGCTATAATTGCCTCATTACTTGCTGTTGGCTACAGTGGAGAGGAACTTAAAAATATTGTTTTAAATCTTGATTATTCTAAATTAATATTTAATACTAAGCTAAATAAATTTCTATCCACTTTAAAAGGTGGAGTAAATATTTTTATAAAAAAGGGACTATATTCTAGCCAAAATATTGAAAATTATTTATCTGGTTTATTTGCAGCTAAAGGAAAAACTAAATTTAAAGATATATCAATAAATAACCAAAGTCCTTTAAAAATTATAGCCTCAGATATTACAAACAAAAAACTTTTAATACTTCCAGATGATTTAACTTTTTATGGAATTGACCCTATGGAATTTCAAATATCTAAGGCAGTTATAATGAGTATTAATATTCCTTTTTATTTCACACCTTATATATTAAGATGTAATAATGAAAAAAACTTTATTGTAGATGGTGGTCTTCTTAGCAACTTTCCCATTTGGCTATTTGATACAAAAGAAGTTCCTCTTTGGCCAACCTTTGGGTTAAGATTAAAAGAAGATGACTCTTTTCAACTTAAAAAAAGATATTCATTATTCTCATATATATCTGATATAATTCACACAGCTTTTTCTCATAATGAAGATATCTACTTAGAGAATAAAGATGCTATAAGAACTATAGATCTTCCAACTTTAAGTATTAAGTCTACTAACTTTAATTTAAATAATAGTGAAGTTTTAACTCTTTATAAATCTGGTTATAAAACTACAGAAAACTTTATAAATTCCTGGTCCTTTGATTATTATATAAATAGATATAGAAAAAGTTAAGAAACATAGAAAAGCTATATGAAAAATTTTTCATATAGCTTTTAAAATTTAAAATAATTTTATTTTTAAATAACTGTTTCTAAATCATTTGCTCTTTTAGCTTCTAATTCTTCTAACATGTCATCATGATACTTACCATTAATCTTGTAGAATTTCTTATAAATAATGTAACTTAATATACTAACTATAGCCGGTATAACTACCATAATCATTCTCATACCTAATATAGTTTGTGCTGTTTGTTGTGCATTTGCTACATATCCAACTATTGTTAAACCAACTCCAACTAACCATCCACTAACAGCTGATGCTGATTTAACTAATAATGTTTGGCATGAAAATACTATACTCTCATTTCTTGAACCAAGTTTTACTTCACCATAATCAACAATATCTGCAAGCATTACTGTTGATGAACCTAAAGTTAAACCTGAACCAAGTTTAAATATTATTCCTGATACTGCTACAAACATAGCATTTTGTGGAAGTATATATCCTGCTCCTAATAACATAAATAATCCTATAACAGGAAGTGCTGCTGCTATTTTAAATACAGTTGGTCTTCCAAGTTTTCTAGTTAACATTGGGAATAATACTAATGCGCTCATTTCTGCTATACCTGCAAAGGCTGTAAATACTGGGAATAGGTTTTCATTTCCTATAACATATTTAAAGTAATAAATAGCCATTCCACCTGCTAATTGCATAACTAAATTATAAGCTAAAACTATACCTATAAAAACTAGAAGTTGATCATTACTTTTTATTATTTTAAATGATTCCTTTAATGTTACTTTTTTAGCTTTTTTACTAGTTGCTGTTGTTGCAGATGAATCCTTAACATTTATACATGTTATAGTTATAGTTGCTACAAAAACTGCTGCTACTAATATCCCAAAACCAAAGAAACCCTTTACTTGATCTCCATTACCCAATTTAGATACTATAGTAAGACCAAAGGTTGCTACCATAAGTCCACCTAAACTAGCAAATATTCTAGGAATAACTGATATCTTCTCTCTTTCTTCTTTATCCTGAGCAAGTGATGGTATCATTGACCAATAAGGAATATCCATTATTGTATAAGTCATTCCCCAAAGAATATACATAACTGCATAATATGCCATTAATCCTGTAGTAGATAAATTTGGTTTGAAAAATAAGAATACCATTACTATTGCATTTATTACTGTTCCAATAAAAATCCAAGGTCTAAATTTACCCCATTTTGTTCTTGTGTTATCAACTATCATTCCCATGGCTGGGTCATTAAAAGCATCCCAAACCCTTGCAACTAAAAACAATGTTCCTACAAAAGCTGGTGCAAGACCGATTACATCTGTAAAATAAAACATTAAATATGTTCCTACAATACCGTAAGCCACATCTTTTCCTAGAGCACCTACACCATAAGAATACTTTTCCTTAAAACTTAGTTTCATTTTTGTTCCCCCTTATAATATTTCTAATAACTAAAACGTATTCACATAATTTATAGTATAATACTACCATATCAGTAAACGTTTTTCAATAAATTTACTGTAATTTTTATTTATTTTTTACTATATTTTTATTTTTATGAATTTTTTATCATTAGTTTGTTTGTTAGCGGTATTTTTTAATAAATTAATAATTTGCTATTATATATTGAATGTTTTTGACTGATTAATATTATTTATATTCTAAAGCTATCCATTTCATTAATTTTCATTTAAAAAAATCAAAAAAGAGTAATTAATTCTTAATAATTAATTACTCTTTTTATATTTATTTTACTTATTTTTAATTTTTTTATATTTTTTCATTAATTAACCTTAATTATTTTACTTTCATAACCTTGAAAGGTTATATCATTAAAGATTACTTCATGTTCATTATGATTCATAACAAAGTAATAATCTTCATTAGTACTACTTCTTTTAACTACTTCTAATCCCTTTGGTGAATCTATTTTTTCTATATTTGAATCAACAATTATCTTGTTAGTTATTGCATCCATTATTTCATTGTTAGCTCCACATCCTATATAATAAACTTGACCTAAACCAAAGCTATTAACAGTTATTGCGGACAAATTATCATAGAATTTATCTGTATATTTAAATAATGTTCTTGCAGTAGTTGTTTCTAACATATCTCTAAATACAGAGCCTTCTCCTTGAATTCCTTCAAATTCCTCTTGTCCTAAAATAGTAATATTTTGTCCCTCTTGAAGAGATTCAATTTCTGAAACAAATCCACCTACTAAATCAGTATAAAATGTTGGATTTAGTTCATTTAAGGTTAGGTTATTAAATTCATCTTTTAAAGCCGTTCTAAATGTAAATACTACTGTTCCACCATTTTTAACAAATTCTTTTATTCTATCTTGTACATCCTTTTTATAAACAATCATAGTTGGAACTAATAATACCTTATATTCATTAAAAGATTCATAAGATGGTATTATATCCATATTTACATTTCTCTCGAAGAAAGGTCTATAAAGCCTTACAACTTCCTTTCCATAATTCATTAAGAAACTTTGTTTTTGTATTCTAAAAGATGCCATAGATTCATAATCATAAAGAACTGCTACCTCTGATTTTACAGGGGTTTTTATTAACTTTTCATACTCTTTCATTTCTTTAAAGAAAGATTGAACTTCATAAAATTTTCTTCTTTTTTGATTGTCTTGGTCTATTATTCCATAGCAATATTGCTCAGCTCCCTTTGTTGCTCCTCTATATCTAAAGTATATTAAAGATTCACAACCCCTTGCAACTCCTTGATACGACCACATTTTAGCCTGATTTGGTCTTGGAAGATAGCCTATAACATCATGACCTTGGGCCCCCATTATAGCCTCTGTTATCCAAAAGTTTTTCTTTTTTGTTCCTCTCATAAAATCAAGTCCCATACCTATTTCATAAGGAGGAATTGGCTCTCTTTGGCCACCCCATACTGGATAATTATTGTAAGCTGTTACATCTATATGTTTTGCAACCTTTCCAAAGTCATAATGCTTGTCAAAAAATCCACCTGGAAAATCATGAATTATAACTGAATTCTCACCTAAAATTTCTTTTAATAAGCTAACTTGAAAAGATGCATATTTTTCTACACTTAGGTTTCTAAACTTTTCCCATTCCATTCTTAAAGATGGATTATGAGTTGTTATAGTTTTTTTAGGAAGTGGTATTTCATCAAAGGAATTATATGTTTGAGACCAAAATATTGTTCCCCAAGTTTCATTTAATTTATTTATATTATTATCATAAACTTTTTTTAAATATTCTTTAAAAGTATTTTCACATTCTTTACAAAAACACTCATCACTACCTTCATGACCAAATTCATTATCAATTTGCCATGCAACTATATTCTCTTCATCTTTATAATGATTTGCTAGCTCTCTTATTATTCTCTCAGAATGCTTATAATAAGTTTTACTATTAAAACAATATTGTCTTCTTCCACCAAAAACTCTCTTTGTTCCATCTTCAAATTCAGATAAAACATCTGGATAATTTTTTGCAATCCATGCCGGCATTGTAGCTGTTGGAGTCCCAAAAATAACTTTTAAACCTTTTTCTGAGGCCTTATTTATTATATTATCAAAGTAAGAAAAATCAAATTTTCCTTCTTCTCTCTCCATCATATGCCAAGCAAATTCACCAATTCTTATAACGTTGCTTCCAAGATCTATTATATTTTCTAAATCCTCATCTAACATTTCTATATTCCAATGCTCTGGATAATAATCTACTCCTAAATACATAAAATCTTCCCCTTTTTAATATAATATTTTTGATATCGTATACAACTAATATTACTACATAAGTAAAATTTTTTCAATATTTTACTATAATTTTATCTGTATTTAGAACTATTAATTTTAAATTAATATAAAGAATCTTTTAATGATTAACCTATTTTTGAGCACAATGTTGATTTTAGCTAAAAAAGATATTAGAAATTCTTTGCAAAATCAATCTAATTCTTCAGTATTTCTAAAATCAACATTTATTTAATTAAATTTCTTTACAACTTTCTCTCTTTATAAGTTTTGTAGGAAGCACTATTTTTCTTCCTAATTCTCTTTTTCTTTTTATTCTTTCTAATAAAGTTTCAACAGCTATTTCTCCCATAACATCTTTATACACTCTAACTGTTGTTAAAGATGGAGCTAAAAACTGAGCTGTATATATATCATCGAAGCCTATTATACTAATATCTTCTGGAATTTTTAAACCACATTCAAAAATAGCTTTGTATGCACCTATTGCCATAGGATCACTAGCAACAAAAAAAGCAGTTGGTCTTTCCTTTTCTTTTAAAGCTTTCATCATAAGACTATATCCATCTTCCGGAATAAACTTACCAGTTAATATCCATTCTTCCTTATAAGAACCTATACGCTTCATAAATTCTCTGTAAGTTTTTTCACGATAGTTTACAAAAACAGATTTTTCACTTCTTGAATAACATATTCCACCTATATAACCTATTTTTCTATGACCTAAGTTATATAAGTATTCCATAGATTCTTTTACGGCATTTTTAAAATCAACAACTATGCTATCATAATTTTTTTCATTAGGGGAAGAGTCAACAAATATTATATTTTTAGATAACTTTCTCATTTTTTCTATATCTGTATTATCAAAAATCCCTATAGCAATTATTCCATCTAAGTTGTTATAATCATTTGTATTTCCATTTAAAACCCGTTCAAGGTCAATATTTTTAAAATTTATTTCTTCTTCACTACATTTTCTCTCTACAGCCATTCTTATAGATAAAAAATATGGATCATTTATCTCTTGAATATCAGTGTACCAATATATTATTCCTATATTGTAAGTTTTTCCTCTGTTTTTTCTTTCTTTTATAGTTATATAATTAAGCTCTTCTGCTACCTCTAAAACTCTTTTTCTTGTTTCATCTGAAACATTTAAAGTTTCATCTAAGTTTAATACTCTAGATACAGTAGCAATAGATACTCCAACACTATTTGCTATGTCTTTAATTGTTGCCATTGTTTTCTCCTATTTATTCTTTTATATAAAATTTATATATTGACTCATTATCATAGATTTCCCCAGCTTTTAATATTATACCATCTATAAAACAATCATTATAGCCTACAGGTAAGTTTTGAGCTTCAAAGCATATAGCATCGTATTTTTCTCCAACTCTTCCACATTCTTTAATTAACTCATCATTAAAATTCATGGAGTAACAAACTACTGCTTTTTGATTAGTTTTTATTTCTAAAACTCTTCCAGATTCTTTATCATAAAAAGTAACATCACTATCCTTTTTCTTATTTAAAATCCAAGGATGATCATAGCCTGAACCATATTTTAATTGAACATTATCTTCATTTATATCTTTTCCTACAAGTTTTCCACTATTAAAATCAAATGGCGTATTTTTAACATTTATAGTTTTACCAGTTGGAATTAGATATTCATCTACTTCTCCAATATAATCAGCATTTATAATAAGTTCTTGATTTAATATATTATTCTTTTCATTTCCTGATAAATTAAAATAAGAATGATTTGTCATGTTTACTATAGTATCTTTATCAGATTTTCCTGTATAGTGTATTTTAAGTTCATTATAATTATTTAAAGTATAATAAACATCTAAACTTAAATTTCCTGGATATCCATTTTCTCCATCTACACTTACATAAGACAACTTTAAGCCTACATACTCATCTTTATTTATATTTTCTACTTTCCATATTTTTTTTGCAAATGAATCATTTCCTCCATGAAGGCAATTTCCATTATTATTTTTATGAAGGTTATATTTTTTTCCATTTAGTGAAAATTCACCTCCTCCAATTCTTCCTGCTGTTCTTCCAATCATAGCTCCAAAAGAAGATGGATTTTCATAATAATCTTCTAAGTTTTTATAAGCTAGTACAACGTTTTCTAAAACTCCATTCTTATCTTTAGTCAAAATTTTAGTTATAACCCCACCTAAACTTAATACTTCAACTAACATATCATTATCATTTATTAATTGATATCTTTCAAATCCATTTTCTTTAATTTTTTTTATTTCCATACTAGTTCCCCTCTTTTCTGTTATTTTACTCATTTTTACTTAATGACTCTTTTATAAATGTTATTTCAGATTACGCTTTTTATAATTTAATTCTAAATTATAAATAATTTCTGTATTTATCTACATATATACCTATTAAATAGAACTATTTTTTTGTAAAGCAATACATCTATACTATCATTATAGAAAATATAAATAAAATTTACAATATTTTTAACTCAAGTAAAATTTTTTAGTAAAAATATTGATTTTATTTTACCTAAGTATTATAATAATTTTATTAAAACAATTACATGGAATCAATTAGGAGGTTATTTTATGTTAATAGATAATATGAAATCTAAGTTTAATGAGATATTTAATGAAAATTGTGAAAAGGTATTCTTTTCTCCAGGAAGAATAAACCTTATAGGTGAACATACAGATTATAATGGAGGTTTCGTTTTTCCTTGCCCAATAACCCTTGGAACTTATGGCGCAATTAGTAAACGTTCTGATAATCTTTTTAAAGTTTACTCTTTAAACTTTGAAGATAAGGGTATTATAGAATTTTCTATAGATAATTTAGAATATAGAAAAGAAGATAACTGGGCAAATTATTTAAAAGGTATAATTAAATTTTTGTTAGAAGGCGGATATAAAATAACCCATGGCTTTAATATGGTTATATACGGAAATATTCCAAATGGAGCTGGACTTTCATCATCAGCATCTTTAGAAATGTTATGTGCTAAAATATTTAGAGAAGAATTTAATCTTGATATGGATGATGTACAAGCTGCATTACTTGGTAAAACTGTTGAAAATAAATATATTGGCGTAAATAGTGGTATAATGGATCAATTTGCTATATCTCTTGGTAAAAAAGATGTAGCTATACAACTAGATTGTAATAATTTAAACTATGAATATGTTCCCGTTAAATTACAAGATAAAACTATAGTTATAATGAATACTAATAAAAGACGTGAACTTGCAGATTCAAAATATAATGAAAGAAGAGCTGAATGTGATAGCTCTTTAGAAAAACTTAAAGAAGCATGTAACATAGATGCTTTATGTGAATTAACTCCTGAAGAATTTGAGAAACATGCTCATGTTATAGGAGATGAAACAAAGATTAGAAGATGTAGACATGCCATATATGAAAATGCTAGAGTTAAAAAGGCTGTAGAAGCATTAAAAGAAAATGATATTGTAACTTTTGGTAAGCTTATGAACGATTCCCACACATCTTTAAGAGATGATTATGAAGTTACAGGTAAAGAATTAGATACACTTGCTAAGGCTTCATGGAAACAACCAGGAGTTTTAGGTGCTCGTATGACTGGTGCTGGCTTTGGTGGATGTGCTATTGCTATAGTTAATGATGAAGAAGTTGAAAATTTCATTGAAAATGTAGGTAAAGCTTACAAAGATGAAATAGGTTATGAAGCATCATTTTATATAGCATCTATTGGTAATGGTCCAACTGTTATTGAGCTATAATCATATGTTATAATTCTTTTTGATTTTAGATAGGTTAAAAGGTGATTTTAGGTTTACAAAGTGCTTTTTAACCTCGTCTAAAATTAATATTTATAAAATAAAACTTAAACATAAAAATATTTGGGGGTAAATATGAACATTTTTACATTAATAGATAGACTTATTGATATATCTATAGAAAATAACTTAATAGACAAAATAGATACAATCTATGTTAGAAATAGACTTTTAGCTCTTTTTAAAGAAGATAGCTATACAAAAGGCAATAATATTAATTTAAATCTTCATGAGACTTTAGAAGGTTTATTAAACATTGCTATAAGTAAAAACTTAATAGAAGATACTCTTTATGAAAAAGATATATTTTCAAGTAACATTATGAATACTTTTGTTCCTATGCCCTCTTTAATAAATAAGGAATTTTTTATAAGATACCATGAAGACCCTAAAAATGCTACTGATTATTTTTATAACCTTAGCAAGTCTTCTAATTATATAAAAACAGATAGAATTGCAAAAAATATAAGCTTTAAATCTAACTCTCCCTATGGAGACATGGAAATTACGATAAATTTATCTAAACCTGAAAAAGACCCAAAACAAATAGCACTAGAAAGAAACTCTAAAAAAAGTAACTATCCTAAATGTCTTTTATGTGTTGAAAATGAAGGTTATGAAGGAACTATAACTCATCCTGATAGAGCAAATCATAGGACTATAAGACTTGATTTTAATAATAAAAGTTGGATGATGCAATATTCTCCATACCTTTACTACAATGAACACTGCATAGTTTTATGTACTGAGCATATTCCTATGACTATTAATAAAAATACATTTATTAACTTGCTTGAATTTGTTTCTCAATTTCCTCATTATTTTATAGGTTCTAATGCAGATTTACCTATAGTTGGAGGTTCTATTTTAGCCCACGAACATTATCAAGGTGGAAGACATGGCTTTCCTATGAATAATGCCGAAAACTTATTTAATTTTAGTTTAGATAAATTTAATGATATTGAGTTTTCTGCTGTAAAATGGCCTTTATCTACTATTAGATTAAAAAGTGAAAATATAACCTCACTTGTTGATTGTTCTAGCCTTATACTTGATGCTTGGAGAAATTATAGTGATGAAAGTCTTAATATTTTAAGCCATTCACAAAACGGTGAGCCCCACAACACCATAACTCCAATTGCAAGATTTGAGAATAATAAATTTGTTCTAGACTTAGTTCTTAGGAACAACAGAACATCTAATGAACATCCCCTTGGAATTTTCCATCCCCACAGTGATGTTCATCATATAAAGAAAGAAAATATAGGACTAATAGAGGTTATGGGTCTTGCAGTTCTTCCTGGAAGACTTTTAAATGAATTAGATGATATAAAAAAATTCTTGAATAATACTATAAGTATAGATGATATTAAAGATTATCACAGGCCATGGGCTATTTATCTAAAAGAGAAATTAGAAGAAGAAAACACTTCTATAGATAAATTTATCAATGAAGAACTTGGAAATAAATTTGTTAAAGTTTTAGAGGATTGTGGTGTCTTTAAGCTAAATGCTGAGGGTATTGAAGGATTTAAAAAATTTATTAACCATATAAATAAAATGTAAACTCTCCTAATCATATAAATGATATATAAATGTAAAATAAAGCTGTTATAATTAGTTAACAGCTTTATTTTTATTTGTAAACAAATTATTACAATTTAAATAAATTCTTAATATTTTATTTCTTTATACATAATCTTTATTATAATATTAAATGAATATATTGATTTAGTGTTTATATAGCTATAAAATTATTTGAGATAATATTTAAGTACTTAGAAAAAACTGGAGGACAATATTATGAGTTTTTTAGGAAAGGGAGTAAATAAATTTTTTACTTCATTAGGCTCTTTATTAAAAAAATTAGTTGAATTAATATTTGATTTACTAGGTTTTATTAAATTTAAAATATCTAAAAAAAGTTATAATGCTAGAGAAGAAAGTTCTAGAAAAGGTAAAATTGCAGGAAGAAAAGTTAAAAACAATATGGACAAGTTTGCAATTAAGGCCCAAGTAGGAACTGATAAGGGGTTAATATTTTTAGGTAAGTTCTTAAGATTACTGACTTTTGGAGCCTTAAAATTATTTAACTCTATTTCTAGAGGGTTATATAATGCTTCTGAAAAATCAAAGGATAAGTTTACATCTTATAACGTATCCCAAGATGAAAAAAACAAAGAAAAGTTCATTGAATTTGATAACCTCATTGCTAAATGTGATGATATTGAAAATTATGAAGAAGCAGCTATATCTAATTATGGAAATGAAAAATCTACTAATTTAGAAAATACTATCTTCGATAATATAAATAGCTATGAAAAATCAAACTATAATAATGATAAAAATATGCAAAATAAAATAAATAAAGGAGATATCCATAATGTAGCTAATATTGTAAATACATATGATAACAATGAAGATGATGATATTAAAGAATATACTACAGAAGAAAAAACAATTCCTCACTTAGACCATACTTTATATGGTGATATTAATTCTTATAGCTTAAATAAGGAAAATGACAGTGACTTAAAAGAGTTTGTTTTAAATAAACAAACTACTAATGACTCTAAAAATAATACTTTATATAATAATGATTTTGATTTAGATAAAACTTTACTTGAAGATTCTAGCTTTTCTGACTCTGTAAAATTATCTTCAAAACTATCTGATAAAAATACTATTTATAATAAAGATATTGATAAAGATATTAATATCTTTAATAAAGGTGATAATACTTTTAAAAATAATGATTTTATATCTAGTAAAGATGTGGAAGAAGTTCCTCACTATGAACATGGAGATATGGATGATTATGAAGATGATGCAATAGAAGATGAATCTCCTAGAAAAATATTTAATTTTTTAAAGAAAAAAGATAAGGATTCTTCTTTTGATGAAACATTTCATGGGGAGGATTATGAATTTAATTCCTCAATAAAACTAGCTAACGAAAACTATTCAAAAAACAAAAATATAGAATCCTCTTCAAATAAACTAGAATTTACTAATCTAAACTCTAAAAAAGAGGATGATTCTGATAAAACTCAAATGATTAACAAAAATGACTTTAGGGAATCCTTAAATTCTAGATTACAATCACAATATAACAATAGAGCTAGAACTTATAAATCTTCTTTAGATGATGACGATGAATCAATTAGAAAGTTCTTAAGCGATGACGAATAAGTAGTTTTTATAAAAGGTTAAAATATATTATAAAAAAGATAGTAAATAGATAGTTTAAAACTTAATCTACTTACTATTTTTTTATTTTTCTTATTACTATTTTTTTCATAACCCTTGAATTTATAAAACTAGTGTATTATAATTTAGTTAAGTAATTACTTAACTAAATCGTGGAGGTTTTTTATGGAAGCTTACATAAATATATTTAAAGCTCTTAGCGATGAAACTAGATTAAATATTTTACTGCTAATATCACGGAGAAGTATATGCGCAAAAGGAATTGCAAAGCATTTAAATATAACTGAAGCTGCTGTATCTCAACATATGAAAATTTTAAAAGAAGCCAATCTTATAATAGGATATAAAATTGGCTATCACATAATTTATGATATTAATCATGATACTTTAAAAATGCCTATAGCATTTATAGAAAAAATGATTAATACTGATACAACTGATAGTTATATATTTTCTAGTGGTTCATATAATGTAAAATGTTCTAAAAATTGTGCACATAAAAAATGTTTTAATAAACCTAAATTTAAGGAGGAATTATCAATGAAAATTTGTTTCCCTGTAAAATCAAATGAAGGACTACAAAGTTTAACTTATAATCACTTTGGAAATGCTCCACTTTTTGTTATTTGTGACTTAGAAACTAATGAAGTTAAATCTGTAAACAATGGAGATTTAAATCATGAACATGGAAAATGCCAACCTATTAAAGCATTATCTGGTGAAGTAGTTGATGCTGTAATAGTTGGGGGTATTGGTTCTGGAGCTATATTAAAACTTAATTCAATGGGAATTAAAGTTTTTAAAGCTTGTGAAGGTACTATAGAAGACAATTTAAAACTATTTAAAGAAAATAAATTACCTCAATTTGATGCGAACAACGCTTGTTCTAATCACGATTGTCATTAATTTTTATAATTCACTTAATAAGATCCTAAAACCTTTATCTTAATATATAAAGAAGCTGTATCAAGAAAAAGAAAAATATATTTTGCACACATATATTTTAAGCTTGTTTTGATACAGCTTCTTTTCCATTCTATATATTTATAGCTATATTTTAATATTCATAAAAACAACTACCACCTATAAATTCTCTTAATATAGAATTTTCAGGTACCATATTTTTATTAATTTCATCAAAAAAGTTTATAATATTTTTTAATCTTTTTGCTTCATAATAAACTTCACTATTATTCTTTAAAGTTATTTTTTTAAGCTCCTCTAATGCATATTTTTTAAGAACTGCTATTTCATATACTAATGTTGAATTAAATAAAACATCTGCTTCCTCTTGATATTTAAAAATATTCTTTTCTTCCCCCCTTTTTATAGATGGCCACATTTTCAAAGTTTCTTCTCCACCATATCCTCTTGATAGAAAATCTCTAACTATTCTCCTAAGCTTTCTTATATCTGTTGTAGATATTCTATTATGATTATCCAAGTTTAATTGTGTTAAAGCTGATATATAAATTTTAAACTCATTACTATTAGGTATTTTATAAGTAAGGTTTGGATTTAAACCATGAATTCCTTCAATAATTATTATTCCATTCTCCATAAGATTTGAATAATGATTTCGCTCCTCTCTCTTACCTAACTTAAAATTATATTTTGGTATTTTTACAGATTTATTATCTAATAAATCCTTTAATTGATTATTAAAAAACTCTAAATCTAATGCATTTATTGATTCAAAATCCTTATTTCCATGTTCATCTAAAGGAGTTTTATCTCTATCTACATAATAATCATCTAAAGATATTAAAAGAGGTTTATACCCATTTACTCTAAGTTGTATTTCTAATCTTTTTGAAAATGTAGTTTTTCCTGATGATGATGGTCCTGCTATTAATACTATTTTTACATTACCTCTGTTTGATATCATATCTGCTATATATGCTATCTTTTTTTCATGAAG
Source organism: Clostridium perfringens (assembly GCA_030526875.1). GTDB lineage: Bacteria > Bacillota > Clostridia > Clostridiales > Clostridiaceae > Sarcina > Sarcina perfringens_A. The sequence continues at coordinate 36,189 of JAUNBX010000002.1, read as the reverse complement.
GGCCTCTGATACTCCTATTATATCCTGAACTTCATCCCCCTTTATTTTTTCATTTAAAGATGCAACATCTGCTACACCTAATATACTTACCCATTTTTTAGTTTCTCTAAAAACCTTAGAAAGTTGAGGTATATCCTCAAATTTATTAATTTTCGTTGGACTTTTCTCACTTGGAAGATTCAATATAAAACCTGGGTCATAAAATTCTAAATCAAAATATTTTAAAACTCCTGTTGAATAAGCCATATTACCATAAAAGTAATCATATTTATCTTCTATTTTATAAAGCTTTACAGTTTTATTTTTTAAAGTTTTTAAAAGCTTTACTTTGTCATTCATTTTATATTTCTTAAACATATTTATAGCATCTTCTTTTTTTAACTCACACTTTTCTATAAGTATATCTTTATTTATTATTTCTTTCATTCTATTTTTAATAAGCTTTATATCTTCTTCATTTAATGCAATATCTTTATGAATTTCACCATAAAGCCCTGTACTTATAGAATGCTGAATAGTTATAGTACACTCATCAAATAAATCTAAAGTGGCTTTTATAAAAACAAATTGAAGAGCTCTTCTATATGTTCTCATAGCAATTGAATTATTTAACCTAACCCATACTAAAATCCCCTCCTCTGTTATTTTATCTGTAAGTTCATGATACATATTATTAAACTTTACTAAAATTATAGGGAGCATATCTTCTTTATAATTTTTATCTAAAAGGTCACAAAACCTAGCTCCTTTATCCACATAAATATCCCTATCATTAATCCTAATTTTCAATCTTTCCATGACTTCACTTCCTAAATTAATAATAAATAGATTTAAAGTCTATCTCTATTTAATTTTACCACTATCCTTTAAAATTTAACTCCTTGTATAAATTCAATATTCTATAGTTATATTTATGAAAAAACATTAAAAGTAAGAATAAATTAAACATATTTTCACATTATATAATTATAAGGAGTGATAAAATATGTATATAGTATTTATTAGAACAGCTCTTTTATATTTTTTAGTAATACTTGTAATAAGACTTATGGGGAAAAGACAAATTGGAGAACTTCAACCTTATGAGCTTGTTATAACTATCATGATTTCAGACCTTGCAGCACTGCCTATGCAAGACTCTAGACTTCCATTAATTCTTGGTATAATACCCATTGTAACTCTTTTAATCATAAATATAATAATTACAGAAATTCAACAAAAGAGTGTTTACTTTAGAAAACTTGTAGATGGTGACCCTTGTATTTTAATAAATAATGGTAAGTTAAACTTAAGTATAGTAAAAAAACAACGTCTTACTGTAGATGATATTTTAGAAGAAATACGTGAAGGCGGATTTTTAGATATATCTGAAATTCAGTATGCTATTTTAGAGAACAATGGAAAAGTATCTATAATACCTAAATCATCTCACGATACTGTAACAAAAGAGGATTTAGGAATAAACGTTAAAAACCCTAAAATTCCAATGCTTTTATATGTAGACGGTAAAATTAATAAAAAAGCATTCCATACTTTAGATAGAGATGTATCTTGGCTTGATGAAAAATTAAAAGAATTAGATGCTCCTAAAAAAGAAGATTTGTATGTTGTCATGATTGATTCTAATGAAAGAATATTTTATCAAGAATTATCTGATGATAATATCTCTGATGAACTTTCTTTATAAAGGAGTAATTTTATGAAAAACACTATAATATCATTTATAATATTTTTTGTAGTATTAGGTTTTGTATTTATAGGTAATAAGAACTTAAATTCATTATGTAATGATTCTTTAAGACTAAGCAATGAAATCGAAATTTTAATAAATAATAATGAGTGGAATAAAGCTTTAGAAAAGTCTATTGAACTTAAGAAAGTTATGTCTCAAGGTTTTAGAAAAGTATCTGTGTACATAAATCACCAAGACATAGATAATTTAAATACAGAAACAGTGAAACTAATAGATTTTATTAGAATTGAGGAGCTACCTGATACGCTGTCATGTTTAGATAACATAAAGTGTCTTTCTGAATATATAAAAGAACTTCAACAAATAAATCTTACTAATATATTATAAACATATGCTATACTATATCCTTTAGTATTCTGATAAATGTTATTCTTACCATATAAAATTTGTTTTAAGTATAGAATTTTCTAAAATTTTAGTTTATAATTATATCATATGGGTTAGTCCCAGAGGGACATATTAAGTCCCTTAAAAATATTTTTTCAATTATGAAAGGCGGTATTATCATGGCATTAGTTAGTGCAAAAGAAATGTTAAACAAGGCTAAAGAAGGTAAATACGCTGTTGGTCAATTCAACATAAACAACTTAGAATGGACAAAAGCTGTATTACTTACTGCTCAAGAAAATAATTCACCAGTTATCTTAGGAGTATCTGAAGGTGCTGGAAAATATATGTGCGGATATAAAACAATCGTTGGAATGGTTAACGGAATGTTAGAAGAATTAAAAATAACAGTTCCTGTTGCTTTACATTTAGATCATGGTAGTTTTGAAGGAGCTAAAGCTTGTATCGAAGCTGGTTTCTCATCAGTAATGTTTGATGGTTCTCACTATGCAATAGAAGAAAACATCCAAAAGACTAAAGAAATAATCGAAATCGCTTCTGCTAAAGGAATATCTGTTGAAGCTGAAGTTGGTTCAATAGGTGGAGAAGAAGACGGAGTTGTTGGTGCTGGTGAAGTTGCTGACCCTGCTGAATGTAAACAAATCGCTGATTTAGGAGTTGACATGTTAGCTGCTGGAATTGGTAACATTCACGGTGTATACCCTGAAAACTGGGCTGGTTTAAGCTTCGAAACTTTAGCTGAAATAGATAAAACTGTTGGAGCTATGCCATTAGTATTACACGGAGGTACAGGAATCCCTGCTGACATGATTAAAGAAGCTATATCTTTAGGAGTTTCTAAAATCAATGTTAACACTGAATGTCAATTATCTTTTGCTGCTGCTACTAGAAAATATGTAGAAGAAGGAAAAGACCTACAAGGAAAAGGATTCGACCCAAGAAAATTATTAGCTCCAGGATTTGAAGCTATAAAAGCAACTGTTAAAGAAAAGATGGAATTATTCGGATCAGTAAACAGAGCTTAATTTTTAAAAAGAGATTGCATTTTGCAGTCTCTTTTTTTATTGCTTTAATATTAAATTTTTAACTAATATTAAAAAATAAAAACACAGCAAACAAATTTAAAATTAATTGCTGTGTAATAATCAATCTATCCTAAACTAGCGGAATAAACATTTTCGCTACTATTTAACACTGCTAAACTATTATCATTTATGACTATTTTACTTAATTTTTCATATCTATAAATCGTACTTGTTGTTACTTTCACATTACTAGGTACTGCTATTATAAATCGAAGAAGTCCATTTGAAGTAGTTCCTATATCCCCTGACCATCCTTCACTACCAAAATACTCTGAAGCATTTGCTGTTATTATGTAATAATTAGGGTTTTCAATAACTGTTCCATTAAATGAATATAATGATTTTGTTAATATTATATTTTCTCCAGTAGGCTCTGTTGTAGCTTCACCATTTCCAATTCTAGCACCACCAATTTTATCTCCAACAGTCCATGTGCCGTAATAAGATGAAACTGCTGAGTTTTGATTTGTTAATACAGGTTGTCCATCTATTATGTTGCTATTAGAACTAGAGCTACTATTACTACTACTTGTTGTTACTTTAGTTGTAGGAGAAATTGAGCTTGATGTAGTTGTCCCTGAACTTTCTGTATTGTTTGATGTACTTGTTGAACTTTTAGTCTTTGTTCCACTATTACTTGGAGTACTAGATACTGTTGAGCTAGATGTTCCCTCTTTATTTGTAGCGCTAACATTTGAGCTACTACTTTTCGTATCTTGACTACTTTCTGTTTTTTTACTGCTTACAGTTGTTGTAGTTGATTTTATATCTTTTCCTTTAGCTGAATCTTGTTTTTCTACTTGATTAGTTTTTGAATCTTTCCTAGAAGTATTTTCTGTTACACTACTTTTAGTTCCACTACTTGCTGTTGCACTGCTTTTTGTTGCTCTAGCTGCAGTTGAACTTACAACAACACCAGTATTATCTGAAGTTACTGTTGTATTTGTACTACTAGTTGTAGCTGTTACTTCATAAACTGTAACTCCTGCTACAGCTGCTGCAACTACAATAATAGCAGCTATTATTGATTTTTTCATTTCTTATCACCTCGTTTATCCTATAATAATATACTATATTTTATTATACTTCTTAGTTTTTAAAAATTAATTTTTTAACATAAAACATTTATATTACAATATTTAGTCTTAATCTTCTCACAGATTCCTACTATATAAATAGTAACTCAGGTATAATTAACTTTTTTATTTATATATTCTGCTATTTTCTCTAAAAGTTACTCATCTTACGTTTTTAATTATATTATGCTAAAGTATAACTTTTAATAAACTTAAACTATTACCTATTTTATCAAAAAAACCAGGTTATATCAAAATAATTATTTTGATATAACCTGGTTTTTATAATAGTTCATTAAGCTTTTTCCTCTCACTTGCCTTTAATACTGGCTTTATTCCCTTATATAATATTTTACATTTAACTCTTAAAAGCTTAGCGTAAAAGTATAGCATAGGACTTCTAAGCCTTCCCCTTGAACAAGCAAGAACTAAAGTTTTTTCTCTATTTCTAGATATCATAAGAAGTCTATTTCTTATATATGTTCTTCTCTTTATTATACCTTTTAAAATAATATAAAAAGCTAATGGATAAAATCTTTTTATTCTTAAATATTCTTCTATTTCTATCACAGGAATGCTATATTTAGTAAAAGGAGTTAATTCATGCTCTCGTGTAGTCCTAACATCAACTATTTTTTCATTCTTAATATCTTCATACTTAATAAACATTTCTTCATCCTACCCCTAAATGATAACAAAAATATGCTTTATTAAATATTACTATGTTTTAAAAATAATATTGATGTTATATTTTATTGTATAGAGGGATTTTTATATATGCCTTTGTTCCAACTCCTTCTATACTCTCTAGTTCAACTTTCCCTTTATAATGATTTATTATTATAGCAGCTATTGAAAGACCAAGGCCACTTCCACCAAGTTCTCTACTTCTCCCCTTATCAACTCTATAGAATCTTTCAAAGACTTTATCTATATCCTTTTTGGGTATTCCTATTCCATTATCTTCTATAATTATTTCACTTTCATTATTTTTTATATTAACAGATATCTTTACAAAGCCATTTTCTTTATTAGTATATTTTATAGAATTATCTATAAATATTCTTAAAAGTTGTTTTATCATATCCCTATCAGCATTAATTACTATACTATCACTGTTTCCTTCAATTCTTCTTAATATACTATTATTATTTATAACCCCATAATCTTGAACAACTTCATCTATTAAATTATTTAATTCTAATTTTTCATTATTAGTTTCCATAAGTTCACTATCTTTTTTAGCTAAAAATAATAGCCTATCAATTAAAGTTTTCATATGGTCACTCTCCTTTTTTATAGCTGCTATAGCTTCCTCTAAAACCTCCCTATCATCTTTTCCCCATCTATCTAGCATGTCTGCATAACCCTTTATAACGGCTATTGGTGTTTTAAGTTCATGAGATGCGTCTCCTACAAATCTATTTTGCATTTCAAATCTTTCTTCAATCCTATCCATCATATTATTTATTGTTCCTGCTAATTTTCCTATTTCATCATCTGAATTTTTAACGTCTATTCTATCCTTTAAATTATTACCATTTATCTTTTCAGCTGTTTCCCTCATTATAGTCATTGGCCTTAAACTTCTTCTTGTAATTATTTTTCCTGCAATGAGGGCTATTATTATACCTAAAAGTGTAGTTAACGCCATGACAATTCCTAAAAGTTCTATATAAAATGAGTCTGATGTTTTATCTTTTATTAAAAACACATAATAATTTTGCCCATTTTCCACTACTGGCACCACCATATATAAAACATGCTTTCCATTCATGGCAGTTCTTCTTATTTGACCTGCTTCCTTTGCTAAATAACTTGGTATACTTATATTTTGATTTGTCTTATATATAGAATCCCCATTTGAATTAAATACAAGACCATATAAGTCATCTCCAAAACCTATATTTTCAACTGAATTTACTAATCCTACTCCATCTTTTAATTCATTTTGAAGGGTACTAGTTGCATTATTTAACACATCAACATTTTCCATATTTAATGCTATTGTTACAAACCAATAGACACCAAAGTTCAAAAATATAAGTATTAAAGCGATAAGTATTCCATTATTTATGGCAAGAGATGAGGATAATTCTTTATTTTTTCTTCTTTTATCTTTTTTAATTTTCATTTTTTATTACGTACCCGACTCCTCTTACAGTATGTATTTTTTTATCTAGTCCATAGTTTTCAAGTTTTTCCCTTAAATGTCTTATGTACACATCGACTATATTTTCATCGCCAAAATAATCATATCCCCAAACCTTATTTAATATGTTTTGTCTATCCATAACAAGTTCTTTATTTATAAGTAAAAATTTTAATAAATCAAATTCAGTTTTAGTAAGTTTTATTTCTTTCCCTAAACACTCAACTCTTCTTTTATCAATATTCATTTTAAGATCTCCTATAAAGAGCATTTCAAATTTATCCTTAGCTTTTCTCTCATAAACCCTTATTCTAGCTAAAAGTTCTTCAATTTCAAAAGGTTTTGTAATATAATCATCAGCTCCACAGTCTAAAGCTGTAACCTTGTCCCTTACCTGAGACTTTGCAGTAAGCATTATTATAGGTATCTCACTAAACTCCCTTATTCTTCTACATGTTTCTATACCATCTATACCATTCATCATAACATCTAGAAGTATTAAATCTATAGACTCTTCTTTAATTGTATCTATGGCATTGTACCCATTATTAGCTATAAAGGTTTTATACCCCTCATGTTCAAGTTCTAGTTGCAAAAATCTACAAATATCTTTTTGATCATCAACTATTAAAATATTAAAATCTCTCATAAAAATCTCCTCCTAAATCTTAACTATTTAATATTACTTAATATATAATATAAATGCATTCTCAATTAAATATTATAAAAAATAATGATTAAAGTTAAATTAAAATATCATATTTGTATATAATTTTCCCTTAGTTTATTATAATATAGTATTGAATACATATTAAGGAGAAAAATAATGAAAGAATTAGAAACAAAAATTGTTGATATTGACTTAGATAGTTTAAGGAAAAGACTAAAGGAATTAAATTTTGAAAATGTAAAAAAAGAAAATCAAACAAATAATATATTTGATTTTAAAGATGGTAGACTTTTAAAAAATAAAGGCTATGCAAGAATTAGAACTGTTGATGATTTAATAAACAATAAAACTGTATATTTTATTACAACTAAAAAAATGTTAAGCCAAGATACTTTTAAAGTTATGGAAGAGAATGAAACTATTATAGAAGATGGTATTATAGGAGAAAATATATTTAAATCCTTAGGGTTACAACTTGTAAAATCTATAAAAAAATATAGAGAAAGCTATAAATATAAGAATACCTTAATAGAAATTGATATAAATGATCCTAGCTTTTGTCCATTCCCTTATATTGAAATTGAAACTTCTTCTGAGGAAGAATTAAAAGAAGTCTTAGATCTTCTTGGATATTCCCTAAAAGATACAACATCTAAAACTATTTATGAAATACTTAAAGAAAAAGGGGTAAACTAAAAATAAATACCTAAAGTATAAGGAGTTGACAATTAATGAAAAATCCCTTTAAAAATTCAAGGGAATCTGAAACTAAAAATACTAATGAAAAAGTAAAAGATTCTAATAATTCTAAGGGTAAACCTAAAGATAATTCAGTAACTTATTTTTTTAAATCTTTATATGAGTATGGCATATTCAGTAATTTAACTAACTTTATATTATTTATTTTAATTTTATTTAGTGGTTTATTTTTAATTATATCTGCTCTTTACCCGCCTCTTTTAGAAAGGTTTATAATTGTATCTGAAATATTACCAGCACCAATTTTACAACTATCTCATAAAATTTCTTTCTTAATAGGTCTAATGCTTATTGTGATATCTAAAGAAATTTTTTGTAAGGTAAAGAGATCCTACTATATAACTATAGCACTTTTAATTTTAGGTGGAATATTTACATTTATAAAAGGTTTAAGTTACGAGGAAGCTATAGCTTTACTAATAGTATCTATAATCCTAAGATTATCTAGGAAAAGTTTTTACAGAAAAAGTATACCTATAAAGCTTTCAAACTACACAATAACTTCTGTTATAGTTATTGCTGTAACAGTATTTTTAATAGAATATGCTAAAACATTTATACATAACAATTTAATAAACCACCGTTATGTACATGACTATTATTGGAGAATCTTTCAATTTAAAAGGTATGATGTTCTAGCAGATATTACAACTTATGGAATATTTGTACTGTTTTTAGTTTTTCTTTATATTACAAGAGAAAAAATTGAAGATGACCCTATCTATTCTGAAAAAGTTGACATGAATAGAGTAAAAGAGTTTTTATCTGAAACTAATAACGGAAATTCACTAACTCATCTTACATACTTAGGTGATAAGAAAGTTTATTGGGCTTTAAATGGCGAAGCTATGATTCCTTATGCTAAATTTAATGATAAAATAATAGTTTTAAGTGATCCTATTGTACCTCGAGAAAGACTGTCTGATTGCATACAAGAGTTTCAAAAGTATTTAGATATCTATGGGTATAAAGCTTCCTTTCTTCAAATTGCTGAAGAAAACTTAAGTATTTATCACGATAATGGTTATTATTTCTTTAAACTTGGAGAAGAAGCTGTAGTAAATTTAGAAACTTTTAATCTTGTTGGTTCTAAAAAAAGCTCTTTTAGAAACATTTTAAGAAGATTTGAGAAAGATGGATACTCTTTTGAGATAATTGAACCACCTTATACTAAGGAATTTTTAGAAAAAATCAAAAATATTTCAGATGAATGGCTAGGAGGAAGAAAAGAAAAAAGTTTTTCTATAGGATGGTTTAATGAAGCCTATCTTAAAAAAGCTCCTATTGCAATACTTAAAGATAATAACAAAGATGAAATAATTGCTTTTGTATCGCTTATGTATTGCTATGATGGAAAATCTATTGCTATCGACTTGATGAGATTTAGAAAAAAAGTTCCTAACTCAACTATGGAGTTTTTATTCTTAAGTATAATACTTTATTTTCAAGCAAAAGGATATAAAAGATTTAATTTAGGAGAAGCCCCATTGTCTAGCGTTGGATTAACTCCAGGTTCACATCTTTTAGAAAAATTTGCTAGACTTCTTTATAACTACGGTCAGGTATTTTATAGTTTTTCAGGCCTTAGAAGATTTAAACAAAAATTTAAACCAGAATGGGAAGCTAAATATTTAGCCTATTCTAGTTTCCTATCACTACCTGACATATTAATAGATATGTCCGTTATGACATCTCGGGTGCCTAAGGATGTGGCAAATTATATAATAGATAGTGATTTAGATTCTAATAATAATTTTAAAATAGCTAAATCTTCTGAACCTAAAGAAGAGATTACCATTAAACAAAATTCTGAGATTATATCTCATTCATCAGATAATGAAATTACAAATGAAAAACCTGATGAAAATAAAAATAATGAAAACTAGTTTTTTTATTTATTTTAGGCTATGTTACAACTTATATTGTAGCATAGCCTATCTCTATACGAATTTTCTTCCATATATATTTTGCCAAATATTTTTATTAGAATCAGTATTATCTAGACAAGCCTTTTTAGCTAATAAGTATGTTATTCTAGCCCGTTCAATAAAATCATCTTTTTTATACACTTTGTTTAAACTTCCTGGAACTATCCAATATTTTTGCTCAGGATTTTGTTCTGATAAGTATTTAAAAAAATCTCTACTTATCCAATCATAACACATATATTCTTTACTTCTATGCTCATAATATAACATAAAGTTATAGCATAAAACATCTATAAGTAGATCATCAATATTTAAATTCATTACTTTACTCCAAACCTTTATCATTTTACAAAGATTCATCAAATTTCCATTACATAATTTATCTAGCTTATTAAACTCCTCAATTTCTAATATAAATTTAGTAACTTCCCATCTTCCACTTCCACTTATAACAGGATAAGTATAACTACCATTTTCGTTTACAAAGGTTGGTATAATCTTTAATCTTACATTCTTTTTTATATCCATAGTAATTCCATCTACATCATATATTAAAGGTATATCTACATATTCTTTTTCAAGGACATTTTTCACTTCATCTATTAATTCTAATTGTCCATTACCTATAAAGTTATTATACTTTTCATAATAAAAATAAGGTAACCTAAAATATAAAACATCGCCATTATAGTTGCCCATATAAGACGCTGGCTGTTTTGTCCCTGAATAAACTCTATGTTTTACAGGGGATATAGAATTCCAAAAATGCTTATTTAGACATAATGTTACATCTATATATATATCAGCCATCATTCCTTCATCTCTCATATCTATATTATTACAAAAATTATAAAACTTCTTACTAATACTCATAAGTTTCCCCCTTCCTGTTTATAAAATTTTATACAAATCCAATTAATTCCATTTTACTAATTATATATTATCACAAATTGTAAATTTTAGGAATGTTTATTTTTAAAATATTCTCTTAAACAAAAAAATACAATATATAGTGTAAATTTTACACTATATATTGTATTTAAACTCTTATTCTTCTTCACGTTCTAAATATAATTCTTCTGAGTCATGATCGTAATAGAAAAGCTCTGCATATCTTCCCCAGTCTATTATTATATCCATCATTCTTTCAATTTCATCTGCTTGGAAATATTTTTTAAATAATTCCTTGAAAAATTCTTCTTTCATTGTATGATTAGTTTTATTATTTAAAACATTCATTATAACTTTAAATGTTGATATTTGTTCAATTTGCTTCTTAAATAGCTCTTTACTTTCATCTTTATCAAGTTCAACAAGTTCTTTTCCAAGGGGTGTTATAAAAATATCTCCCTCTTTAACTGTTGCAAAACCAAGCATTGAAATCCCTTCTATATTAGGGAATAAATCATCTATTTCCATCATTAAGTCCCCACCTAATTGATATATATCCATCTTTCCACCATTGTCATCAATTAGTTCTAAAAGTCCTTCCATTACCCCAACATGAGAAAATGGAATTTGAACTGGCTTTTGGGGAACTTGTGATTTTGATACTGATTTTTTATCAACTTTTTCTTCTGTATTTTCAAGCTTTCCTTCAATTAAAAGTTTATAGACACTATCTACTAACTTTTCAAACTCAGGTGACTTTCTGTTTCTAGGATGAGGAAGATCTATTTTTATCTCTCCTGCTACATGGGTTGGCTTCTTACTAAGCATTACTATTTTATCTGCCATAAGTACAGCTTCTTCTATACCATGGGTTATCATTATGATTCCCTTAATTGGCATTCTCTTTTCTTGCCATAAGTCTACAAGTTCTGTTCTTAAGTTTTCAGCAGTTAAAAAGTCTAAGGCTGAAAATGGCTCATCTAAACATAAAAGTTTTGGCTCAACAGCTAAAGCCCTTGCAAACCCTACTCTTTGTCTCATACCTCCTGATAGTTCCTTTGGATATGCTTCTTCAAATCCATCAAGACCTATTAAGCTTATAAGCTCTTCTGCCTTTCTTCTTGTATAATCCTTTGGGAAACCCTTAACCTTTAATCCTATTTCAACATTTTCACGAACAGTAAGCCATGGGTATAAAGCAAAGGTTTGAAAAACTATTGCAGCTGCTGAACTTACATCAGTAACTTTTTTCCCATCTAAGATTACTTCTCCCTCGTCTGGTTTTATAAGTCCTGTCATTGTTCTAAGGAGTGTAGATTTACCTGAACCTGATGGTCCAAGTATTGCTACAAATTCGCCTTCATTTACTGTTAAATTAATATGGTCTAAAGTAGGCTTTTCTGCTCCACCAAAATACTTTACTACATTATTAACTTTTATAAATTCTTTTACGCTTTTCATTTTTGCCACCCCTTTTTATAACTCTATTCTAAATTTCTCTTCTGCAAGTCTATATAATCTATTCCAAATTAATTTATTTAAAACAACAACCATAATTATCATTGCTAAAGTTGAAGCTAAAAGCATTGCATAATTTCCATTTGCTGTTGACTCTGTTATTAAAGCTCCAAGTCCAACTGTAGTAACTGTTTTTCCACCAAATGTTACATATTCTGCAATAATACTTGCATTCCAACAACCACCTGCTGCTGTTATAAGACCTGTAACTAAGTATGGAAATATAGCTGGGATTATTAATACTTTCCATTTTTTTATTCCTGTTATTCCAAATGTTTTAGCTGCTGCTTTTAAATCTTCTGGTATTGCCATAGCACCTGCTATAACATTAAATAAAATATACCATTGTGTTCCTAAAAGCATAAGTATTACTGCTGCTATATTTAATCCACCTATATAATTTATAAGGAATAAAATAAGTACTGGAAATAATGCTGTTGCTGGTACTGATGCTGCAATTTGAACTATTGGTTGTAGTATTCTAGCTAACTTTTTATTTAATCCTATTGCAACTCCAACTGGTACTGTCCATACTATTGCAATAAGTTGTGCAACTGTTACTCTTAAAAGAGTTGCACCTGCAGCTGGGAAAATACTTAGTAATTGATTTACTGAAAGCTGCATTATAAGCTTACTTGCATCAAAACCTAAATAAACAAAGATTATAATTGCTACTATTCTTATTCCCCATTTAATTATTAACCCGTTATTTCTTTTTCTCTCTACTTTAACTTTACTATTTGTCTTCTTTTCAACTAGCTTATCTATTTTGCTTCCAATAGCTATTATTATTGGCTCAAAAATTTTATCTACTACAAAGCCAACTACAACTGATCTTCTAAGTACAGTAAGTACATATGAGTGTGGTACTTCTGTTTGAGTAAGTTCCATTTTAAATTTATCCGCCCATACATTTAATGGCTTCCAGATAAGTTGATCTAATAATACAATAACTATTATCAAAGATACTATTCCCCAAACCAAAGCACTTATATTATCTTGATTTGCTGCAACTTGTAAATAAGAACCTATCCCTTGAAGGACATATGTTTTACCGTTTAAAGTAAACATTTCACAAGTCATTAAGAAAAACCATCCACCTGCCCAAGACATCATACTATTCCATACAAGACCCATCATTGAGAAAGGTACTTCAAGCTTCTTAAATTTTTGCCACTTGTTTAATCTAAATACATCTGATGCTTCAATTAAATCATTTGGTATTTGTTTTATGGAGTTATAAAAACTAAAAGTCATATTCCAAGCTTGGCTTGTAAATATAAGAATTATACTTGCAAGTTCAACACCTATGTTGTCCATTGGGAAAAGTGCCATAAGACCTAATAATACTGCTGGTAAAAATGATAATACTGGTATTGATTGAAGTATATCAAGTATTGGAATCATAATTCTTTCTGCTCTTTTATTATGTGCTGCTATATGTCCGTAGATTAAAGTGAAAATTACTGAAAGTATGTACGCCGCTGTCATTCTACCAACGGATTTTAACATGTAGTAAGGTATATTACTTATATTAGTTGATATAGTGCTTCCAACATCAGTTGGTTTTACATATCCATTTATAGCTGGTGTTAGCGCTAAATATAATAATACTGCAATAGCTAAAAAAATAATTATATCAATTATTCCAAATTTTCTTCCAACAATTGTTTTTTCCATATTCATAATTAAATCTTCTCCTTTATATTTCCTTTATCGATAACTACACCCCTCTTCCGTGTCCACAAACCATTCCTCCAATCTTATTTTTATCATAATTTAATATATAATACTTACAAAAAAATAAAGAGCTTTTAGAGAAACTCTAAAAACTCAAAATACACGCAATAAAACCTTGTACCATGGTTTTAGCACTATATAGCTTTGAGCTTAACTCAGCTACATTAAGTAAAGCCTTAACTCGGCAATACCTGTTGACCCATTGGCATCTTTCGATGTTTCTGAGCAGTAGCATTTATCTAATATAGGAGCCTCCCCTAAAATATTTACTTTTTTTAAATTACACATTGATTATAGGTTTTAAAAATCACTCTGTCAATACATATTAATAAATTATAAACAATATTTTTTAATTTTTTCATAATCTATATTTACTTTTATTTCCATATTTTTCTTAATCACTTTTAATATCTAATGATTCTCATTTACTAATTATCTAGAAATATATCTTTATTTTCTACATTTT